>NZ_JBSGFZ010000045.1:0-43655 GCF_053603655.1 Kribbella sp. NPDC004138
CTGGCGCCCCGACGCGGGGGCAGCGAACGACGCGCGGGGGTGCACCCCCCCCCGCGCGGACCAGCACGCCCAAAAACAGCGGACCGGGCCCGTTCGCGGCCGCCATGCTCGCGCTCGGCCGCGGGGTGGTGAAGATCTGGATCGGCATCGCGCACCTGCTCGGCAGCATGGTGCGGGGCATCGGTCACAGCGCTCGCGACCTGGAGCCGGAGCACCGCCGGGACGGCGCCGGCCTGTTCCTGATCGGTCTGGCGGTCGTCGTGGCCGCCGCGATCTGGTGGGACCTCCCGGGCGCGGTCGGCAACGGCGTCCGGACTGTCGTCGGCGGCAGCATCGGCATGCTCGGCTGGGCGCTGCCGCTGATGCTGGTCGTCATCGCGATCCGCACCCTGCGTCACCCCGACCGCAACGGCCCCGCCGGACGACAGGTCATCGGGTGGACCGCGGTGTGCCTCGGCGTCCTCGGCCTGATCCACATCGCCAACGGCCTGCCGCGCCCCAGCAACCCGGCCGACGGCCCGCTGCGTGACGCCGGCGGCGCGATCGGGTACTTCATCTCGTCGTTCCTGTCGGACCTGCTGACGCAGTACGTCGCCGCGCCGCTGCTCGTCCTGCTGTCGATCTTCGGCGCGCTGGTGGTCACCGGCACGCCGGTGTACGCGATCCCGCTGCGGTTCCGCGCGGCGTTCGACGTACTGATGGGACGCACCGAGCTGCCCGAGGACGCTCCGTCCGTGGCCGCCGCCCCGACCGACGACACCGTCCGGCTGACCCGCAAGCAGCGGCGTGCGAAGGCCGAGCTCGACGAGGACGGCGAGCCGACGGTCAAGCCGTACGACTCTCCGGTGCTCGCGGAAGGCCCGAAGCGCGGCCGCAAGAAGGCGAAGCCGCCGGAGGACGACGCGTACGACGTCGACAGCGATGAGAGCGCTGCCGCCGCTGTCGAACCCGCCTTCGAGGCGCCTGACCCCGTGAGCAAGCCGCCCGCGCCGGCCCCGGAGCCGCCGCCGCACACGCCGCTGCCACAGCGGGTCGAGCAGCTCAGCCTCTCCGGCGACATCACCTACACGCTGCCGGACGGGCAGATACTCAAGCCCGGCTCGGTGCACAAGGCACGCACCAAGGCCTCCGACCAGGTCGTCGACCGGCTGACCGAGGTGTTCGAGCAGTTCGGCATCGACGCCCAGGTCACCGGCTACACCCGTGGCCCGACAGTCACCCGCTACGAGGTCGAGCTCGGCTCCGCGGTCAAGGTCGAGAAGGTCACCGCGCTGTCCAAGAACATCGCGTACGCCGTCGCGTCGGCCGATGTCCGGATCCTGTCGCCGATCCCGGGCAAGTCCGCGATCGGTATCGAGATCCCGAACACCGACAAGGAGACCGTCAGCCTCGGCGACGTGATCCGGTCCGCGACCGCCCGCAACGACCACCATCCGATGGTGGCCGGACTCGGCAAGGACGTCGAAGGCGGGTTCGTCGTCGCGAACATGGCGAAGATGCCGCACCTGCTGGTGGCCGGCGCCACCGGTTCGGGCAAGTCGTCGTTCGTCAACTCGCTGATCACGTCGATCCTGATGCGCGCCACGCCCGACGAGGTGCGGATGATCCTGGTCGACCCCAAGCGGGTCGAGCTGAACAACTACGAGGGCATCCCGCACCTGATCACGCCGATCATCACCAACGCCAAGAAGGCGGCCGAGGCGCTGCAGTGGGTCGTCCGCGAGATGGACATGCGCTACGACGACTTGGCGGCCTTCGGCTTCCGCCACGTCGACGACTTCAACAAGGCGGTCCGCGGCGGGAAGGTGAAGCCGCCGCCGGGCAGCGAGCGGGTGCTCACGCCGTACCCGTATCTGCTGGTGATCGTCGACGAGCTCGCCGACCTGATGATGGTCGCGCCGCGCGACGTCGAGGACTCGATCGTCCGCATCACCCAGCTGGCCCGCGCCGCCGGCATCCACCTGGTGCTCGCGACGCAGCGGCCGTCGGTGGACGTCGTCACCGGTCTGATCAAGGCCAACGTGCCGTCCCGGTTGGCGTTCGCGACGTCGTCGCTGGCCGACAGCCGCGTCATCCTCGACCAGCCGGGTGCGGAGAAGCTGGTCGGTCAGGGTGACGGCCTGTTCCTGCCGATGGGCGCGAGCAAGCCGATGCGTATCCAGGGGTCGTGGGTCGACGAGGCCGAGATCCGCTCCGTGGTCGAGCACTGCAAGGAGCAGCTGCAGCCGACCTACCGCGAGGACGTCACCGCGGCGCCCGGCCCGAGCAAGGACCTCGACGACGAGATCGGCGACGACCTGGACCTCGTGGTGCAGGCGGCGGAACTCATCGTTTCCACCCAGTTCGGCTCCACGTCGATGCTGCAGCGTAAGCTCCGCGTCGGTTTTGCCAAGGCCGGCCGGCTGATGGACATCCTGGAGAGCCGCGGCGTCGTCGGTCCCAGTGAGGGTTCCAAGGCCAGGGACGTCCTGGTCAAGCCCGACGACCTAGAGGACTTCATCACCACCCTCCGAGGAGAGTGACACCGTGACCGCCGCGAGCGCACTGCCCAGGCAGGAACGATTCGACGTCGATCCCGAGCCCACGCCGTTCACCGTCCGGGCCTCCCAGAAGGTGCACGGCGGACTCGCCGTCGGCGCGGCGCTGGTGGCGATCGGCTTCGCGGCGTCGGGATCCACCAGCCCGACCGGCGTCCTGCGCTGGCTCGCGGCCGCGGCGTTCGCGGTGCTGGCGCTGGTGTGCGCCCGCGCGCTGACGGTGGGGGAGATGCTGGTCGCCGACGACGTCGGCATTCGGCTGCGGATCGGCAGCGAGTGGGTGGGTACCCGCTGGGAGGACATCGAAGAGGTGACGGTGCTGCAGCGGCGGCATCCGCTCGACGACGGGCGGATCGCCGTACATCTGCAGGATCCCGGGCCGATCCTCGGCGCGATGCCGAGTTCGACCCGCAAGACGACTGATGCCAACCGGCGCCTGACAGGGTCCTCGCTCGCGATACCGTTCGGGTTGACGGCCCGGCCGTCCAACGGGGAAGTGGTGCAGGCGCTGCACATGCTGGCCGATGCGAGATGTCCGGTCAGGGAACAACTCTGACTCGTCCGTGACTCCGTCGGGCGAGGGCCGTTGAGATGATGTCCGCGGCACTGCCGTCGGCGAGCACAGCCCGTCCGGGGGACAGGGCGACGAACGAGAGGGTGGTGGCGAGGTGAGCATCGGCAGCGATCTCACGGCGGCCCGCGAGCGGGCCGACATGACGATCGAGCAGCTGAGCGCTGCGACCCGAATCAGATCCGGGCTGCTGATCGCCATGGAGGCCGACGACTTCTCCCGCTGCGGCGGGAACTTCTACGCCCGCGGGCACATCCGGTCGATCGCCCGCGTGGTCAAGGCCGACCCCGCCCCGTTGCTCGCCGCCTTCGACGCCGAACACGCCGTCGAGGAGGAGAAGTCCCGCCGCGAGGAGCGCGCCGCGGTCAAGGCCCCGACGCTGCGGCCGGCGAGGCCGCGCTGGGCACTGCTGGTCGGCGCGATCCTGGTCATCCTGATGGGCTGGGGGATGGTGCGCCTGTTCACCCTGCCCAGCGACATCGAGGCCAACGCGTCGAAGACCGCGACCGCCACCGCGACGGTCACGACGCCGACCCCGAAGCCGACGCCGCAGCCGAGCGTTCAGCCCACCAAGACGCCGACCTCGGCGAAGCCGCCGGCGCTGAAGACCTCGCTGACGCTGACGGCGAAGGGCAACGGCACGTACTTGACGGTCCGCGACAAGAAGAACCGCCGCCTGTTCCAGGGCCGCCTCGGCCCCGGCATCGCGCAGTCCGTCACCAGCTCCGGCGACATCCGGGTGACAGTGGGCAACCCCGCCAACCTCGTCGTCGTGCTGAACGGCAAGCAGATCCCGACCAAGCTCTACCGCTTCACCGCCCACCCGGACGGCACCCTCAGCAAGACCTCCGGCACCGGGTCCTGAAGCTGCTGAGTTAGGTAGGGACGTGCACAGCGCGTCATACTCGTCGGGATGACTACGCCACCCACCACCGTCGCCCTGGTCACGCTGGGCTGTGCCCGCAACGATGTCGACTCCGAGGAACTGGCCGGCCGGCTCGAAGCCGGCGGATTCCGCCTCGTCGACGACGCCGCCGAGGCGGACACGGTGGTGGTGAACACCTGCGGCTTCGTCGAGGCCGCCAAGAAGGACTCCGTCGACACGCTGCTCGCGGCCGCCGACTACAAGGAGTCCGGGCGCACGCAGGCCGTCGTCGCGGTCGGCTGCCTCGCCGAGCGGTACGGCGAACAACTCGCCGAGGCCCTCCCGGAGACGGACGCGATCCTCAGCTTCGACGACTACGCCGACATCTCGGACCGCCTCCGCAGCATCCTCTCCGGCGCCAAGCACCAGCCCCACGTACCCCGCGACCGCCGCAAACTCCTCCCACTCGCCCCCGCCGACCGGCACACCACTCCCGGCGTAGCCATCCCCGGCCACGGCGACACAACCCCCGACGCCTCAACCGGCACCGCTGCCGCCGGAACCGGTGCCGCCGGGACTGCTTCCGCCGGGACCGCTTCCGCCGGGACCAGTGCCTCCGCGGCCGGTGCCTCCGGTACTGCGCAGTCCGGGACTGCCGCGTCCGAGGCCGCCACCTCCGGGGCCGCCACCTCTGGGACTGCCGTGTCTGGGACTGCTGCGTCCGGGGCCGCCACCGCCGGGACTCCCGGCACCGGCTCGGCCGCCTCTGGGGGCTCCGCCTCCGGGCGGGCTGCTGTTGTGGGCTCGCACATCCCCGAGCAGCTCCGGCCGGCCGGCGCCGGCCCGAGCGCTCCTGGCGAGCTCAAGGGACGCTTCGTCACCGGTGCCCCGGACGAGCTGAAGATCGACGCCCCCGACCTCGCGACCGCCCCCGCCAGCGGCCCCCGCGTGATGCGCCGACGCCTCGACGGCGGCCCGATGGCCCCGCTGAAGCTAGCCTCCGGCTGCGACCGCCGCTGCGCGTTCTGCGCGATCCCGATGTTCCGGGGCGCCTTCGTGTCTCGCCGCCCGGGCGAGGTGCTCCGCGAGGCCGAGTGGCTCGCCGAGAACGGCGTACGCGAACTCTTCCTCGTCTCCGAGAACTCCACCTCCTACGGCAAGGACCTCGGCGACCTCCGCCTCCTGGAGACCCTGATCGGCGAGATCGCCCAGGTCGCAGGCATCACCCGAGTGCGCGTCTCGTACCTGCAGCCTGCCGAGATGCGCCCCACCCTGATCACCGCGATGACCGGCACCCCCGGCGTCGTGCCCTACTTCGACCTGTCCTTCCAGCACGCCTCCGGCCCGCTGCTGCGCCGCATGCGCCGCTTCGGCGACTCCGAACGCTTCCTCGAGCTCATCGCCCAGGTCCGCGCGGCCGCACCCACCGCCGGCATCCGCAGCAACGTCATCGTCGGCTTCCCGGGCGAGACCGAGGAGGACGTCGACATCCTCTGCGACTTCCTCTCCCGCGCCGGCCTGGACGCGATCGGCGTCTTCGGCTACTCCGACGAGGACGGCACCGAGGCCGAGACGTACGACGGCAAGCTCGACGAGGACACCATCGCCGCCCGCCTGGACCGCGTCACCCGCCTGGCCGAGGACCTGACCTCCTCGCGCGCCGAGTCCCGCATCGGCGAACTCGTCGAGGTCCTGGTCGAATCCCTCGACGACGCCTCCGACGCCTCGGGTTCGGACACCTCGGCTTCGGACGCTGCCGGGTCGGAGACCTCGGGGTTGGACGCTGCTGGGTCGGACGCCTCGGCGTCGGGCACCGCCGGGTCGGACGCCTCGGGGTCGGACGCTGCCGAGTCGGCCTCCGGGCAGTCGGCCGAGGGACGGGCCGCGCACCAGGGCCCGGAGGTGGACGGAATCACCACGCTGACCGGCCTTCCGGACGGCGTACGGGTGGGCGATCTGGTGTCCGCGAAGGTCGTCGCGAGCGACGGTGTTGACCTGATCGCCGAGTTCGCGGCACTCGTGAGCACCCCAAGCGGCCGTCCGGCAGCTAACCTGACCGCGTGAGCAACCCCCCGACGAACCCGGCACCGGGCGCCGCCGGCGGTCCACTCCACGCGCCCAGCGCCTGGAACCTGCCGAACGCGCTCACGGTCCTGCGGCTGGTCCTGGTACCGCTGTTCGTCTGGCTTCTGCTCCGCGACGGCGGCGAGGGCACTGGCGACCGGCTGCTCGCCACCGCCGCGTTCGTCGTCGCCATCGTCACCGACCGCTTCGACGGCGACATCGCCCGGCGCTGGAACCTGGTCACCAACTTCGGCAAGATCGCCGACCCGATCGCCGACAAGGCCCTCACCGGCGCCGCGTTCATCGGCCTCTCGTATCTGGGCGAACTCCCGTGGTGGGTCACCGTCGTCGTCCTGGTCCGCGAATGGGGCGTCACCCTCCTCCGCTTCTGGGTCATCCGCCACGGCGTCATGCCCGCCAGCCGCGGCGGCAAACTCAAAACCGTCCTCCAAGCCATCGCCCTGGGCCTCTACCTCCTCCCATGGCAAGACGTCGCCCTGATCCACTGGCCCGCCGTCATCATCATGGCCGCCGCCGTCCTGGTCACCCTCATCACAGGCCTCGACTACCTCCTCCGAGCCCTCCGCCTCAGAGCCGCAGCCAAACGCCCCCTCCCATAACCGCCGAACACGGCTCACCGCGCCGCCGACAACTGCCCGCACATGGCGCGCAGCCCACCGCCCTGGAACCCGGTGCGGACGGGTACGGCGTACGGCCGGGCCCTGCCCGTGTACGCCATGCCGCGGGGGCGACAGGTGCGCGGTCCGGGGTGCCGATGCGTCCGGGTATGGGGTGCTGCCTGGGACTGTTCGCACGCGGCGGCAGCGAGCATGGCGTGTGCCGCCGGAGAACCTGGTGCGGACGGGTGCGGCGCACCGCCGGGCTCTGCCCGCGTACGGCGTGCGCGGGCGACAGGTGCGCGGTCTGGTGGCTCCCATGCGCCCGGGCGGGGTGCTGCCGGGACCTGTTGGCACGCGGCGGCAGCAAACAACGCGTGCCGCCGGGGAACCCGGTGCGGACGGGTACGGCGTACCGCCGGGCCCTAGCCGCGCGGGCGTGCCCTGAGCGACAGGTGCGCGGTCCGACGGTTCCGGCGCGTGGGGTACGGCGCGCTGCCGGGGACTGTTCGCACACGGCGGCAGCAAACAACGCGTGCCGCCGGGGAACCCGGTCTGGACGGGCACGGCGTATTGCCTGGGACTGTTCACGTACGGCGTGCTGCGAGCGACAGGGGCGCGGTCCTGGGCTTCCGGTGCGTCCGGGTACGGCGTGCTGGCGGGGACTGTTCGCGTACGGCGTGCCGCGGGCGACAGGTGCGCGGTCCGGGGGTTCCGGTGTGTGGGTACGGCGTGCTGCCGGGGATTGTTCGTGTACCGCGCGCCGGGGGCGACAGGCGCAGACTCCCAGGCAGGTGTGGAACTGCTACGGCGTGACCGCCGGGATCGTGGGCTTACGGATCTGTCGGACCGAAGGCTGGTCAGGCCGGGGATGGTCGGACCTAGGGACCGGTCTGACCCGCGGGCCGGCCAGCGCAGGGGAGCTGGGCAAGGCGTCGGTGCGATCCAGGGGGCCGACGGGGTAGGGCTGGGCTCAGGACTCGCCCAGCAGGCTCAAGAGCTCTCACGGTCGGCTCAAGACTCGGCCAGCGGGCTGACGGCGGTCAGTGGGCTTACGACTCGGCCAGCCAGGTGAGCATTTCGCCGCGGAGCCAGCAGCGGCCGACTGCGGTGGCGTGGAGTGAGCTGTGATTGAGCACCGCCAGCCCGAGAATGCTGTGGCCGGAAGCCCGCCGGTCGCCGAACGTCGGGATCGCCGGCGCGACCCCGACCCCCTCGACCGACACCCACGCGACCGGCCGCCGGGTCGCCGCCTCGTCCAGCCGCTGCAGGAAACGCAACCGCCCTTCGAGATCCAGACCGGACAACGCCCAGGTCGTGATCACCACCGGCAGTACGCCGTCCGGCACCGACCCGATCGCGTCCGGAAGAACGTCGACAACGTCACCCTGGACAAGCAACGGGGGAGCCGCCGTCGCCAAAGCCAACTCCGCCTCGAGCCTCGCCCCTCGCTCCACCTGATCCGGCGGCACACACGCCCGTAGCCACCGCGCCACATCCGCATCCGTCACATCAGCCGGATCCGCATCAACCACCACCCGAGCCCCAATCTCCGGCATACCCAGAGACGGCACCCGCCCCTCACCCACAACCGAAGCCGACACCTGAACCGCCGACCCCGGATCACCCAACGACTGCCCGTTCCCGTACGCGATCCCCACCCGATCAACAGTCAAATTCAGCCCAGTCGACCGCCCCACATCGACCAACCCGACCGACTCCGCCCCCACCCGCCGCGCCACCTCAGCAACAGCCGGGTACACCAAGGCATGCCGTCCACCCTCGTCCCCCAACACCTTCCGCCCCGAGGCAACCTCCACGAGAGCCTCTCCCAACCGCCCCACCACCCCCACAGCCACCCGACCAACCTCCGTACCCGGCGCGCTGGGGTGAACTGCGGTGCTGGCGAAGGCGGCGACTAGCTCGGGGGCCTGGCCGGCCAGGGCGAAGTAGTGAAGTGCGGCGAGGATCCCCGCCGGACGCCGGCCGCGTGGAGAGGCGCTCTCGATGACCCGCAGCGCTTCGTCAGACTCACTCAGCGCGATCGCGATCTGCGCGTACACCGGTGAGATCTTCGGCGCGTCGACCTCACCGAACCGTCGATATGTCTGCGCGAGCGTACGCCCACGACCGCCACTCTTCGCGCTTCCAGCAGTCGACTTCGGCATCCGAGCGAGTCTAGTCACGCCCGCGCCGCCTGCCCCCAATACGACCAATCTCGTAACTGCGCGAGACAGGGTGCCGTGAGACTTCCTCAAGCGTGTCGGATCAGGACGAGCGTCTTCGTAGCCACTGTGAGAGACCAGCAACGGGCCGGTCGCTTCAACCTCCGGAGATCAGCATGTTGGACACCCGCACCGCCTCACTAGCACTCGCCACGCCGGCCGCCGTCGCGCGTCGGCTCGGGAACGAGCTGCTGGAACCGCTGCACCTGGTCGCTTACATGTCCGACGAGCCGAACGAAGCGCTCCAGGCCCTCGGGTATGAGGGCTACTGGCCCGGATACTTCGCCGCACGATCCGCCCCACTGGGCCGGGTACCTGCCGAAGTCGTGGACGCGCTCTTCTACAACTTCGCCCCTGGCGAGGTCGCCGCCTGCATCCCGGCCTGCTGGGCCGTCGCAACGCCCGAGGCAGCACTCGAGGCCCACCGCCAAGGATGTGTCGCGGCACTACGGCGCATCCTGGGTGACCTCGCCGACACGCCGGCGGTCGCCCGCGCCGCGGACCTCGCGATCCGCGCAGCGATGAACGCCCCTATGGGAGGACGGATCCTGTACGCCGCCCTACGGTCGCTCCCGGTGCCGGACGAGCCGCTCACCCGCCTCTGGCACGCGGCCACGCTCCTCCGCGAGCACCGCGGCAACGGCCATGTCGCGGCGCTGGTGTCCGAAGGCATCGACGGCCAGGAAGCCCACGTGCTGCAGGCGCTCGACTGGGGCATGGCCCCGGCCGACTACGGACGGCTTGACCCGCTGACGCCGGCTCAGCTCGAGGCGGTTGTGGACGGCCTGCGCAAACGCGGCCTCGTGGACGCAGAAGGCAAGTTCACGCCTGCCGGCCGCGAGACGAGGAACCGCATCGAGGCCCTCACGGACGCGCTCGCCGCCCCCGCGTACGACTGCCTGCAGCCGCACGAGATCGACCAACTCACCGCCGACCTCGAACCCCTGGTCGAACGCATCGCCACAGCCGGCTACTAGCCGAACGCGCACCCACCGTCACCGTCGACACACCACGAGGGGCATGGTGTGCGATGTGGGGTAGTGGGTGTGGTGTTGGCTGATGGCACTGGAGCGCCGGTGTGGATCGAGAGTCGGAGGTGGGCGTGGCCGGAGACGCAGTTGAGGCGGCGGTTGGCCGATTGGTGGAGCTCTTGCTGGAACATCGCGTGACACTGGCCACGGCTGAGTCGTTGACAGGGGGGATGGTCGGGGCGGTTCTGACGGATGTGCCGGGGGTGTCGGCTGTGTATCGGGGCGGCGTGGTGGTCTACGCGACTGACCTGAAGGCCAAGCTCGCGGGTGTGCCGGAGGATATGCTGGCTGCTGTGGGGCCGGTGCACCCGGACACGGCCGCAGCGTTGGCCACCGGTGTGCGGGAGCGTCTGGGGGCGGATTACGGGCTCGCGACGACAGGTGTGGCCGGTCCGGACCCGCAGGCGGGTATCGAAGCCGGCACGGTGTACGTCGCAGCGGCCGGGCCGAGCTCCCTGCAGGTGCGGAAGCTGCAGTTGAGCGGCGATCGGACAGCCGTCCGCAGGGGGAGTGTGCAGGCCGTCCTGGAACTCGGGGCAGAAGTTGTGACGGAAGATCTCGACTGAACGGGGTGTTGGGACCAGCATGGGGACAGGTAAGGCAGACTGGCACGGCGCACCGAAGGTGGACATTGCGAGAAGTAGTGACCGAGCAACAGGTACCGTTGGTTCCTACGGCCGAGCTACCGTGCGAGTAGGTACGGCCGGACAGGCGGAAGGGAGAAACCTCATGGTGCTGGTTCGTGGCCTGCTGGGCGACGTACTGCGGCGTAAGCGGCTGCGCCAGGGGCGCACTCTGCGCGAGGTCTCCGCCGACGCACGGGTCAGCCTCGGCTACCTGTCCGAGGTCGAGCGCGGTCAGAAGGAAGCTTCGAGTGAGCTGCTGGCGGCCATCTGTATGGCGCTGGACGTGCCGCTGTCGACCGTCTTCGCCGAGGTGAGCGAGGATCTGGCGCGGGAAGAGGCTCTGGTGCTGGCGCACCCGGCCATCGAGACCGAGGTCGTCGCCTCCGCCGCCTGACCTGGTCATCGCCCGTCTCCGTCGGGACCAGGACTACTGCTGGGCGGCTGGATCAGGCCTGTGCGTCCCGGCCACACGAGCTGCAGGGCCGGCAACGACGGCTGCCCAGGCTGCCGGAACATCGCGTTGGCGGTGAACAGGTGCAACGCTGAGTCCGGAAACCGGAGCAGCTCGGCTGTGTGTGGGGGCGGGAACAGCTCCGACAGGTCGTCGCCCTCGTCGAACGTCGCGCCGTCCATCACGGCCCAGGCGAGCGGCTTGAGCCCGAGATAGGCGTGACACGGCTCAGGCTCGAAAACGATGATCTCCGGATGCCGGTACAGGCTGAGGCCGAGTGTGTACCCGAAGGCCGGGTTCCGGTCGCCGTCGCCCTCGACGAACTGCATCGTCCACCCGTACGTCTGGATGTTCCGCTCGATCTGCCGCGAGTACCGCTCGTCGGTCAGCCCGCCACACTGGTCGCACATCGCCTTCTCCTCTCGCTCGAACATTTGTTCGATGCGTCAGAGAAGGTATCCGTGTTCGATCCCGTCGGAGGAGTTGTCCACAGGGCATTCCCACGACGGAGAGGTCACGTCTCGGGCTGGCAGGCCGGGCACCAGTAGGTGACTCGTTCCCGGGTCGGCTCGCCGAGCATCTCGGTGAGGATCGTCGTGCCGCACCGGCGGCAGGGCTTCCCGGCGCGCTCGAACACCCATGAGCGTTGTCCCGGCCGGTCGATGCCGGTGCTGACCTGCGCGACGTTGCGTACGTTCGCTTTCATCAGCTTCCGGCTCAGGTCGACCGCGGCGGGGACATCGACCTCCGCCACCGGACGCCGCGGGTGCAGGCCGAGCAGGAAGCAGACTTCGGTGCGGTAGAAGTTGCCGATCCCGGCGAGGTTGCGTTGGTCCAGCAAGGCCTCGCTGATCGTGCGCCCAGCATCGGACTCGACATTCGCGATCGCGGTCGCCCGGTCGAACGACGGCGACAGGAGATCGGGGCCGAGATGCCCGACGACGCTGTCTTCCTGGTCGGTGGCGACCAGGTCGAGCACCGGAAGGCGGTATCCAACGGCAGTCCAGGCTTCCGTTTCGAGAACCGCGCGTATCTCGTGGCCCGGCCCGCCACGCCATCGCTCACCCGGTCGATAGAGATGCCAGCTACCGTCCATCCGGAAGTGGCTGTGCACCGTGACCCCACCGGAGAGCCGCATCAGGATGTGCTTGCCGCGCGCAACCACCTCCGCCACTGTCCGCCCGCTCAGATCGGTCGTCGCCAGCGACGGCACGCGGAAATCGGTGCGAACGAGCACCTGGCCGGCAAGCGCCTGGTTCAGTCGCTTGCAGGCCCGCCAGACGGTGTCTCCTTCAGGCATGACTCGCTACTTCAGGCCCGCAGCCGCAGGCCGCGCGGCGTTGCGTGGAACCCTGCCTTGGCCAACGCGTCGCCGAACGCCGTATGCCGGACCTGCTCGCCGTCGGCTGTCTCCACACTGAGCTTGCCGAGCTGACCGTCCCGAATCGCCAACGCCAACGCGTCCACGGCTGGCTGGAGCAGGTCCGGATCCTCGGTGAAACTCAGCACCGTCCGGCCGCCACGCTCGACGTACACGATCAGCTGCCCGTCGACCATCACGACCAACGCGCCCGCCTTCCGGCCCGGACGATGTCCGCCGGCACTCTCTCGCTCAGGCCACGGCAGCGCCGCGCCGTAGGGATTCGCTGGATCGGACGCAGCCAGTACGACGGCGCGCGCGGTTAGCTCCTCGTCCTTGCGGCCGCCTGCCCGGGAACCGCCAGGGCCGAAGCGCCCCGGTGGACCGAACGGTCCGTCAGGTTTGGCCGGCGTCGGCAGCTCAGCGAGCGCCCGTAGCCGGTCGACGGCGCCGGGCAACGCGAACTGTGCGGCACCCAGCCCAGCGACGAAGTACCCGCGGCGACATCGACCGGACTCCTCGAACGCACTCAGCACCTTGTAGACGGCCGCGAACCCGCCCGGCGTCCGCTCGGTGATCACCGAACCTCGCGTCACGATGCCGTAGCGATCGAGCAGCGTCTCCGCCGCGGCGTGGGCGCGCCTAGTCGCGTCGGAGCTCCGCTCGGGGAGCAACGACCATCGGCCGCCCGCGGTGGGCGGACCACTCCGTGACGGCATCGCGGGACGCCCAGGTCGAAGCGGTCGCCCAGGACGCGCACGTGGAGTGGAACGACGTGTCCGATGACTGCCTCGGCCGCCGCCGACGAGCGACCGGACCGGCGTGAGGGTGTCGTTCGTCAGATACCCCGCCCACACCAGGTCCCAGAGAACGGTCACCAGCGTCTCGTCCTCCACCACACCCGAGCGGGATCCGACGACGTCGCTCAGTTGGCGGAAGAAGAACGCGCCGCCGCCGGACAACGCGTCGAGGACGGCCTGATGGGTCTCGCCGAGCTCGAAGGCCGGATCCGGGTCGGGCAATGTCAGGTCGCAGTTGTCCGCGAGATGAAGCGACACCCATCCGTCCGTCCCCGGCAGCGAACCTGAGCCGGCCCACACCACTTCACCGGTCGCCGTCAGCTCGTCCAGCATCGACGGCTGATACCCGGGGACGCGCGACGGCAACACGATCGACTCGAGCGCCGACGCCGGAACCGCGCATCCCGCGAGTTGCTCGACGGCGCCGAGCAGCACGTCGTACCCGCGGCCGCGACTGCTTGTGATCCCTTGCCAGGCCGGCAGGAATCGCGCCAGCGCAGACGGATCGACCGGCTCGACCTCCTTCCGCAACGCGGCAAGTGAGCGCCGGCGCAACAGGCGCAGCACCTCGCTGTCGCACCACTCGAGCGCGATCCCGCCCGGCAGGAACTCACCCTCGACGACTCGACCGGCCGCACTCAGCCGACGCAGCGTGTCCGTGACGACGGCGACTCCGATCCCCAGATGCGTCGCCAGATCGATCGCGCGGAACGGTCCGTGCGTCCGCGCATACCGCGACACAAGGTCGCCGAGCGGATCGGCGACCGGCTCGGCGTGTGCCTCCGCGACCCCAGGTGGCAGCGGCACACCGAGGGCATCGCGCAACCGGGCGACGTCCTCGACGACAGCCCATCTGTGCTCGCCCGCGATCCGCACCCGTACGACGCGACGCGCCGCGGCCAGCGACGTCAGCCAGGACTCCGCGTCCGAACCGTCGACACACCGCTGGGTTGCCTCCGGCAACGACAGCGGGCCGACGATCCGCAGTACGTCGAACAAGCCCTCGGCGTCGCGGGCTCGACGATCCTCGGCCAGGCGTTGCAGCTCGGCCTCGGTCCGCAGCACGACCTCCGCGTCGAGCAGCTCTCGCAGCTCGGTCCGCCCGAGCAGCTCCGCCAGCAGGCTCTGGTCCAGCGCGAGCGCGGCGGCGCGCTTCTCCGCGAGCGGGCTGTCGCCCTCGTACATGAAGGCGCCCACATAGCCGAACAGCAACGACTTCGCGAAGGGTGATGCCTCTGGTGTCTCGACCTCCACGACCGAGATCCGGCGCTCTTCGATCCCGGTCAGCAGATCCTTCAACGCCGGCAGGTCGTATACATCCTGGAGGACCTCGCGCAGCGTCTCGAGCACGATCGGGAACGAGCCGAACTTGCTGGCCACACTCAGCAGCTGCGAGGCGCGCTGCCGTTGCTGCCACAGGGGTGATCGACGCCCCGGGTTGCGGCGTGGCAGCAACAACGCCCGCGCCGCACACTCGCGGAACCGCGCCGCGAACAACGCCGATCCGCCGACCTCGTTGGTGACCAGATCCTCGATGTCGGCCGGATCGAACAGGACCAGATCCGCACCAGGCGGTGCCTCGTCCGTCTCCGGCAGCCGCAGCACGATCCCGTCGTCGCCGGACACCGACTGCGCGTCCATCCCGTACCGATCCCGGAGCCGCGCGGCGATCGCCAGTGCCCACGGACCGTGCACCTGACCGCCGTACGGCGAATGCACGCAGACCCGCCAATCGCCGAGCTCGTCGCGGAACCGCTCGACGACGATCGTCACGTCGTCAGGCACGCGGCTGGTCGCGTCGCGCTGCTCAGCGAGATACGAGACCAGGTTGTTGGCGGCGAACTCGTCCAGGCCGGCGGTCCGCGCGCGCTCGACCGCTTTGGCCGCCGGCAACGACGCCATCTTGCGAACGAACGCCCCGGTCGCCGCGCCGAGCTCCGCCGGTCGCCCGACGGCGTCGCCCTTCCAGAACGGCAACCTGCCCGGCTGACCGGGAGCGGGGGAGACGAGCACCCGGTCGTGCGTGATGTCCTCGATCCGCCAGCTCGACGCGCCGAGCGTGAACACGTCGCCGACGCGCGACTCGTACACCATCTCCTCGTCGAGCTCGCCGACCCGATGGTTCGTCGACTCGCCGACCAGGAACACCCCGAACAGCCCGCGGTCCGGAATCGTCCCGCCGCTGGTCACTGCGAGCCGCTGCGCGCCCGGCCGGCCGGAGATCTCACCGCTCACCCGGTCGAACACGATCCGCGGTCGCAACTCCGCGAACTCGTCGGACGGATACCGGCCGGACAGCATGTCGAGCACCCCGTCGAACGCCGATCTCGGCAGCGTCGCGAACGGGGCGCAGCGTCGCACCAGAGCAAAAAGGTCGTCGACGTCGATGGGCTCGAGCGCGACGATCGAAACGATCTGCTGCGCGAGCACGTCGAGCGGATTCGCGGGGATGTGCAGACTCTCGATCAGCCCGTCCTGCATGCGCTGCACGACGACGGCGGTGTCGATCAGATCGCCGCGGAACTTGGGGAACAGCACGCCGCGGGAGACGGCGCCGACCTGGTGACCGGCGCGTCCGACGCGCTGCAGCCCGCTGGCGACGGACGGCGGCGCCTCGACCTGGATGACCAGATCCACGGCGCCCATGTCGATACCGAGCTCCAGGCTGCTCGTCGCCACGACGCACGGTAGCCGCCCAGACTTCAGGTCGGCTTCGATGAGTGCACGCTGCTCCTTGCTGACCGAGCCGTGGTGGGCCCGCGCGATCAACGGCGGCGCAGCAAGTGATCCGCCGGACTGCGCCATCAGCTGAGCCGGCGAGCCGAGCTCGGGCAGCTCCAGCTCGGCGCGCTCGGCGGCAATCTCGTTCAGCCGGGCTGTCAGGCGCTCGGCGAGGCGGCGCGAGTTCGCGAAGACGATCGTGGAGCTGTGCCGGCTGATCAGGTCGAAGACCTGCTCCTCGACATGCGGCCAGATCGAT
Source organism: Kribbella sp. NPDC004138 (assembly GCF_053603655.1). NCBI lineage: Bacteria > Bacillati > Actinomycetota > Actinomycetes > Propionibacteriales > Kribbellaceae > Kribbella > Kribbella sp. NPDC004138. The sequence continues at coordinate 16,128 of NZ_JBSGFZ010000045.1, forward strand.
GCGTGCTGTTGCGGCCCGGCCGCGGACCCTGAGGTCTCCACCTCGGTCGCGGCCAGCTCGGCCATGTCTTCGACCGGGACGACGACACTGAGGTCCCACTGCTTCGTGAACTTGGGCTGCACGACCGTGACCGGCCGCTCGCCGCCGAGGAACCGCGCAACCTCTTCCACCGGTCGCACGGTCGCGGACAGACCGATGCGCTGCGCCGGCTTCGGCAGCAGCGAATCGAGCCGCTCGAGGGTCAGCGCCAGATGTGCACCGCGCTTGGTCCCGGCGACGGCGTGCACCTCGTCGACGATGACGGTCTCGACGCCACGCAGGGACTCCCGGCCTTGCGACGTCAGCAGCAGGAACAACGACTCCGGCGTCGTGATGAGTACGTCGGAGGGCCGCGACGCGAACCGCCGCCGCTCGGCGGCCGGGGTGTCGCCCGATCGCACCGCGACCTCGACGTCGATCGGCGCCTCACCGAGCCGGCGGGCGGTCTCGCGGATGCCGATCAGCGGGGCGCGGAGGTTCCGCTCGACGTCGACGGCGAGGGCCTTCAGCGGTGACACGTAGAGAACCCGGCAGCGCAGCTTCGGGTCGGACGGTGGCGGCGTCGTCGCCAGCCGGTCGAGTGCCCAGAGGAAGGCCGCCAGCGTCTTCCCGGAGCCCGTCGGGGCGACCACGAGCGCGTCCCGGCCCGCGGTGATGGCGTCCCACGCCTCGAGCTGGGCCGGGGTGGCCGCCTCGAAGACGTCGCCGAACCACGCCCGGGTCGCGGGCGAGAACCGGCTCAACGCGCTGGTCTTCTTCACGCCGACCATCTTGCCGGGTCCTGCCGACAGTTTTCACGAACCGTCCGGTCGCCCACCGTGAGCACACGCTTTCCGTCCGATGCACAGCTTGTCCCCTTCGTCTGGAATGATCGACGGCATGATGAACCGCGTACGTGCAGCCCTCGTCGTCGTGGCCTGCCTGGTCGGGCTGACCGGGTGCGTCAAGCTCGACGCCGACCTGAAGGTCGGGTCGAACGAGACGGTCTCGGGGACCATGAAGATCGGGGTGGACAAGCAGCTGCTGCAGTCCAGCGGCCAGTCCCTCGACAAGGTCCGGCAGCAGATCGAGAGCAGCATCAAGTCGGGCGCCACCGAAGGCGTCGAGTGCAAGTCGTACGAGGATGACAAGTACGTCGGCTCGGATTGCTCCTTCAAGAACGTGCCGTTCGACAAGATGGGCAGCTCGAGCGGTGACGGCGTCAGTTTCACCAAGGACGGCGACAAGGTCACGGTGACGGTCAAGGCCAGTAACCTGGGCAGCAACCTGCCGTCCGGTGGCAGCCAGCCGGACGTGAACTTCAAGATCACCATGCCGGGCAAGATCCTCGAGCACGACAGCGGTGCGAACGTCAGCGGCCGGACGGCGACCTACGACAGCATCGACAAGCTGGGGAAGATCTCTCTGACCTCCGAGGCCGGCGGCGGGTTCCCGATGTGGGCGCTGATCCTGATCATCGTGCTCGTGGTGCTCGCGATCGCCGCGGTTGTCTTCTTCATGCTGCGCAGCCGGAAGGCGAAGGGCCCGCAGGGCTACGGCCAGCAGTTCCCTGGGCAGTACCCGGGCCAGCCGGGTCCGTACGGCGGCCAGGGGCAGTACCCGGGGCAGCCCGGATACGGCCAGCAGCAGTACGGCCAGCCCGGACAGCAGTACCCGGGTCAGCCCGGTCAGTACGGCGGACAGCCGGGCCAGCCAGGTCAGTACGGCGGGCAGCCGGGCCAGTACCCGGGCCAGCCGCAGCAGGGGCAGCCCGGTCAGGGACAGCCCGGTCAGGGCCAGCCGCCGTACGGCGGTCAGCAGCCGGGGCAGCCTGGTCCGCAGCAGTACCCTGGGCAGCCTCAGCAGGGGCAGGGACAGTGGGGCTCGCAGCCGCCGCAGCAGCAGGCTCCCGGTGGTTGGGGTCAGCAGCCTGGACAGGGTCAGCAGCCTGGTCAACCGCAGCAGGGTTCGCCCTACGGCCAGCAGCCGCCGCAACAGGGCGGGTGGAGTCAGCCCCCGAAGGACAACGACGGGCAGGCATGAGACTGACGGAATTCTGGGCACGGATGGATCACCATCTCGGGCCCGCGTATGCACGGACCTGGGCAGAGACCCAGGTGGTTCAGGAGCTCGACGGCCGCACGGTCGTCGAGGCCCTGGCCGACGGTGAGGCCGCCAAGGTGGTGTGGCGAGCCGTGTGGGCGCACCTCAACCTTCCGCCCAGTGAGCGCTGATGCTCAGAGCAACGACTCGAGCCGCCCGCTAGCTGGTCCATCCGGTGCGGGCGGCCCATTCCTCGGCCGGTAGATAGATGAGATCGCAGACCGGGTCCTTCAGGTCGGCGTAGTCGCCGATCTCGAGTCGGAGCGCGGCGGCGTGCTGCTTGAAGACGGCGTACGCGCGTGCCGTCTCCGGATGATTGCGCAGATAGTCGCGGAACAGCAGCGCGTACCGCTGGTTGGCCCGGCCGGCGACCCGGATGTGCAGGTTCACCCGACGCCGGTACATGGGCTCGACCAGCACCCGCTTCACCCAGTGGATGTCGTCCGCGGGCAGCCCCGGCACTGGATGGTCGCGTCGTGGCGGGCGGAGTTCCCAGTCCGCCGCGACCATCCGCTCGGCGACGTCGTCCAGTTCGGGTTCGGTGGCCACCGTCACCTGGATGTCGAGGATGTCCTTGGCCGGCAACCCGGGGACCGAGGTCGAGCCGATGTGATCGATCCGCTGGACCAGTTCGCCGAGCTGTCCACGGATCGCGTGTGCGGTCTTCTCGTACTGCGCGGGCCACGTCTCGTCCGGCTGCACGATGACGATCTCGTTCATGCGCAGATCATCCCAAGCCGGCCCGGGCGTGGGACAGCTTCAGAGAGGTTTGACCCGGAACCCGCTGGCGATGAGCAGGTCCGCGGCCTCGTACGCCGCCTTCTTGATGCCCTTGCGCTCGTCGAAGAAGCCGCCGACCACGCCGACGCCGGGAAGCTTCCCGACGAACCGGGCGCCCAGGCTGCCGCGGGGACGCTCCTCGAACACCTCGCTGAGCCCGCCGAACAGCTTGCTGAGCCGCCAGACCAGCCGCACGCCCTTGCGCAGCCCCATGTCCTTCGACACCTCGTCGAGGCCCAGTTGCTCCGTGACGTCCTTGCCGGCGACCTCCGGGTCGTCGTACTTGAGGACCTCGTCAGGCGTGATCGGGCGGTCGGTGAGGACCCGGATGATGATCGACGTCCGGTCGGCGTGCGCCTCCACGCCGTACTCGCGGCAGACCGCGCCGATCACCATCGCCTGCACCGCCGCGCCGAGGGTGTCCTTCATGGGCAGCCGGTCCGCCGCCGCGCCGCTGAGCCGGGGGAGTCCGGCGACGACCGCGGCGAATCCGCCCAGCCGCTCGACCCACCAGTCGCAGCGCTCGGCCAGCGGGAGCGTCGGCCACTCGTCGTGGCCGGGCACCTTCATCTGCAGCAGCCGGTCGATCGCGAGGATCAGCCCCTTCTCGGCCAGGTTGGGCTTCTCCTGGTCGGAGTAGTCGGTCAGGAAGCTGCGGATACCGAACGGGTCCTGCGAGCGGAGCGCGTCGAGCACGATGTCGATCCCGAACTCCACCCGGCTGATTGCGAGGACCACGGCGGAATCGGGTACGTCGGGACGGTCTGTCACGCCCGCAAGAGTAGGGATCGGCCGGGTCAGGATGGTTGCCCGGACAAGCTTCGGCGTGTCAGTTGTGATTCGAACACGTGTTCGGGATACTTTGGTGCTCGGAAGGTGGCCGGGACGGCCGAGTTGTCCACAGATTCGAAGTGGCTGCGAAAACTGTCCGTGGCGGCGAATACCTTCTCTGGCGACAACGAAGTTCCTTCGGGCGGCCGGCCGGCGGCCCCGATTATCAGATGGGTCAGGTGGCAGTCACATGGCGGGTGCAGCGAGTGCGGAGCGCGCGGCGGCCGATCGCGAGAAGGCGCTTGCGACCGCGCTGACGCAGATCGAGCGGCAGTGCGGCAAGGGTGCGGTGATGCGCCTGGGTGAGCAGGGCAAGGCACCGATCGAGATCATCCCGACCGGCTCGATCGCGCTCGACATCGCGCTCGGGATCGGCGGTCTGCCGCGCGGCCGGGTGGTAGAGATCTATGGTCCGGAATCCTCCGGTAAGACCACGGTCGCCCTGCACGCGGTCGCGAACGCCCAGCGGGCCGGTGGGATCGCGGCCTTCATCGACGCCGAGCACGCCCTCGACCCGGAGTATGCGCGGAAGCTCGGCGTCGACACCGACGCGCTGCTGGTCTCGCAGCCCGACTCCGGTGAGCAGGCGCTGGAGATCGCCGACATGCTGGTCCGCTCCGGCGCGATCGACATCGTCGTGATCGACTCGGTGGCCGCGCTGGTGCCCCGCGCCGAGATCGAGGGCGAGATGGGCGACAGCCACGTCGGTCTGCAGGCCCGGCTGATGAGCCAGGCGCTGCGGAAGATGACCGGTGCGGTCAACGGCACCGGGACGACGGCGATCTTCATCAACCAGCTGCGCGAGAAGATCGGCGTCATGTTCGGTTCGCCGGAGACCACGACCGGTGGTCGCGCGCTGAAGTTCTACGCGTCGGTGCGGCTGGACGTGCGCCGGATCGAGTCGCTCAAGGACGGCACGGACGTGGTCGGTAACCGGACCCGCGTCAAGGTCGTGAAGAACAAGGTGGCCCCGCCGTTCAAGCAGGCCGAGTTCGACATCATCTACGGTCAGGGCATCAGCCGCGAGGGCAGCCTGCTCGACCTCGGTGTGGAGCAGGGCTTCGTCCGCAAGGCCGGCGCCTGGTTCACGTATGAGAGCGACCAGCTCGGCCAGGGCCGGGAGAACGCACGGAACTTCCTGCGTGACAACCCCGATCTGGCCAACGAGCTGGAGAAGAAGATCAAGGAGAAGATGGGCATCGGCCCGACGCTCGACGCCCCGGCCGACGAGGCCGCCAAGGCCGAGGTTGATGTCGACTTCTGATCGCCCCTCCGCGGGCGGCAGCGTCCCCCGGCAGCCACCGGCTGCCGACGACGCTGCCCCCGCGGCGCTGTCTCTACCCCACGACGAACGCCTCGCCCTGGCCCGCAAGCTTCTGGCCGAGGGCGTGACCGGGGCTGCGAACTCCACGGACACAGCGGCCTCCACCGAGCGCCCGTCGTACCAGCGAGCGTCGGCTCGCCGGGTGTCCGCGGAGCGTGGCGGCGATGTTGCAGCTGATGAAGGCGACACTTCGTCCGCCGGCGCGGGGCGAGGAACACGTCGTACGCGAGGTCGTGGCGCGAAGCCTGTCAACGCATGGGACGACTCCGACGACTTCCTCGACAGCGGGGAGACAGAGCGGAGCACCGGCCGACGCACCAGCTCCATCAGGCGAACTGTCGGCACGGTCGACCCCTGGGACGAGCCGTCGAGCGGCTCAAGCAGACGAGGTTCTCGCCAGACCTCCGCACGGCCGGATGCCGAGCCGCAGGCTCCAACAACAGCCCGACGCGGTACGCCGTCGCGGCCTGCCGCTGCGAATCCAACCGACCCGTGGGGCGACGAGGACGAGCGTCCAGCCCAGACGTTCGAGGCCCAGGCAGCCGCCCGCCAAGCCGAAGCCCAAGCCTTCGCCGACGACATCCCCGCGCCACGCCGCGACTCCCAGTCCTGGCCCAACAGCTCAGTAGCACCCGCGATCCGGCGCGATTCATCTACTCCCGCCTCGCGCGACACCCTCGGGAAACCGGCCGCCTTCGACCCATGGGGAGACCCCGCCAACAACGCTGCGCCCGCCTCCGCCAATGAACAACCAGAGCCCGCCGCAGCACCAAAGCTCGAGCGGCCCCCAAGGACGACGGACGCACCCACCACTAAGCGGCGCTCAAAGCCACCACTCGCAGACGACCGCTCGTCACAGCCGAACAGCGCACCCACTGAAGGTGACCGGCGCAACTCAGCCGAAGACCTGTGGGCAGATCTAGCCGACGCTTCCGACGACGCACGGCGGCCAGTCGGTGCACTCGCCGAAGATGTCACTCGACACTCTGCCGATCGATCTGGCGACGGATCTGCCGACGGACCTGGCGACGGGCTGTGGGCGGATCCTGCAGGCGCACCTTCGGCCGAGCGGCGGCCAAGGGCGGGCACGGCCGCTGAAGGTGCTGGGCGAGGCTCGAGGCCGGCGGATGATCCGTGGGCGGATGCGGCTGATGCATCTGTTAGCGAGTCGTCGGGTTCCTCTGCCGGTGCCGCCTCAGCAGACCGGGCACAAGAGTCTCGCCCCAGCGCGACCGGTGCGACGTCTGGCGACGCGGGCACCAACGCATCCAGGGGAACGTCGACAGAGCCGCGTCGCCAGACCTCGACAACGGCGTCCCGCGAGAAGCACACCGCAGCGTCCCGTGAGACGCGCGACGCAGCGTCTCGTGAGACGCGCGACGCAGCGTCTCGTGAGGAGTCGGCTGTGGCGCCTCGTGGGTCTCACCGCAGCGCGGCCGGTGCGGCGTCTGGCGGCTCGGGTGCCGAAGGATCCATGGGGACGTCGACGGAGTCGGGTCGCCAGGCGCCGTCAGCGGCGTCTCGTGAGACACACAGTGCAGCGCCTCGTGAGACGTCCGACGCAGCGCCTGGCGAGGCGTCGGCTGTCGCGCCTCGTGAAGCGCCGACTGCGGGGCCTCGTGGGGCGGCGGCCGGGGAGCGGCGGGGATTGGCGCGGCGCCGGGTTGGTGGTGGATTTGGGCGGCGCGGGAAGCGGCCCGTGGGGGATGAGCCTGAGGGGACGGGGGATCCGCAGCTTGATGGGGAGGCAGGCGATCCGTACTCGGTGGCGCGGACGATTCTGCTGGACAAGCTGACGGGGCAGCCGCGTACGCGGGCTGAGTTGGCCGACGTGCTTGCTGAGCGGGAGATACCGGACGAGGTGGCCGACGAGGTGCTGGATCGGTTCACCGAGGTCGGGTTGATCGACGACGCCGCGTTCGCGAACGCGTGGGTGGAGTCGCGGCATCGCGGTCGCGGACTGGGGAAGCGAGCACTGGCGCAGGAGCTGCGGCGACGCGGAGTGGACGACCAGCTGGCGCGGGATGCGCTCGAGGAGCTGGATCCTCAGCAGGAAGAGCAGACGGCTCGCGAGCTGGTACGGCGGAAGATGCGGTCGATGCGTTCGCTGGATCGGCAGGTGGCGATGCGACGGCTGGTCGGCATGCTCGCGCGCAAGGGATACTCGGGCGGTCTCGCGATGAGCATCGTCAAACAGGAACTCGACGCCGGCCACGACGAGTTCCCACTCCTCGATTCCTCCGGCCTGGAGCCCGAGTAATTCTTCGCGCCACACCACCACCAGCCCAACTCGTCACGGAGAAAGATTCTCGCCAGGCGAGGGTGCTGGGGGGCAGAGCCTCCGTACGCAAGTCGCCGGTATGTCCATCGAATCCTTGTACCGGTCGAGCGAGAAGGCCCACCAGGTGACGCTCCCCGGGTCGCGCTGTAGCCGGAGCCTCACCTCGACGCTCTTCAGCCGGGCGTTCGTGACGCGGCCGAGCCCAGGGTGCTGGCGGCCGGCGGGGGCGGAAGTTGTGTTTGTGTCGGCGGTCGATGAGGAGGCTGCCGAGTTCTACGTGCGGGCTGGGTTCAACCGGTGTGTGGGGCCGTGGTTGTGGGCAGGGAGTGGCGCCGGGCGGGAGTAGCGTCGGGCGGTATGACGAGCCTGGGTGATGTGGAGCGGTTGGTCTCGGGGTTGCCGGAGACCGAGGAGGCCACTCGGCATGGGATGCGGACGTGGAAGGTCGGCGGGAAGGCGTACGCGTGGGAGCGGCCGTTCAGCAAGGCGGATGTGAAACGGTTCGGGGACGAGACGCCGCCGGACGGCCCGATTCTTGCGTTGGTGGTCGAGGATCTCGCGGAGAAGGAAGCTGTGCTCGCGGCGCGGGCGAAGGACGGGTTCTTCACGATTCCGCATTTCAATGGGTACGCCGCTGTGCTGGTGCAGCTGGATCGGGTGTCTGAAGCGGTACTCGAGGAGGCGTTGCTCGACGCGTGGTTGGTGCACGCGCCGGCCGAGGTTGCCAAGGCTCATCTCGACGGACGGTAGACGGTGTACGGCTGTTGTGGGGGTGTCGAGCGAGCCTGTTGTCACGCAGGGTGACGGCGTTCCGGGGGTGGGCTGCGGCGAGGGGCGTTGACGGGTGCGGCGTGACGGTGTGTTATCCGAAGTAGGGCTGGTACTTGGGCCGGTCCGTAGGCTGGGATTTTCCGTCGATCCGCCCCAGACACCGCGGAGGGTGCAATGAACGATTTCCAGGAACAGGCGAAGAACTGGCTCCGGAATGTCGTCAAGCAGAACCCGGACAAGATCAAAGCCGGAGTCGAGAAAGCCGGCGATCTGATCGACAAGCAGACCGGCGGGAAGTACGCGGACAAGGTCGATTCGGCGCAGGAGAAGGTCGGGAGCTTCGTCGACAAGCAAAACGCAGGGGAAGCGCCAGGCCAGGCGGGGGCGGAGCCGGCCGAGACATCTCAGCCCGCGTCGCAGTCCGGTGAGACGGCGCCCGGATCCACTCCCGGCACGTCGGCCGGATCATCGGCGGGCACGGCTCAGTCGGAGACGTCGGACGGCAGGACGAACAGCTAGCTGAGGCGCCGGCGGCGGGCCTCACGGCGGCACGGGACACGGCCTGCCGCAACTCGAGCGGCGGGACCCGGGGTGCGCAGGTGGTAGGCCCGCGCCCGTTGGTCGGTAGGCGTGAGGCCGCTCGGCCACCAAGGTGAGCGTTGGGGCGGTGGCAGTGAGGCTCGTCGCCGTGCTGGTGGCGGGCCTGCGGCCGCGAAGAGGCTGAACGCCTGTGGCTACGGTAGAGAGCCGGTAGCTGGGGGTGTGAAGGAGCGGCAGCCGGGAGCCTTGGGGACCGAGGCGGAGGCGGCCGGTTGACCGCGGCGAGTGTGCAGCCGCGGAGGCGGGTGGGAGTGCGGTCGCGGCGGTGGTGGGGGTGTGGTTGGGGCTTGCCCGGTTAAGTGGTGGTGGGGGTAGACCACGGTGGGGAGTGGTCTGGGTGGGATCGGGGTGGGGGGTTGTGAGTGTCCGCCTTGACCGGCGTGGGGGGCGCGCCTAGCCTCGGCATCAGGAAGGGATGAAACCACCGGATCGGTGGCGGGTATAAGAACGGCCGGCTGGTGAAAGGTGCCGATCGGCCGCGAAAACGCAACCACGCTCGACCGAGCTGAAGGAAGGACGACGGCGTTGTGCATCGCCGTCGGAATAGGCGGCACCGCGCGCAAGGCCGGAACGGGATGCGGGCGGAGTCATCGTGGTCTCCGAGGTGTCGTACGGCGACGCACGGTGAGCAGGCGAACGCTGGACGGCTGCGCAGGCAGTCGCTGCGTCGTCGGCGGACGGGGGTCCGCGGGCACGCTGGGCAGCAGCCACGCTGAGCGGTAGACGAACAGCGGCTTCACCGTCGGCACGGCCGGACAGGGCAGCACCGGTACCGCCTCAGCCGAGGTGGCGCCGGCACCGCCGTACCCCGGTGACGCCTTACCGAACGGCCGGGCGGCCGAGTGGCTGATCCCTTCGACCGATGGCCACAGTCCCGCGTGGGACTCGAAGGAGAGGGGAGACGCCGATGACCGCGATGTCGGTTGGCCTGGCCCTGATCGGATTGCTGATCGCAGGACTGCTGGCCTGGATCGGCCTGACCCTCTCTCGCCGGAAGGCCGTCGACACCGCACGGCAGGAGATCACCCAGCGCGAGGAGGCGGACCTGGTCCGCCGCCAGGCCGAGGAGGACGCCGCCGTACTGCGGACGCGGGCCGAGGCGGCCGAGCAGCGCGCCGAGGAGATCCGCCGGGCCGCGGAGGACCGGGCGTCGGAGGTACGGCGGGACGCGGAGCAGCGGGCGTCCGACGTACGCCGGGAGGCCGAGGGGGAGGCGCAGTCGATCCGCGACGACCTGCGCGAGCAGCGGCTGGAGATGGAGCGCCGCGAGCACCGCCTGACCGAACGCGAGGAGCGGCTCGACGAGCAGCACCGCGGCATCGAGGAGCGCCAGACCGAGCTGACCACGCAGCTGGCCGCACTCGAGCAGCGCAAGCAGGAGATCAAGGACCTCGAGGACGAGCGCCGCCGGATCCTCGAAGGCGTCGCGAACCTGACCGCCGAGCAGGCGAAGGCGGAGCTGGTCGCGGCGATCGAGGACGAGGCGAAGCGGCACGCGCACGGCATCGTCCGTGAGATCGAGCGGCAGGCGCTCGACGAGGGTGAGACGAAGGCGCGCAAGATCATCACCGGCGCGGTGCAGCGGCTGGCTTCGGAGCAGACCAGCGAGTCAGTCGTGTCGGTCGTCCATCTGCCGAGCGACGACATGAAGGGCCGGATCATCGGCCGCGAGGGCCGCAACATCCGGTCGTTCGAGCAGACCACCGGTGTGAACCTGATCATCGACGACACCCCGGAAGCGGTGCTGCTGTCCTGCTTCGACCCGGTACGGCGGGAGACGGCGCGGCTGACCCTGGACTCGCTGGTGCTGGACGGCCGGATCCACCCGAGCCGGATCGAGGAGATCTACGAGCGCAGCAAGGGCGAGGTCGCCGAGCTGTGTGAGCGGGCGGCCGAGGACGCGATGGCCGATGTCGGGATCACCGATCTGCACCCGGAGCTGATCCGGACGATGGGCCTGCTGCGGTACCGGACGTCGTACGGGCAGAACGTGCTGAAGCATCTGGTCGAGTCGGCGCACATCGCCGGGATGATGGCGGCCGAGCTCGGGCTGGATCCGAAGCTGTGCAAGCGCGGCGCGTTCCTGCACGACATCGGCAAGGCGCTCACGCACGAGTCCGAGGGCAGTCACGCGATCGTCGGTGCGGAGCTGGCCCGCAAGTACGGCGAGAACGACGACGTCGTGCACTGCATCGAGGCGCACCACAACGAGGTCGAGGTGCGGACCGTCGAGGCCGTGCTGACGCAGGCGGCGGACGCGGTGAGCGGCGGGCGGCCGGGCGCGCGCCGGGAGTCGCTGGAGGCGTACGTGCAGCGGCTCGAGCGGCTCGAGGAGATCGCGATGCACCACGACGGCGTGGAGAAGGTGTTCGCGATGCAGGCCGGCCGCGAGATCCGGGTGATGGTGCTGCCGGACGCGGTCGACGACATCGCGGCGCAGGTGATGGCCCGCGACATCGCGAAGCAGGTCGAGGAGGAGCTCACCTATCCGGGACAGATCCGCGTGACCGTGGTTCGCGAGTCCCGGGCGACCGAGGTCGCGAAGTAGTGGATCCCGGCGTGGTGGTCGAGCCCGCGACGCGGGCCGACATCGACCGGATGATCGGCGCGCGGGACGGCGAGCCGGCCGCGCAGCACCACATCAGGGCTCGTTGGGAGGTCCAACAGTCGGGCGAGGGTGTCTATCTGATCGCGTGGCGCGACGGCGAGATCGTCGGGCAGACGATGCTGCTGCGGCGGTCGAAGTACGACGAGGTTCACGCCGACGCGGAACCGGCCGAGATCAACGCCCTGCACGCGTTTGTGCGGCGGCAGGGCATCGGTACGGCGATCATCCGCGCCGCCGAGGAGATCGCCGCGGGGGAGTGGCACCGGTCGGCGATCGGTCTTGCGGTCGGTCTCGACAACGACCGGGCTCGCGCGCTGTACGAGCGCCTCGGGTACGCGCCGTGGTCAGGTCCGCGGGTCGTGGACCACTGGACCGAGCAGGCGGCGGACGGGACTGTCGTCCAGACGCACAGCGATTCTTGCGAGTACTTGCTAAAGAAGTTCTAGGCGAGGCTGGCCGCTGACGCGGTGAACGTGTTGCACGCCGCCGGCGAGCCCGCGTCGAAGCCGCGACGGGTCCACCGACTGTGGTTCTTGGCGCTGCCGTGGTCGCGCTGCGTGCCCCACTCATCGCCGCGGTGGCTGATGGTCCAGAGCCAGCGTTCCCGCCACGATCCGCTGACCGGGAAGAAGCTTCGGTCGGCGCCGAGGTAGGCGCCGCTCAGACAGGACGCCTGGAGTTCGATGCGCCGGCTCTCCAGGAGCGGGGCGTCGACGCCGTTCGCGTACGCCGTGCGGGTCGCGGAGGCGTCGCTGATGCCCGCCAGGTGCTGGATGTGGTGGCCGTACTCGTGCGCGACGAGATGTGCCATGGTCGTGCGAGCCCAGAGCTTGTTGTACTGGCGGTAGTTGTCGATGTCGAACGTCGCGTTCATCGAGATCACGCCGTTGCCGCAGTACGCCGCCGAGTCCTGCACGTCGCACGCGGTGCGGGTCTTGCCGGTGAAGATGTCCAGCCGGGGCGACTCGAAGGTGAAGCCGGCCTTCTCGACGACGGGCTTCCAGACCTTGTCGAGGCACACGATGTAGGCGGCGTAGTACTTGCGCACGTTGCCGACCGAGGTCGGGCGGATCGCGGGCTCCTTGCAGCGCGAGGCGGGGAGCCGGCCGACGCGATACAGCGGGTTCTGGGCGACGATCCGCAGCTTCGCCGCCAGCATCGCCTTCGTCGAGTCCACGGTCGCCGTCCGCGTCGGACTGGACGCTGTCGGCGAAGGCGTCGGCGAGGAAGGGGTGGGCGACGAAACAACAGATGGCGTAGGTGTCGTGCGAGCCGCCAGCGTCGCACCTGCCGTCGGTACGTCGTCACGCCCGCCCGCCTGCCGTACGACGACCACAGCGGCCACGACGACAGCGACAACGACAGCGGCGACGATCCCCACCCGCGAATTCACGGGCCGCAGCCTAGCCGGGCGCGGGGATCAGTGGCGCTTCTGATCCCGCAGATGCGTCGGCGTCACGTCGATCGGGTCGTCGGCGACGGGCCGCGGCGGATCGGTGCGGTACTGCCGCTCGACGTCCGGATCCATAACCGCGGGCTCGCCGCGCGGACGCCGGTTGGCGAGGCGGTACGACAGCCAGATCCCGGCCGCGCCGCCGAGCATGATGATGATGCCGAGCGCTGTCAGGTTGAACGTCTCGGACGTGTCCCGGACGGCGAACGCGATGACGGCGCCGATCACGACGAGTGCGATTCCGGCCCCGATCCGCATAAACAGCTCCTTCCGAACGCGGAGTAACCGATCTCACTCCCTGTGCCCAAAAGTAATCAACGGTATGCGTCAGCGGAAGGCGGACTGGCCGGTCAGCGCTTGGCCGATCACCAGTTGGTGGACCTCGGAGGTGCCCTCGTAGGTGAGGACGGACTCCAAGTTGTTGGCGTGCCGCATGATCGGGTACTCACCGCTGATCCCGTTCGCGGCGAGGATCGTGCGGCACTCGCGGGCGATCGCGATCGCCTCGCGGACGTTGTTCAGCTTGCCGACCGACACCTGCTCGGGCCGCAGCGTGCCCTTCTCCTTCAGCCGGCCGAGGTGGACGGCGAGCAGGATGCCCTTGTTCAGCTCGACGGCCATGTCGGCCAGTTTCGCCTGCGTCAGCTGGTACGCCGTCAGCGGCTTGTCGAACACGATCCGCTCACCGGCGTACTCGACCGCGGTCTCCAGGCAGTCCCGGGCCGCGCCCATCGCTCCGAAGATGATGCCGAAGCGGGCCTCGTTCAGGCAGCCGAGCGGCCCGGACAGACCGCGTGCCTCCGGCAACATCGCGGACTCCGGCAGCCGGACGTCCTCCAGCACCAGCTCGGAGGTGATCGACGCGCGCAGCGACATCTTCTGCTTGATCTCCGGCGCGGAGAAGCCGGGCGTCGCCGTCGGGACCACGAAGCCGCGGACGCCGTCGTCGGTGCGAGCCCAGACCACCGCGACGTCGGCGACCGAGCCGTTGGTGATCCACATCTTCGAGCCGTTCAGGATCCAGTCGGACCCGTCGCGGCGGGCGTTCGTGCGCATCCCGGCGGGGTTCGAGCCGAAGTCGGGTTCGGTCAGCCCGAAGCAGCCGATCGCCGCACCCGCGGACATCCGGGGGAGCCACTCGTTCTTCTGCTCGTCGCTGCCGTACTTCCAGATCGCGTACATCGCCAGCGAGCCCTGCACGGACACCAGCGACCGCATCCCCGAGTCGGCGGCCTCGATCTCCAGACACGCCAGCCCGTACGCGACCGGTCCGAGGCCGGCGCACCCGTACCCGGTCAGGTGCATCCCGAGAAACCCGAGTGACCCGAGCTCCTTGGCCAGATCGCGCGCCGGAATCGACCCGGTCTCGAACCACTGCGGCAGCGAAGGCCGCAACCGCTCGTCCGCGAACCGCCGCGCGGTCTCCCGGACGTCGACCTCCTCCGAGGTCAGCAGGGAGTCGACATCCACCAAGTCCAACGAAGCAGGCATGTGCTCACGCTAGCCGCTCGAACCCCCGCTGGGCTGTGCGTCGGCTCACTTGCGGTACCAGGGCCACCACCAGTGGCGCTTGCGTGGGTGGCGGACGACGACGCTGGCGTGGTGGGCCTTGCCGGTGACGTGCAGGCGGACGCCGCCGGGGCGCGGGGCGACCGCCTTGTTCTTCGCGCTGCTGTGGTTGGCCTCGACCTGGTCGATGTCGACGCTCCAGCCTTCGGGAATGACCATCACGACCGAGCTGTGGATGGCCTGTGCGTCGACGTGGATGTCGGACCAGTGCACGATCGCCTCGGTGAAGTCGAGTTTCACCGACGAGTGTTCCGCGATCGCGGTCAGCCGCTCCGGCACGACCCACGCGCCCTCACGCTTCTGCGCGCTGTGCCGTGCCCGGAGCGTCAGTTCCTGGGAGCTGCCGTGGGCGACCGGCACCAGGTCCGCGGTCGCGTTGCGGAGCTCGAGTTGCGTCTTGGCCGAGTAGATCTGCGTCAGTCGCTCGTCCAGCTCCTGGAAGTCCAGCCGCCCGTCGGAGTGCGCCTCCTGGACCACAGCGGCGGCGCGTTCACGGTCGTTGTCGGATGCCCGGTGGTTCGGCGGCGGCTGCTCCAGACTCATGTCCCATAAGGTAGCGCCGCATCAGCCGACGAGGGACAGGAATCGACCGACGACGGCCGACCAGGTCTTGTCCAGTTCGGCGGCGTGGCGCTCCGCGTCGGCCACCACCGCGTCCGGGTCGAACCCGAGGGCCCGCAGCCGCTGGGGGTTCCAGCGCCGTACGCGGTCTGCCTCCACCTCCGGATGGAACTGCACGCCCCAGCTCTGCCCGATGCGCAGCATCTGGTTCGGGCACCGTTCGCTGGACATCAGCAGCACCGCGTCGTCCGGAAGCCGGGTGATCTGGTCCTGATGGCTCTCGACCGCCAGCACCGTCGACGGCAGGGCGGCCAGCAGTACATCGTCCTCGGCGGCCGGGAGCACCGTCAGCGACGTCACACCCTTCTCCGGCTGCCCGTACTTCCCCTGCACCTCGCCGCCGAACGTGTGGGCGAGCAACTGCGCCCCCAGACAGATCCCGAGCACCGGCACCCGGCCGTGGGCGGCGCGCAGCAGCGCACGCTCCGCCGGCAGCCACGGGGAGCGTTCGTCCTCGTCCGGCAGCATCCCGCCGCCGAGCAGGATCAGCGCCGCATGCCCGTCCACGCTCGCGGGTACGGGTTCCCCGTCCCACGCCCGGACGACGGCCGGGGTGATCCCGCGCTCGTCGAGCCAGTCGAGCAGTCGGCCCGGTCCACTGTCACGGTCGTTCTCGATGATGAGTACAGAAGTCACGCGGCAACGGTACGGCGGCGGCACACCGGGCATCGCCGTACCGGAGTGGCGATTCCTGGATACTGATGCACTGGGGGTGCCGATGGAGCCGGTCAGTGGATTCGTGCGCGCTGTGGTCGGAGATGTGGCGTTCATCTTCGGCAAGGGCATGGTCAGTGCGTACCTGCTTGCGCGCCGCAACGGATGCGCGCGGCCGCAGCTCGACCTGCTGGTGCGCTCGCACGGCCAGTACGTACCGCTGTCGGTCCCGGCGGGCACCGTCCCCGCGGTGGGTCGCCTGGTCGGGCTGGACGAGATCCGCCCGGCTCCGATGATCACGGTCGAGTTCACCCCGGGCGACACCGGCGCCGAGGCGCATCTGGCCGCCAACAACCCGGTCCTCATCACCATCACCGATGTCAGTCACCGCGAGTACGACGCGGTCGTGCTGACCACGACACTCGGCGCGGCGGCGTACGCGCAGCTGCCGCCCGGGTACTACCACGTCTCCGCCGTCGTCATCGACGAGTACGGCGACCTGCTGCAGGGGTACGGCGCTCAGCACAACCTGCTCGTGGAGAAGGGCGACGACCTGATCGTGTCGCTGTCGATCCGGACCGCCGGTGTGGCGGAGATCGCAGCGGCGCTGGAGACCGGTCCGCAGCCCGCGCTGGTGGGCCAGGACGGTGACGTCGTACCGCTCCTGGACTTGGTCCGGATCGGCCGCGCGCCGGACTGCGACCTGATCGTGGACCGGCAGGAGATCAGCCGGCACCACGCCGAGCTGTTGCGGATCGACGCGTCCAGCTACGAACTGCGCGACCTGGGCTCCACCAACGGGACCCAGGTGAACGGCGTACCGATCGAGACGGCGCCGGTCGTCCACGGCGACGAGATCCGGCTCGGGGAGCTCCCGTTCCGCATCCTGCTGTCCTGACCTGGAACAATGGCGCCGTGAACCCGCGCAGCGTCGTCATCCTCGGCTCGACCGGCTCGATCGGTACCCAGGCGCTCGAGCTGATCGGACGCAACCGCGACCGCTTCCGCGTGGTCGCGCTGTCCGCCGGCGGCGGCAACGTGGCGCTGCTCGCGGAGCAGGCGCTCGAGTTCGGTGTCGAGGTCGTGGCGGTGGCGAAGGCCACGGTCGCGCAGGACCTGCAGCTCGCGTTCTACGCCGAGGCGCAGCGGAAGGGGTACGCGCAGGGCGAGTTCCGGATCCCGAAGATCGTCACCGGGCCGGACGCGTCCAGTGAGCTCGCGGCGATGCCGTGTGACGTGGTCCTCAACGGCATCACCGGATCGGTCGGCCTGCACGCGACGCTGGCCGCCCTGGACGCCGGGAACACGCTGGCGCTCGCGAACAAGGAGTCGCTGGTGATCGGCGGGCCGATCGTCACCCGGCGGACCAAACCCGGGCAGATCGTCCCGGTCGACTCCGAGCACAGCGCGATCGCCCAGTGCCTGCGCGGCGGCTCGCCGGACGAGGTCCGCAAGCTGCTGCTGACCGCGAGCGGCGGCCCGTTCCTCGGCCGGCCGCGCGCGGAGCTGGCGAACGTCTCGGTCGCGGAGGCCCTCGACCACCCGAACTTCGCGATGGGCCCGGTCGTCACGATCAACTCCGCCACACTGGTCAACAAGGGGCTGGAGCTGATCGAGGCGCACCTGCTGTTCGGGATCCCGATGGACCGGATCGACGTGGTGATCCACCGGCAGCAGGCGATCCACTCGATGGTGGAGTTCACCGACGGCGCCACGATCGCGCAGGTCGGCGTACCGACGATGACGGTGCCGATCGCGCTCGCCCTCGGCTGGCCCGACCGGATACCGGACGCGTCGCCGCCGTGGAGCTGGGCCGAGGCGAGCACCTGGACCTTCCAGCCGGTCGATCACGCAGAGTTCCCGTCGGTGGCGCTGGCCCGCGAGGCCGGGACCCGCGGCGGCACCGCTCCGGCCGTGTTCAACGCCGCGAACGAGGTCTGCGTGCAGGCGTTCCGGGACGGCCGGCTGCCCTTCCCGGCGATCGTCGACACAGTGTCCCGGGTGGTGACCGAACACGACGTACCCTCGTATGAGGAACTGTCTGTCGACGACGTGCTCGCGGCGGACGCGTGGGCCCGGAACCGGGCTCGTGAGATCACCGGCGTACAGGAGACCCAGCAGGCATGAGTGTGCTTCTCACCACCCTCGGCATCGTGCTGTTCGTTGTCGGGGTGCTGCTCTCTGTGGCGCTGCACGAGCTGGGCCACATGCTCCCGGCGAAGGCGTTCGGGATGAAGGTCACGCAGTTCTTCGTCGGTTTCGGGCGGACCCTGTGGTCCACCAAGCGCGGCGAGACCGAGTACGGCATCAAGGCGATCCCGGCCGGTGGATTCGTCCGGATCATCGGCATGATGCCGCCCGCCAAGGGCCAGGACCCGGCTCAGCCGCTACGGGTGCGCAAGGCCAACACCGGCCCGATCCAGTCGATGGTCGAGAACGCCCGGTCCGCGGAGTACGAGACGATCGCGCCCGAGGACAACGGCCGGCTGTTCTACCAGAAGGTGTGGTGGAAGAAGCTGATCGTGATGGCGTCCGGGCCGCTGGTCAACGTGCTGATCGCCGCCGTGCTGTTCACCGGTCTCTTCACGCTGTACGGCGCCCGGGTGCCGCAGACCACCATCTCCACCGTCACCGACTGCGTGATCCCGGCCGACCAGGCCTCCGCGGACCGCAAGTGCCAGGACGGGGACAAGGTGTCGCCGGCCAAGCAGGCCGGGTTCCAGGTGGGCGACCGGATCGTCTCGTTCAACGGCACCGCGATCGACAGCTGGGACCAGCTGACCCCACTGATCCGGGCGAACACCGACAAGGCCGCCACGATCGTTGTCGAGCGCAACGGCCAGCAGCTGACCCTGAAGACCAGCACGATCGTCAACCAGGTGCTGGACAAGCCAGGGTCGGACAAGTACGTCTCGGTCGGCTTCCTCGGCGTCTCGCCGGAGAACAGGCTCGAGCGGCAGAGCGTCGGCTACGCGTTCGACCAAATGGGCACCTACACGGTCGCCACGGTGCAGGCCCTCGGCCGGTTCCCGGAGAAGCTGGTCGGCGTCGCCAAGTCGATCGTCGGCGGTCAGCGCGACCAGGACAGCCCGATGAGCGTCGTCGGCGCCAGCCGGGTCGCGGGCGAGATCGCCTCCAGCAACCTCGACGTCGGCGCGAAGTTCGCGAGCCTGATCATGCTGCTCGCCTCGCTGAACCTGTTCCTTGCCCTGTTCAACTTCATCCCGCTGCTGCCGCTCGACGGCGGTCACATGATCGGCGCGATCTGGGAAGGCATCCGGCGCGGCTTCGCCAAGCTGTTCGGCCGCCCGGACCCCGGGTACGTCGACGTGGCCAAGCTGCTCCCGATCGCGTACGTCGCGGCCAGCGCGATCGTGGTGATGGGCGTGCTGCTCGTCATCGCCGACATCGTGAACCCCATCAAGCTGTTCAACGGATAAGGACACATGAGCATCAACCTCGGCATGCCTGCCTTGCCACCCCCGACCCTCGCACCGCGTCGCAAGACCCGCCAGATCAAGGTCGGCAAGGTGCTCGTCGGCGGCGACGCGCCGGTCTCGGTGCAGTCGATGACGACGACGCCGACCAACGACGTCAACAAGACGCTGCAGCAGATCGCCGAGCTGACCGCCGCCGGCTGCGACATCGTCCGGGTCGCCTGCCCGCGGCAGGAGGACGCCGACGCCCTGCCCGAGATCGCGAAGCACTCGCAGATCCCGGTGATCGCCGACATCCACTTCCAGCCCAACTACGTGTTCGCCGCGATCGAGGCCGGCTGCGCGGCGGTCCGGGTGAACCCGGGCAACATCCGCCGGTTCGACGACCAGGTCAAGGAGATCGCGCAGGCCGCGAAGGACCACGGGACGTCGCTGCGGATCGGCGTGAACGCGGGCTCGCTGGACAAGCGGCTGCTGGAGAAGTACGGCAAGGCGACGCCCGAGGCGCTCGTCGAGTCGGCCGTCTGGGAGGCGTCGCTGTTCGAGGAGCACGACTTCCACGACTTCAAGATCTCGGTCAAGCACAACGACCCGGTCGTGATGGTGCAGGCGTACGAGATGCTCGCCGAGCGCGGCGACTGGCCGCTGCACCTCGGGGTCACCGAGGCCGGCCCGGCGTTCCAGGGCACGATCAAGTCGTCGGTCGCGTTCGGCGCGCTGCTGTCGAAGGGCATCGGGGACACGATCCGCGTCTCGCTGTCCGCGCCGCCGGTCGAGGAGGTCAAGGTCGGCCTGCAGATCCTGCAGTCGCTGAACCTGCGCGAGCGCAAGCTCGAGATCGTCTCCTGCCCGTCCTGCGGCCGCGCCCAGGTCGACGTGTACACGCTCGCCGAGCAGGTCACCGCCGGGCTCGAGGGCATGGAGGTCCCGCTCCGGGTCGCGGTCATGGGCTGCGTCGTGAACGGCCCGGGCGAGGCCCGCGAGGCCGACCTCGGTGTCGCGTCCGGCAACGGCAAGGGCCAGATCTTCGTCAAGGGCGAGGTCATCAAGACCGTCCCCGAGTCGGCGATCGTGGAGACCCTCATCGAAGAGGCGATGCGCATCGCCGAGCAGATGGAGCCCGCGGAGGGCGCCGAGCCCACCGTCACCGTCAGCTGATCGACGCAGAGCAGGTCATCCGCCGACTACGCTTCGGCGGGTGACCAGTTACCTGATCGTCAGTGCGATCCGCGCAGAAGCTCGGTACGTCCCGGAACACCTGCCGGTCGTCACCACCGGCGTCGGCAAGACCGCGGCGGCGGTCGCCACCGCCCGAGCCCTGGCGGAGCGGGACACCGACGGACTGGTCGTACTGAACGTCGGTACGACGGGTGCGCTGCGCGACGGGCTGTCCGGGCTGTACCTGCCGAGCACGGTCGTCAACCACGACCTCAACGCGGACGCGATCCGGGCGATCGGCCTCGACCCCCAGGAGGAGCTACCGGTCGAGGGCGGCGACGGCACGGTCCTCGCGTCCGGCGACGTGTTCGTGACAGACCCCGCCGTCCGGGCGAGGCTGGCCGAGCGGGCGCATCTGGTCGACATGGAGGCGTACGGCGTCGTGTACGCCTGCCGCGCATACGGCGTACCGGTCCGCGTCGTGAAACACGTCTCGGACTCGGCCGACGAAACCGCACTCGACTGGCCGGCCCTCGTCGACGCCAGCGCCAAGGTGCTGGGGGAGTGGGTCCGCTCGCACACCTCCTAAACTGGGCTTGACCTTGACCCTGGGGGCAAGGTTTAGCGTCGGGGTGAAGGAGGCGGGATGCGGATCAGCGATCTGGCGGCCGAGGCCGGTGTGACGGTCAAGGCGGTTCGGTACTACGAGGCGCAGGGTCTGCTCAAGCCGCGGCGGGAGGCCAACGGGTACCGGTCGTACGACGCGGACGACGTGGTCGTGGTGCGCGAGGTGAAGGCGTTGCTGAGCCTCGGGCTGACCGCGGAGCAGACGTACCCGTTCATCGAGTGCCTGCGGGCCGGCAACGCCCGCGCGGACGTGTGCCCGGCGTCGCTGACGGCGTACCGGACGCGGATCGCGGAGGTGGACCGGCGGATCGCCGAGCTGACCGATCTGCGGGCCCGGCTGACCGACCTCCTGACCGACGCCGAGAACTGGAGAACGCCATGAGCGACCTGCGCAGTGTTGACGAAGCCACGTTCGACGAGGAGGTGCTGCGGTCCGAGAAGCCTGTGCTGGTGGACTTCTGGGCGCAGTGGTGCCCGCCGTGCCACCAGATCGCGCCGGTCCTCGCGCAGATCGGTGCCGAACGCAACGACCAGCTGACCGTGGTGAAGCTGAACTCCGACGAGAACCCGGCGATCTCCGCCCGCTACCGGGTGATGGCGCTGCCGACCCTGATCCTGTTCCACCGCGGCGAGATGATCTGGTCCGTCGTCGGCGCCCGCCCCAAGCACAAGCTCCTCAAAGAGCTCGACGACGCGCTACTCGCCGCCGTCTAACCTCGCCGCGACCGCGGCCAGCACCCGCGATCAGTGAGCTCGCTGGCGTTCGCGTTCCGCCGCGGACGCCAGCCGCTCCTGGTGAAACCGCACTACGGTCCCTCCGCTCGAAGCCGACACTGTGACCTGCACGGTGCTGTCGTGCGACCAGTCCACCGGCTGCCATGTCAACCGCACGCGGTTGTTCGCGCGCAGACTCCGCCCAGCCGGCGTCTTTGGTCAGGCCTGTCGGCATCAGAGCGCCGTCTGCTGGTGGAAGGCGACGCGCCAGTCGCCGTGGACGTCGGTCCAGACCGTGCTCGCGTACGACGGCAGGTGCACCTCGTTGCCGTCGACCAGGGCCGTGACGTCGACGTGGTAGGTGACGATCGCGGTGTGGTCGTCGACCGTGATCACCTGCTCGTCGCTGCGGTCGGTCTTCACGAACGGGTTGTGGTTGATCCGGATCCCCGGCACCGCGGTCGCCTTGTCGATGATCCCGAACTTGGTCACCGCGACCGCGTCGTCGAGCAGGTACTTCTCGTAGAAGTCCCCGTCACCTTCCCGGTTCGCCTTCCACAGCAGGTCTTCGAGCTCCAGCAGCTTCTCTCTCATGGCATCCATGCTGCCGCGCACTTAGGACAGATCCGGTCCTAGCCTGCGTAGACCTCCACCAAGATTCATCGTCGGGACTCCTCGATTGACTGGTAGCTGCCTAGGATGCTAGCAATATAGCCATGGCGGACGACGCGGGCAAGAAGGTGCAGTTCAACGTGTATCTGCCGCCGGCGCTGGTGCGGCGGGTGAAGCACAAGGCGATCGACGACGGGGCGAGTTTGTCCGCGCTGGTCGAGCAGGCGCTGTCGGAGTACCTCGACAACCATGGGGAGGCCCGGGGATGAACAACACGGTGATCCGGCCGTTGCGGTTCACGGCGGACGTGGAGGCGATGCGGACGTTCCTGGAGACGCTGGGGTTGCGGTCGCGGATCGAGTCCGAACGCGGCGGCTGGGTCGACATGCTGGCCGGTCGCGGGATGGTCGCGCTGCACGACGCGGCGTCGAGTTCGACGGGCGGGCTGCCGGGGCAGACGAGGCTGTCGTTCGAGGCCGACGATCTCGGCGAGTTGAAGGACCGCCTGGAGCAGGTCGGGTTCGTCGACGCCACGGTGTTCGACGAGGCGTACGGGCGGGTGCTGTCGGTCAGCGGTCCGGAAGGCGTGGTGATCTGGGTCGACGAGCGCAACGACGACCTGTACGGCTACAAGCTGCACACCGCGAGGCCCGACGAGCGCTGGTCGGTCACGCCGTACCTGACCGGTGCGGACGAGGCGCCGTGGCGGCGGTTCCTCGACGCGCTCCGGGTGCCGCGGGCCGCCCGGTTCGGACCGGCCGGCGGGGAGTTCGACGTTCGGCTCGATCTCGTGACGACCGAGGACCTGGACGACGTACACGCGCGGGTCGGCGGTTCGCGCACCGAGGACAGGCTGGAGATCGTCGACCCGGACGGTCAACTCGTGGTGGTTCACGGATGATCGCCGTACACCGGACCGACCGCGACCTCGGGGACGAACTGATGTGGATGAGCCTTGACCTCGACCGCACCTGAGGATGGAGGATGCCCGGCATGACTCGGCTGCGGGACGACCCGGACTTTCGGCGGTACTGGTCAGCGCGAGCGTTGTCGACCACCGGGTCGATGGTGACGGCGATCGCGCTGCCGGTGCTGGTGTACCGGCTGAGCGGCTCGACGGTTCTGACCGCCGTGGTGACCGCGCTGGAGTCGGCGCCGTACCTGCTGACCGGTCTGTTCGCGGGTGCGCTGGCCGATCGCTGGAACCGGCGGCGCGTGATGGTCACCGCGGACACGGTGAACGCGGTGCTGGTGGGGTCGGTGCCACTCGCGCATCTGCTCGGCGCGCTCACTGTCGTCCAGGTCCTGATCGTCGCGTTCGCCGTCCAGGCCGTGCACACGTTCTTCGACGGCGCGAACTTCGGCGCGCTCCCTGTGCTCGTCGGCCGGGCCCGGGTCGCCCAGGCGAACTCCGCGGTCTGGACCGCCTCGAGCCTGATCGAGCTGCTGGTGCCGCCGCTGACCGGTCTGCTGCTCGCCGTCCTCGATCCGGCCAGCCTGCTGACGCTGGACGCGCTCAGCTTCGCGGCGTCCGCGTTCGCGGTCCGCGGGATCGTGCGGGCGCTTTCCGAGTCCCGCGACGGGCGTCCGCCGTTGCGGCCGCGGGTGGTCCTGAACGACATCGGCGACGGTCTGCGCTATCTGATCCGGCACGCCGGGGTTCGCACGATGACGATCGTCGGCAGCGTCCAGTCCTTCGCCGGCGGCGGGTTCATGGCGCTGATCGTGGTCTGGTGCGACCGCGTCCTGCACATCGGTACGTCGGGACTCCGCTTCGGTCTGGTCTGGGGTACGTGGGGGATCGGCGGGCTGATCGCCGCGCTCAGCCTCCCGAAGTTGCTCAAGCGGATGTCACCCGCGGCGATCACGCTGTACGCGCTGCCGGTGTCGGCGCTGCTGGGCGTGCTGTCGCCGTTGTCGCCGCACTGGATCGTGGCCGCGCTGGCGTTGCTCGTCTGGGGTTCGGCGTACGTGCTGGTGATCGTGAACGCGGTGTCGTACCGCCAGCAGGTGACGCCGGAGAACCTGCTCGGCCGGGTCAACACCGCGGGCCGGATGCTCTCCTGGGGCGTCGGGTGGACGCTCGGCTCGGTCGTCGGCGGGCTGCTCGGCACCGAGTTCGGGGCGCGGACCGGGATGGTGCTGATGGGGCTGTTCGGCTGCGTCGGCGTGGTCTTCGCCTGGACGTCGCCGCTGCGCCGGATCGCCGCCGAGCACGAACCGCAGGTGGCCTGACCCGGCCCCGTTGCATACGAACGCGGGGCTGATCCGCTAGGTTCTGCGCGTGGGAGTACGGGTTCTCGGTCCTCGTGACCTCGCGGCGGCGCGCGCGGTCATCGCCCGTGATCCGGTGGTGAACGTGTTCGTCGACAGTCTCGTGCAGGCGTCCGGGCTCGACCCGCGGCGCGGTGCGGAGGTCTGGGGGTACGTCGAGAAGGGCGCGCTCGAGGCCCTGTGTCACGCCGGCGGGAACATGGTGCCGGTCGGCGCCGGCGACGCGGCGCTGCGGGCGTTCGCGGCGTACGCGCTGCGGCGCGGCCGGAACTGCTTCCAGATCCTCGGCCAGGCGCGCTCGGTCGAGCAGCTGTGGGCCATTCTCGAGCCGCACTGGGGGCCGGCCCGGGAGGTGCGCGACGACCAGCCGTTCATGGTGATCGACGGGCCGCCGGCGATCGCGCCGGACCCGCTGGTGCGCGCGGTGGAGCCGGTCGAGCTGCCGATCCTGTACCCGGCGTGCGTGGCGATGTACACCGAGGAGGTCGGCGTACCGCCGCAGACCGGGCCGGACGGGACGTTCTACCGCTCACGCGTGGCGGAGCTGATCCGGGCCGGGCGGGCGTTCGCGCGGATCGAGGACGGCCGGGTCGTGTTCAAGGCCGAGGTCGGCTCGGTCGGAACCGGTGTGTGCCAGATCCAGGGCGTCTGGGTGGACCCGGAGTACCGCGGCCGCGGGCTGGCCGCGCCCGGCATGGCCGCGGTGGTCGAGCTGGCCCGGCAGATCGCCCCGGTCGTCACGCTCTACGTCAACGCGTTCAACCGGCCGGCGCGGGCGGCGTACGAGCGGGTCGGGTTCCGCACCATCGAAACCTTCGCCACCATCCTGTTCTAAGCTCCGACGCATGCCATCGCGAAGCACTAAGGGTCTGGCCGCGCTGTTCGGCGTGCTCGGGACGTTGCATTTCCTGAAGCCCGGGCCGTTCGAGCAGATCGTGCCGAAGGTGCTGCCGCGGAAGAAGGAGCTCGTGTACGTGTCCGGGGCGGCGGAGCTGGCCTGCGCGGCCGGGCTGCTGCACCCGCGGACCCGGCGACTGGCCGGGCTGGCGAGCGCGGGGCTGCTGGTCGCGGTGTTCCCGGCGAACGTCCAGATGGCCGCCGACCTGCGGACGAAGGGGTCCCGGACCGCTCAGGCGATCGCGTACGCGCGGCTCCCGTTGCAGCTGCCGCTGATCCGGTGGGCGATGAAAGCTGCCCGCGAGTGACCTGTGGATAACGTGGTGAGAGCATCACCACCGGACCGATATTCTCTGTGATGTCCCGTACTCGACTTTTGCCCGCTTGGAGACTCCCGTGATTTTGCGTATGTCGTCGTTGTTCCTCCGCACCCTTCGCGAGGACCCGGCGGACGCGGAGGTCCCGAGCCACAAGCTGCTCGTCCGCGCCGGATACATCCGCCGCGCCGCGCCCGGCATCTACACCTGGCTGCCGCTCGGCCTGCGGGTGCTGCGCAACGTCGAGCGGATCGTCCGCGAGGAGATGGACGCGATCGGCGCCCAGGAGCTGGTCTTCCCGGCGCTGCTGCCCCGTGAGCCCTACGAGGCCACCGGCCGCTGGACGGAGTACGGGCCGAACATCTTCCGGCTGAAGGACCGCAAGGGCGCCGACATGCTGCTCGGCCCGACGCACGAGGAGATGTTCACGCTGGTCGTGAAGGACCTCTACTCGTCGTACAAGGACCTTCCGCTGTCGATCTACCAGATCCAGAACAAGTACCGCGACGAGGCGCGGCCGCGGGCCGGCGTGCTCCGCGGGCGCGAGTTCGTGATGAAGGACTCGTACTCGTTCGACGTCGACGACGACGGCCTCGCCGCGTCGTACGAGAAGCACCGCGACGCCTACATCAAGATCTTCGACCGGCTCGGCTTCGACTATGTGATCGTGCAGGCGATGTCCGGCGCGATGGGCGGCTCGCGGTCCGAGGAGTTCCTCGCAATCGCGGAGAACGGCGAGGACACCTTCGTCCGCTCCCCGGGTGGGTATGCCGCGAACGTCGAGGCGGTCGTGGTGCCGCAGGCGACGCCGATCGACGCGTCCGGCGTGCCGGCCGCCGAGGTCGTGGACACGCCCGACACCCCCACGATCGACACCCTCGTCGACGCGCTGAACGCCAAGCACGCGCGCACCGACGGCCGCGAGTGGACCGCCGCGGACACCCTGAAGAACGTGCTCGTCATGCTCGTGCACCCGGACGGCAGCCGCGAGCCGCTCGCGATCGGCGTCCCGGGCGACCGGGCGATCGACGAGAAGCGGCTCGGCGCGCAGATGGAGCCGGCCGAGGTCGTCGCCTTCGAGGAGGCGGACTTCGAGAAGCACCCGTCGCTCGCGAAGGGCTACATCGGCCCCGGTGTGCTCGGCAAGGAGAACGCCTCCGGCATCCGCTACCTGCTCGACCCGCGGATCGCCGAGGGGTCGGCCTGGGTCACCGGCGCCGACAAGTCCGGCTTCCACGTCGTCAACCTGGTGCACGGCCGGGACTTCACCGCGGACGGGACCATCCAGGCCGCCGAGGTCCGCGACGGGGACCAGGCGCCGGACGGCTCGGGCGAGCTGGAGACCGCGCGCGGGATCGAGATGGGGCACATCTTCCAGCTCGGCCGCAAGTACGCCGACGCCCTCGACCTCAAGGTCCTCGACCAGAACGGCAAGCTCGTCACGGTCACCATGGGGTCGTACGGCGTGGGTGTCACCCGCGCGGTCGCCGCGATCGCCGAGGGCAACCACGACGAGCTCGGTCTGGTCTGGCCGCGGGAGATCGCGCCGGCCGACGTCCACCTGGTTGCCACCGGCAAGGACAGCGAGGTCTTCGCCAAGGGCGCGGAGATCGCCGCCGAGCTGGAGGCCCGCGGGCTGAGCGTCATCTACGACGACCGCGAGAAGGTCTCGCCGGGCGTGAAGTTCAAGGACGCCGAGCTGATCGGCGTCCCGACCATCGCGGTCGTCGGCAAGGGTCTCGCCGACGGCACGATCGAGGTCAAGGACCGCCGCTCCGGCGACCGCGCCGACATCCCGGTCGCGGACGTCGTCGACCACCTGGTCGCCACAGTCCGCGCCTGACCCGCCCCGCTCCGCGCCTGACCCGCCGCGCTGCGC
>NZ_JBSGFZ010000046.1:0-11803 GCF_053603655.1 Kribbella sp. NPDC004138
GCCGGCGGTCACCTCGCGCAGCGTCCGCAACGCGGTCAGCAGCGCGAGCGCCTCCGCCGCGGCCAGCCGCAGCGGCCGCGCCAGGTAGTCCGCGTTGTTGATGTGGATGACGCCGTCGCCCTCGGCGGCCTCGATGTCGATCTCGATCAGGTCGCCCATCTGCGCGCCCGGCAGCCCGCAGAACCACAGCACCTTCAGGTCCGCGATGATCTGCTTCGGGCGGACGCCGAACTCCTTGGCGACGTCGTCGACGCGGGCGCCGTCGTTCTCCCGCAGGTACGGCACGAGGGCCAGCAGGCGCTGCACCTGGTCACGCGCGTTACTCATACGCCCGCCACCGTCCGCAGCCGCCACAGAACACCATCCAGGACGTCGCCAGGGCCTTCCACGACCGCGTCAGGTCCGTACGACGCGATCTCCTCGGCCAGGACCGACGAGTCGGCGTACGGAACGTGCAGCAGGTCCCAGCCCTCCTCGTACGGCTCGATGGCGTTCGCGCGGCGGCGCAGGCTGACACACGAACCGGTCCGCGCCCGCACCTTCGCTTCCGAGGTCGGCCGCGGCGGGGCCAGCTCGGTCACCAGCGACCGCAGGTCCGTCCCCTCCGGCACCGTGAACGCGCCCGGCTCTCCCACCGTCTTCACGTCCCCGCCGATCCGCGACAGCCGGAACATCCGGGTCGCCTCGCGGTCCCGGTCGCGGCCCACGACGTACCAGCGGCCGTGCCAGGACACGATGCCCCACGGCTCGAGGGTGCGCGTGGTCGGCTCCGAGGCACCGCTGCGCAGGTGCTGGAACCGCACCGCCTGCCGCGCCACCACAGCGGTCCACAGCGGGTCGAAGGCCGGCTCCGACGCGCCGACGTGCGGCTCGATCGCGCTGAGCGCGGACTGGTCGGTCTGGATCCCGGCCGCCTTCAGCTTCAGCACCGCCGACGTGGTCGCCTCGGACAGGCCGGCGTGCTGCCACACCCTGGCCGCGACACCCAGGACGGCGGCCTCGTCCGGCTCCAGGTGCACCTCGGGCAGCTCGAAGACGTCCCGGCGGATCCGGTAGCCGACGTCGTCGGAGAAGAACTTGTCGATGGTGCCCATCTCGATCGGGATGCCGAGATCGCGCAGCTCGTCCTTGTCGCGCTCGAACATCTTCTCGAAGGCGTCGTCGGTCTGCCCCGCGTACCCCTCGACGGCCTCGCGGATCCGCTCCTTGGTCACATAGGTGCGCGCGACCAGGAGGCAGATGACCACGTTGAGCAGTCGCTCACTCTTCCGCGCCGACACCCGACCACCTTACGGCCTCCGGGCGGCCAAAACCCGCCATTTCGCACCGAAACTTCGAACACCGGTTCGACCCGCTAGTGTCGGGCTGTGATTCGGTGGCGGGACGGTGTGGTGGCGCAGGCCGGGCGGAGCTGGGCGGGTGCGCTGGAACTGACAGTGATGGTCGGCGAACAGCCTGTGCGCGCGCTGGCCTATCCGGACCTGGTCGGTACGCCGGTGGCCGGTGACCGCGTGCTGCTCAACGTGAGCGCGCTCGATCGCGGCCTCGGCACGGGTGGCTACGCCCTGGTGGTCGCCGTACCGGACCGGCTGCCGGAGGACCCTCCCGAGCGCGGGCATCTGGTGAAGGCGCGGTACACGCCGCTGCAGGCGATGGTGCTGGGCGCCGACGAGCAGGACTCCCCCGACCACGACGTACTGCGGGACGCGGACGACCTCTTCGGTACGCCGGTAGTGGTCGCTGACCTGCACTCGGCGCTCCCGGCCGTGCTCGCGGGTGTGTACGAGGCACGGCCGACCACGCGTGTGGTCTATGTGATGACAGACGGCGGTGCACTGCCGCTGGCGTTCTCGCGGAGTGTTGCGACCCTGCGGGACGCCGGGTGGCTCAGCGGGACAGTGACGGTCGGCCAGGCGTACGGCGGGGACCGTGAAGCGGTAACCGTCCACACCGGGCTGTTGACGGCCGTGCAGGTCCTGGCGGCCGAACTGGTGGTCATCACGCAAGGCCCGGGCAACTTGGGCACCGGGACGCGCTGGGGGTTCTCCGGGGTGCAGTCGGGCGAGGCGGTGAACGCGATCGGCACACTGGGCGGCCGGGCTGTCGCCTCGCTGCGGATCTCCGAGGCGGACCCGCGTCCCCGTCACCGTGGCATCTCGCACCACAGCCTCACGGCGTACGGCCGCGTGGCACTCCAGCCGGCCGATGTCGTCGTACCTGATCTCCCCGGCGACTTCGGCGACGCCGTACGGGACGCGGCCGAGCCGTTGAAGGCTCGGCACCGGGTGGTGCGCGTAGGAGTCGACGGCCTGTACGACGCGCTCCAGGCCGCGCCGGTGAAGCTGTCGACGATGGGCCGGTCGCTGGACCAGGACCGCGCGTACTTCGAGGCTGCCGCGGCAGCGGGCCGCCACGCAGCCGGTCTGGTGGACGTACCTCCACCTGGAGTGGGGTCGCAGTACTCCTGATCTGAGGGGCTCGCGCCGCGACAGTAGTTGGTATGAACAGCACCCAGCACCGCGCTCCTGCGCTTCGACCTGTCGCCCGGCCGGAGCCGCCGCTGGCGGTTCGCGGGGCGACTGCCCTGTGGTTCACGGCCGTCGGCGCCGGTGTCGCCGAGTCGGTCCTCGGTGTCCTCGGCGCGATCGCCGACGGCTCCCCGGTCCTCGGCCTGTTCGTCCAGATCGCCTTCCGCGCGCTCGTGTACGGCGGTCTGTTCGTGGTCATCGACCGCTACTTCCGCCCCGGCGTCCGCTGGTCCCGCTGGTTGCTCACCGGCCTGCTGGGCACGGTCGGGGTCGCCTCGCTGGTCGTCGGTCCGATCGGCTGGTTCCTCCGGGACGGCGACTTCGGTGCGATCGAGTGGTCCGCGTCCTTCGTCGCGTTCGCCGCGATCCGGTGCGTTCACCTCACTGCCGTGATCAGCGCGATCGTGCTCAGCTTCCAGGCCGACGCGAACCGCTGGTTCAGCGGCCGCCCGGTCCGCCGGACCCGCTGAAACGCCGAAGGACCGGCGTCCCGTGGCGGGAGGCCGGTCCTTCGGTGACGATGCTGTTACTGCCCGGTCTGCTTGGGGGCCGGGAAGGCGTTCAGGACGTCGATGACCGCGAACGCGTTGACGACCTTGCCGGCCTGGTCCTTGGACGCCGGGAGCTCGACCAGGACGCGGCTGCCGACCGGGATCCCGATGAAGCCGTCGAGCGGTCCGGCCTGGGCGCCGCCGACGGTCGGGAGCTGGTCGGTGGGAGCGGCGGGCTGGGCCGGACTCTGCGCGGTGGCCGGCTGGGCGTCCCAGGTGCTGGCCTGCTTCTTGCCGGCGTAGTCGTAGATGACGAACCGGCCGATCAGCTGGTCGCCCTTCGCGATCGGCTTGCCCTTGCCCTGCGCGAACACGACCGGCTTGCCCGGCTTCGCCGGCGGCTTGGTGCCGGCCGGGACCGTCACCGTCGGGGCGGCGTTCAGCGGGCCGGAGACCTTGATCTTGGTCGGCGTCGACGGGGTGACCGGGTCCGCGTTGAGCGCGGTGTCGTTGGCGGCCGCGCCGACCAGGTCGACGACGAAGATCAGCGTGTCGTCGCCCTTGATCCCCGCCTGCTCGTTGCCCTGCGACTTGTAGCCCTTGTCGGACGGGATCGACAGCAGCACCCGGCTGCCGATCTTCTTGCCGACCAGGCCCTCGTCCCAGCCGGTGATGACACCGCCGACGCCGATCGGGAACGACGACGGGGCGCCGCGGTCGTAGGAGTTGTCGAAGACCTTGCCGTCGCGCCAGATCTGGCCGATGTAGTTCGCGGTGAGCAGCTCCCCCTTCTTGACCTCGGGACCGTCGCCCTCCTTGAGGACCTCGGTCACCAGGGTCTTGTCCGGTTCGCCGTCGCGGTGGGTGATGGTCGGCTTCTGCCCGAAGTCGGCGGTCACCTTGATACCGGCAGCCCCGAACTCGTCCTTCTTGTCGGAACCACAGGCCGCCAGGGACGCCCCCAGCGCCGCGACCACGACGAGACTCAACAACTTGCGCACGAAACCAGCACCTCGAACCATCCCGGCGCTCGTAGTGCGCCGCTTGCCTCCGGTCAACGACGCGGACCACCCTAGCCTGCGCACTCAACCACGTGGCCGGCTGCCCGCGTCACCGTTACGTCACACCACACACAGTGACAGACACAGCGACAGGCCTCAGAAACCGACCGCGTTGTGCGGGGCGCGATCTTGGCGTAGCAGTGCGTCCAGTCGCGAGACCGCGCCGGCTGTGCGCTCCACAACGCGACCGGCGTACATCAGCTCGCTGGCACGCACCCCGCCGAGGTACAGCGAGCCCAACTCGTTCACGGTCAGACTGACGTCTACGTCGGCGTCTGTCGCAGTGCATGCAGCTCCGTCGGGTGCTGCGTCCAGTCGCCAGCGGCCGTGGCCGTGGACCTCCAGTACGAGTACGTCGGTCGCTGCATAGGTGCGGGCCTGGAGAGCACGCCGTACGTCGAGGATGCGCAGCCAGAGGTTGTCGCGGGTCCGGGTCAGCTTCAGTGCACGCAGATTGGTCAGCATCCACCGCAGGGGCTCGTCGACCGGGCGCCGCGCGGCCACCACGCGCTTGGTGAGGTCGAAGTCCAGCAGCAACGCCCAGAGCGCCCGGTACGCGTCAGGTGTCAGGGCCTCGAATGCCTCCACCTGCAGTACGCCGGCCAGCGCCGGATCCGGCGACCAGGGCAGCCGGAAGATCGCGGCATCGTCGACAGCACCTGTCGTATCGCGGTGCACCAGGTGATGCGCCGGTCCGGATCCGTCGGCCGGCAGGGCAGCCAGGTTCTGCCATTTACCTGGCAGCGGGCTGATCTCTCCCACCCGCACTGCCCGGACCTGTTCGTGCAGCACCGGCCACACCACGCCCGCCTCGGCGCTGTCGACCAGATCGAGCGACCCCGTGTCAGTGAAGTCGTCGCGGAACGCCACGTCGGTACGCCGTACCTCCCAGCGATGCTGGAACGTCGCCGGCGAGAACCCGTACCGCCCGTAGATCGTCCCCTCGCTCGCACTCAGCCCGGCCAGGAACTCACCGCGCTCCCGGCAGTCGTCGAGCATCGCGCCCATGATCTGCCGCAGCAGCCCACGCCTGCGGTACGTCGGAAGCACGGCCGTCGAGGTGACGCCGCCAAGGGTTACCTGGCGCCCGCCGGGCACGGTCACCTCGACCGACACGATGGCCGAACCGCCCGCGATCTTGCCGTCGACGAACGCTGCCTGCGGCCGGAACCAGTCCGTCAGCAGCTCAGCTGCGTCCTGCTCCAGTTGCTGCTCGGTCCGCGGAACCTGCGGAGGCCACGCCGCGCTACCGGCGTACCAGGCCGAGGGCTCGGGCTCCTCCTGCGGGAAGCCGTTCACGTACGGCAGGACGCGCAGATATTCCTTGGTCTCAGCCGCTCTGACCGGCCGGATCTCGATCGCCATGCGCTCTTTCTAAGCAAGGCACGGCGACCGAGCACTCCATTTAGCGAGGCGCTACATGCTCGCGATGAGCTTCTCGACCCTCTCGTCGTGCGACTTGAAGGGGTCCTTGCAGAGGACCGTGCGCTGGGCCTGGTCGTTGAGCTTCAGGTGCACCCAGTCGACGGTGAAGTCCCGGCGGCGCTCCTGGGCGCGCTTGATGAACTCACCGCGCAGCCGCGCCCGCGTGGTCTGCGGCGGCACCGACTTCGCCTCGAAGACCCGCAGGTCGTCGACGACCCGGGTGACCGCGCCCTTGCGCTCGAGCAGGTAGTACAGCCCGCGGGGGCGGTGGATGTCGTGGTACGCCAGGTCGAGCTGCGCCACGCGCGGGCTGGCCAGGCCGAGATTGTTCTGCGAGCGGTAGCGCTCGATCAGCCGGTACTTGATCACCCAGTCGATCTCACGCTCGATCCCGGACAGGTCGCCGGACTCGATCGCCTTCAGCGTCCGCTCCCACAGCGACAGCGCCCGCTCGACGGCCGGCGTCCCCAGCTCACGCCGGTCGACGAAGTCGCGCGCCTTCGTCAGGTACTCCGTCTGGATGTCGAGGGCGCTCGCCTCACGGCCGTTCGCCAGCCGCACCTCGCGGCGACCGGTCATGTCGTGGCTGATCTCGCGGATCGCCCGGATCGGGTTGTCCAGCGTCAGGTCGCGCATCACGATGCCGGCCTCGATCATCCGCAGCACCAGGTCGGTGCTGGCCACCTTCAGCAGCATCGTGGTCTCGGACATGTTCGAGTCGCCGACGATCACGTGCAGCCGGCGGAACCGCTCGGCGTCGGCGTGCGGCTCGTCGCGGGTGTTGATGATCGGCCGGGACCGGGTGGTCGCGCTCGACACACCCTCCCAGATGTGCTCGGCGCGCTGGCTGACGCTGTAGACCGCGCCGCGCGGCGTCTGCAGCACCTTTCCCGCGCCGCAGATCAGCTGCCGGGTGACCAGGAACGGGATCAGCACGTCGGCCAGCTTGGCGAAGTCGCCGTGCCTGCTGACCAGGTAGTTCTCGTGGCAGCCGTAGCTGTTGCCGGCCGAGTCGGTGTTGTTCTTGAACAGGTAGACGTCGCCGAAGATGCCCTCGTCGTGCAGCCGCTTCTGGGCGTCCACCAGCAGTCCCTCGAGGATCCGCTCACCGGCCTTGTCGTGCGCGATCAGGTCGGTGACCGAGTCGCACTCACCGGTCGCGTACTCCGGGTGCGAGCCCACGTCGAGGTAGAGCCGGGCCCCGTTGCGGAGGAAGACGTTGCTGCTCCGCCCCCAGGACACGACCCGCCGAAACAGATACCGCGCCACCTCGTCCGGGGTCAGTCGCCGCTGCCCGCGGAACGTACAGGTGACGCCGTACTCGTTCTCCAGACCGAAGATTCGCCGGTTCACATCACCCACACTACGGCGCACCTCCGACAACCGGGGGGTGTCTCAGGCGCGCCGTGCTCCGGCGTTATCCCTTTGATGCCCGCAACAATGAGGCGTCCGCCCGCATCGTGACCACTGACGAAAGGGTTTCAGATGATCAAATACGGGCGAATGCTCGCCGCGGGAGCGCTGCTGGCCGCTGGGTTTGCGGCCACACCTGCCGATGCGGCACCGGCCGCCGCCGCCGCAGCCTGTTCGCTACGGCTCGGCTCGGTCACCCCCGGTGGTGACCACACCTCCCAGACCATTACCGCGGCACCCTCCGCCAGTGTCCGCCAGCTCGGCCCCATGAACCTCTATCCCGACGGCCAGGCCCACCTGCCGACCGCCGTACGCACCGAACTCGTCGTACCGGCCGGTGAGGAGCGCACCGGCCTGGTAGCGCTCGGTCCGCGGATGTACGGCACCAGCTACATCACGGACGGCACGGGGGTCTCGATCGTGCCGGGCACCCTCCACAACACCATGGTCGGCGGCGGCTGGGACGAACTGCACAAGTACGTTGAAGCCAGCCAGTACCCCGGCCGCTCGAACGTCTACTCGCTGATCCAGCAGTTCACCGACGGCCTCATCGCCCGCTGGACGGTGACACCGGGCGGCTGGAAGTACTACACGACCTTCGGCGGCTTCAAGTCGGTCAAGACGATGGTGCTGATCGGGCAGGGGCGGACCTACGACACCTTCCTGGCCACCACGAACGGCGGCGCGCTCTACACCGTGCAGGTGCCCACGGGCTCCGGCAAGCCGGTCGTGACCAAGATCCGCACCTCGACCTGGCAGGGCTTCGAGACATTGATCGCCGAGAAGTGCGGCAACTACGGGACGCTGCTGCTCGGCATCGACAAGGAGACCGGCGCCGGCTACTTGTACGCCGTCGGCCACGCCAACGGCACGGCCACCGTCATCAAGGGCCTGGGCAAGGTGCCGACCACTTTCCCGGCCACGGACTCGTACTTCCGCTTCTACACCACAGGCACGATCCTCGCCGGCGCATGACCTCGACGGATCTCCACCCGGAGCTGTAACTCCGGGTGGAGATCCCTCCTCATCAGCTGACCGGCGGCTGGTGCCTCTGACAGCGTCGCCGACATGAGACGACGAACCTTCCTCACCGCTTCCGCGGCCACCGCCGCCTCCGCGCTTGTTCCGCTGCAGACGGCGAACGCCGCGACCGACCTGACACTGCGTCTGCCGGCTCCTACCGGCCCCTGGCCTGTCGGTACGACGACGCGCACACTGACCGACCCGCACCGCTCCGACCCGTGGAACGGCGCGCCGACCCGAGAGCTCGCGCTGACGGTCTTCTATCCCGCACGCGCCGTACAGGGGTACCAACGCGCACCACAGCTCGCCCCGGCCGCCGCAGAGGTCTTCAAGACCCTGGACGCCGGCGTCCTGCATCCGGAGCTGCCGACAAGCGGCGTGAGCTGGGGCGCCACACTGACCCACTCGTACGTCGACGCGCCCGCTCTGCCCGGCCGGCGCCCCACGCTGGTCTACAGCCCGGGCGGTGCGGACCCGCGCACCATCGGCACCTCGCTCGCCGAGGACCTGGCCAGCCACGGGTACGTGGTCCTGACCCTCGACCACCCTGGTGAGGCGAGCGAGGTGGTGTTCCCGGACGGGCGGCTGCGGGTCATCGAGATCAGTCCGGACGTGCAGACCGACCCGGTGCAGTCGCGACTCATGATGGACACGCGGTTCGCGGACCTGCGATTCGTGCTCGAACACCTGACAGAGCTGCACCCGTCGATCGCCCCGCACCGCGTCGGCGTCTACGGCCACTCCGCCGGCGGTGCGACCGCCGCTGTGTCGCTTGAGCAGCCACAGGTCCGAGCCGCTGCCAACTTGGAGGGCTACCTGGACACACTGGACGGCGAGCTCTACCCGATCGCAGCACACGGCACCCGGAAGCCGTTACTGCTGGCCGGGACCGACGGCTTCCGGGACGAGCGTTTCGACCGCACCTGGTCAGCTGTCCTCTCCCATGGCGGTCCAGTACGCCGGGTGCAACTGTCCGACGCGAACCACTGGATCTGGACGGACTACGCCGCTTTCGCCCCGCAACTGGAAGCCGCCGGCCTGATGACGGCCGCCGCGCGGGCCAAGCTGGTCGGTGCGTCCCGCTGCGCTGTTCCCGCCGTACGACGGCTCGTCCGCGAGTTCTTCGACCGATCCCTAACCTTTCCGGCATCCTCGGCATCGAGTGAGTGACACGACTCCTCGAAGGGGGCTGGATGACCAGAACTCGGATCGCCGCGGGTGCGCTGGGCGCGGCGATGACGGCGGCGGCGCTGGTGCCGGGACCGGCACAGGCGGCTGCTGAGCAGGCAAGCGCGGCCTGCTCGATGACGCTCGGCACGGCGACCGTGCAGGGTGACCTCAAGTTTCAGCGGATCACCGCGACCGCACCGGTCACGGCGGCGCCGCCGAGCGTCGGGCCGAAGGCGTTGTTCCCGGTGGACCGGGTGCGCCTCGCGACCACGTCAGGCTGGGAGCCGGATCCGCCGTCGGGCATGGCGCGGAGCGGGTACGTGGTGATGGGCACCGAGCTCTACCGGTACCGGTACGTCACCGACGTGACCACGGGTGAGCTGGACCCGGAGTCGTACCAGACGACGAGGGTCGGCGGCGGCTGGATCCACCAGAGCTACGTGGAGAAGTCGACGTCCCACGCCTATGCGTTGGAGGGAGGCGTCATCACGCGCTGGTCCGTGGAGGGGTCCGCCTGGCGCGCCAAGACGACGTACGGCGGGTACTCCGCGGTCAAGACGATGACGCTGATCAGCCAGACGGCGACGTACGACACGTTCCTGGCCAACACGCGCGCCGGCGCGCTGTACACGATCCGGATCCCGTTCAGCGGCGCACCGGTGGTGAAGAAGGTGCGGACGTCGACCTGGCAGACGTTCGAGACGCTGATCGCCGAGAAGTGCGGCAACCAGAGCACGCTGCTGCTGGGCATCGACAAGGACACCCGCCGCGGCTACCTGTACGCCGTCAGCCACGCTAACGGGGCCGCCACCGTCATCAACGGCCTGGGCAGAGTGGGCGACCAACTCGCCGGGCCGGAGGACAAGGCGTACTTCCGTTCCTATCCCAGCGCGCCTGAAGCCGGCGTCCTGCTCTACGGAGAGTGAACATGGTGAAACGCGCAGCAGGGGTTCTCGGCCTCGTCATGGCGGCCGGTGCCCTGGTCCAGGCAGCACCTGCCTCGGCGGCCGCTCGTGAGGTGCCGTTCTGCCAGATGTCGCTCGCCTCGACGACGAGCGGCGGCGACCTGATCCTGCGCGGTCTGTACGGAGTGGTGCCGCCTGGTGCCAGCCCCAGCAGCTGGGGCGGCAAGGACCTGCTACCGGACGACCAGGTTCGTCTGACCAGTGGGCTCGGCACACAGATGAACGCCGAGCAGCACGGCGAGTCCCGCCGGCAGTACGTCGTACTGGGCACCAGCCTGTACCTGCTGACGTACAAGGTGAACGACTTCTACGGCGACGTCGATCCCGCCTCGGTGCAGCGGACCCTGATCGGCGGCGGCTGGGGTGAGGTCCGCTACCTGGAGAGCTCACGGTTCAACCGCGGCACCACTCTCGTCCGGCACAACGCGTACGCCGTCCTCGGCGACACCATCGTGCGCTGGAACGTCGACGGGACGGCATTCAGCCGGAAGGCGACGTACACCGGCTTCAGCGCGGTCAAGACGATGGCGCTGATCAGCCAGACGGCGACGTACGACACGTTCCTCGCCAACACCCGGAACGGGGCGCTCTACACCATCCGGATCCCCGTCTCGGGTCAGCCGGTGGTGAAGGTGGTCCGGCGTTCGACCTGGCAGGGATTCGAGTCGCTGGTCGCGAACGGCTGCGGTCTCAAGACGATCGTGCTGGGTGTGGACAAGGAGACCGGGGCGCCCTACCTGTACGAGTTCGGGCACGCCAACGGGGAGTCGACGGTGATCAGGGCGCTCGGGAAGGTGCCGCGGACGTTCAGCGAGGCGGCGCAGGCGCGGCGTTTCGAGGACGACGAAGAGAGCGAGCAGCTGTCCGGCGAATGACTGTCCGGCGACCGATCACAGGTCGACGAGGTCGAGGAGCTGGCCGAGTTCCTTCGAGTCCAGCTCGCGGAGCTCGCCGGTGTGCAGGTTGCCCCGGCGAACCGGGCCGATCGCGGTCCGGGTCAGCCGCTTCACCGGGTGACCGACCGCGTCGAACATCCGCCGCACGATCCGGTTGCGGCCCTCGTGGAGCGACATCTCCACGAGGGTCCGGCCGGGCACCGTCGAGACGATCTTCACCGTGTCCGCGCGGGCAGGTCCGTCCTCGAGCTCGACACCGTCCAGAAGCCTGCGCAGGACGCCGGGTTTGACGTTGCCCTCGACCTCGGCGACATACGTCTTCGAGACCTCGTACGACGGATGCGCGAGCCGGTGCGCGAACTCACCGTGATTCGTGAGCAGCAACAGCCCTTCGGTGTCGGTGTCGAGCCGCCCGATATGGAACAGCCGCTCCGGCCGGTCGTGCACGAAGTCCGTGATACACGGCCGCCCCTGCGGGTCCGACATCGTGGTCACGACACCACGAGGCTTGTTGAGCACCAGGTAAACGTTCGCGCTCACCGGCGGGATCCGCGCCCCGTCCACCCGGATGACAGCCGTCTCCGGATCCACCCGCACCCCGAACTCCGTCACCACCCGCCCGTCGACCTCGACCCGCCCCTCCTCGATCAAGATCTCCGCACTACGCCGCGAAGCCACCCCCGCCCGAGCCAAAACCTTCTGCAGCCGAACCCCACCCTCATCCCCCATCCCGAACCCCACCCTCCACACGCCCACCAACATC
Organism: Kribbella sp. NPDC004138; assembly: GCF_053603655.1. NCBI lineage: Bacteria > Bacillati > Actinomycetota > Actinomycetes > Propionibacteriales > Kribbellaceae > Kribbella > Kribbella sp. NPDC004138. Next base: position 11,736 of record NZ_JBSGFZ010000046.1, read on the forward strand.
CAAGCCCGCCTCGCCGGCCTCGCCGGCACCCTCGCCCGCCGCCCCAACCGCCGTACCGCCCGACACCA
>NZ_JBSGFZ010000046.1:11901-39739 GCF_053603655.1 Kribbella sp. NPDC004138
CACGTCGTCCACGTCCTCGACGTCCGTCTCCTGGGCGTCCACCTCATCGGCACGCTCGCCCGCCGGCCCACCCGACACCACGTCGTCCACGTCCTCGACGTCCGTCTCCTGGGCGTCCACCTCATCGGCACGCTCGCCCGCCGGCCCACCCGACACCACGTCGTCCACGTCCTCGTCGCCCAGCCCCGCGGCCCAGCCGCTCACCTCAGCCCCAGCAGCCGCACCGCCGGACACCTCCGCGTCCGCCGCCTCGACGTCCGCCTCGCCCGCAGGTTCACCGGCCGGCTCAACCGTCGTACCGCCCGACGCCACGTCGTCCACGTCCTCGGCGCCCGACTCCACGGCCCAGTCACTCACCTCAGCCTCATCAGCCGCACCGTCCGCCTCCTCCGCGTCCGCGCCGTCTGCCTCGTCCGCAGGTTCGCCTGCCGGCGCGACCGTCGTTCCGTGCGACACCACGTCGTCCCCGTCCTCGACGCCCGACTCCACGGCCCAGCCGCTCACCTCGGCCTCATCAGCTGCGTCGCCGGATGCCTCGGCGCTTTCGGCGGACTCCGCCTGAGCCGGCGCATCTACGGCGTCGCCGTCATCCCCGCGGTCCTCCGCGTCCAACTCGCCGCCACCTGCGGCGTACACACCCCCCGCCGCCCCGGCATCAGCCACGCCCCCAGCAACCCCGCCCGACGCCTCCGCGTCCAGCTCGTCGTCCGCGCGTAGGCCCCCCACGCCCTCGGCATCCGCAACCTCGGCGTCCGCACCCTCGGCGGTCGTGGTCTCGGGGGTGGGTTCTGCGGGTGGGAGGGATTGGGCGGCGAGCTCGTCCTCGATGTCGTCCATGTCGGGGAGGTACGGGGCGAGTTCGGGCAGGTCGTCGAGGGACTGCATGCCCATGCGTTCCAGGAAGTACGACGTGGTGCGGTACAGGGTCGCCTGGGACTCGGTGTCCGAGCCGGCCTCCTCGACGAGGCCGCGGGCGACGAGGGTGCGCATCACGCCGTCCACGTTCACGCCGCGGATGGCGGAGACGCGGGCGCGGCTGACGGGCTGCTTGTACGCGACGACGGAGAGGGTTTCCAGCGCGGCCTGGGTGAGGCGCGCCTGCTGGCCGTCGAGGACGAAACGTTCGACGTACGGCGCGGCCTCGACGCGGGTGTAGTACCGCCAGCCGCCGCCCACCTCACGCAGGTCGAATCCGCGGCCCTGCTCGGTGTACTCCGCCGCCAGCTCCGCCAGCGCCCCCGCCACATCACCCGTCGGCCGCCCGACCGCGCGCGCCAGCGTCAGCACCGGCAACGGCTCGTCCGTCACCATCAGAATCGCCTCGAGCGCCCGCCGCATCGTGTCGTCGTCAACAACTACTTCATCCCCCACCGGCACCGAAGTCTGCCCCGGCGGCAAGTAATCGTCCTCATCCCCGCCGTCGGTGGCGTCGGTCCCGTCGGTGACGTCGGTCCTGTCGGTCCCGTCGGACGCGTCGGTCCCGTCGGTCGCGGCGGCGCTATCTGGCGGTGCAGCTCCCTCGGGCAGGTCCGCGGATGCGGCCTGGTCGGCGACTGCGGCCGCCTGAGTCTCGTCGGAGCCGTCTGCGCCATCCGCGGGATCGGCGGCCTCGGACGAGCCGTCGTTGGCGGCGGCGTCGGTCGTGCCAGTCCTGTCAGCACCCTCGGAGGCGTCGGTCGCCTCAGGGCCGTCCGCTCCCTCGGGCAGGTCCGCTGATGCGGCGCGGTCGGCGACTGCGGCCGCCTGAGTCTCGTCGGAGCCGTCGGCGTCATCCGTGGGATCGGCGGCCTCGGACGGGCCGTCGTTGGCGGTGGCGTCGGTCGTGCCAGTCCCGTCAGCACCCTCGGAGGTCTCGGTCGCCTCAGGGCCGTCCGGTCCGTCGGGCAGGCCGGCGGAAGCGGACCTGTCGGCGTTCCGGGTGGGGTCAGCCTCGTCGGAACCCTCAGCACCATCCCGGGAGTCGGTCGGGTCGGGAGTGGGGGGTTGGGAGTTGGTCACTGGTCTGCCGTCTCGGGGGTGTCTGGGGCGGGGGGTTCTGGGTCGGTGTGGTTCTCGCCGGGTTCGAGGAAGTCGGGGTCGTCCTCGACGTGGGGGGCTTCGCCGGATTCGTCAGCTGCTTGTTGTTCCTCGTCGAACTCGTCGCTGACGGCGATCTCGCCCTCGTCGGTGCCGGTCCAGCGGATGGTGAGTTCGCCGAGCGGGGTGACCTGGTCGAACGACACCGCCGCCTCGCGGAACAGTTCGAGCAGCGCCAGGAACCGGCACACGGTGGTGACGGTGTCCGGCGAATCGGCCACCAGCGAACGGAACGTGGCGCTGCGCTGCCGCCGGAGCCGGTCGACGATCACTTCCGCCTGCTCCCGCACGGTGACGGCCGGCGCGTGCAGGTGGGCGAGCGAAACCCCGGGGGGTACGTCGTCCTTGGGCGCCATCGCCTTCGCGGCCAGCGCGGCCAGCCCGGCCGGATCGAGCCCGAGCAGGACCTCGGGCAGCAGCTCCGCGAACCGCGGCTCCACACCCACGGCGCGCGGGAACCGGCGAGACTCGACCGCCATCCGCTCCTGCACCAGCGCCGCGATCTGCTTGAACGCCCGGTACTGCAGCAGCCGCGCGAACAGCAGGTCCCGCGCCTCCAGCAGCGCCAGGTCCTCGTCGTCCTCGACCTCGCCCTTCGGCAGCAGCCGTGCCGCCTTCAGGTCGAGCAGGGTCGCCGCGATCAGCAGGAACTCCGACGTCTGGTCGAGGTCCCACTCCGACCCCAGCGCCTTGATATGGGCAATGAAGTCGTCGGTGATCACCGACAGCGCAATCTCGGTGATGTCCAGCTTGTGCTTCGAGATCAGCTGCAGCAGCAGGTCGAACGGCCCCTCGAAGTTCTCCAGGTGGACACTGAAACCCTTGCCCTCGGCAACAGCAGGCGCGCTGTCCGTACCGACATCCAAGGGCAACGAGTCCGCGGAGGACACGGTCACTCCGACGCCTTGAGCCGCCGTACCAGCACCGAGTCCGGTCCGTGGTCGACGAAGTCGGCGAGCAGGACGTCGATCGCCTCCCGGACGATCCGGCCCCGGTCGGCGGTCAGGCCGTGTTCCGCGCGCAGCGCGAGTCTGGTCTGTTCCAGGCCGAGCAGCTCCTCCTCCGTCACGTACACGGTGATCTTCGTGTCGTGACGGATCCGACCACTCGACTTCCGGTCGTCGACGACCGTCGTACGGGACCGCACGGTGGACGGTCCGTCAGTGGTGGTGCGCTTCTCGGGTCTGGTCTGCTGCGGTGCCGCACCCCCGAAGAGTTCACTGGCACCTGGCAGGCTCACCCGGCGGGACAACGCGCCAGCACCTCCTTGGCGAGATCGCGGTACTGAGTGGCCGCGCTCGAGGACGGGGCGTACGTCGTGATGGGCTCGCCGACGACCGTGGTCTCGGGGAACTTGACGGTACGCCGGATGACGGTGTGGAAGACGCGTTCGTCGAAGGCCTGGACCACGCGGTCGAGGACCTCCCGGGCGTGCGTCGTCCGCCCGTCGAACATGGTGCCGAGGATCCCGACGATCTCCAGCTTGGGGTTGAGCCGGTCCTGCACCTTGCCGATCGTGTCGGTCAGCATGGCGAGGCCGCGGAGCGCGAAGAACTCGCACTCCAGCGGTACGACGATGCCGTTCGACGCGGTCAGCGCGTTCACCGTGAGCAGACCGAGCGACGGGGCGCAGTCGATCAGGATCACGTCGTAGTTCGGGATGATCGGGTCGAGCACGCGCTGCAGCGTGTACTCCCGCGCGACCTCCTGGACCAGCTGCACCTCGGCCGCGGACAGGTCGATGTTGGCCGGCAGCAGGTCGAGGTTCTCCACGCGGGTCGGCTGGATCACCTCGTCGGCGGTGATGTCGCGCTGCATCAGCAGGTTGTAGACCGACAGCTCCAGGTCGTGCGGCTGGACGCCGAGGCCGATCGACGCGGACCCCTGCGGGTCGAAGTCGATCAGCAGCACCTTGCGACCGGTCTCGGCGATCGCCGCGCCGAGGTTGATCGTCGTGGTGGTCTTGCCGACGCCGCCCTTCTGGTTGCACATCGCGATCACCTGCGCCGGGCCGGTCTTGGTCGGGGGCTGCGGCTCCGGCAGGTCCGGCAGCGGCCGGCCGGTCGGCCCGATCTTGTGACGCGGGCCGTTCGGGTCGTTCACGGGTGCAAGGTCCTCCGCGGTCAGCTTGGCCGTCGGCTTCGGCATTTCCGCATAGTTGTCGGGCAGGGCTCGCGGCGGCGTGGGGGCCGGCCGGGGCGGACTGCTGGGCTGGGGGGCGGGATCGGTGCTGGGGTGCGCGCTCGGCGGCGTGCTGATCGGCCGGACCGGCTCCGGGTGGTGCCCCGGAAGGTGGCCCGTCACGTGTTCGGTGCCCGGGAATGTCGACTCGTTCATGACTCGTCAAACCTTTCAACCGATACGGGCGATCCCAGCGACTGTAAGCGTGCATTCAAGCACTCTCAACCAGCCACTCCGCACCGGGGTGGGGTGGTTTGTCGACAAAGCTCCGAACCCGGCCGATCACCCTCCCTGAGTCACCAACCGTAACGAGATGATCGCACACCGTCCCAACATCGCGTGCACCGGGGTCTCAGGACGACAGCGCCCTCGGGTGGGACGTCGCGTAGACCTCGCGGAGCTTGTCGACCGTGACGAGGGTGTAGACCTGGGTCGTTGTCACGGACGCGTGTCCCAGCAGCTCCTGGACCACGCGGACGTCGGCGCCGCCGTCCAGCAGATGTGTCGCGTACGAGTGCCGCAGCGTGTGCGGGGAGATCTCCTTCGCGATACCGGCCCGCTGCGCAGCACGACGCAGCACTGTCCAGGCGCTCTGCCGAGACAGGCGGCCGCCGCGGGCGTTCAGGAACAGCGCGGGCGTACCGCGACCACGTGAGACCAGCTCAGGACGCCCACGGACCTGGTACGCCGACAACGCGTCACGGGCGTACGTGCCGACGGGCACCACGCGCTCCTTGCTGCCCTTGCCGCGCAGCAGCACCGCACCAGCGTCCAGGTCGATGTCGTCGACGTCCAGCCCGACCGCCTCGGAGATACGGGCACCGGTGCCGTACAAGAACTCCAGCAACGCAGCGTCCCGCGTAGCGAGGACGGCAGGTTCCGCTTCGGCGCCGGCGGCCGCCGCGAGGACCCTGGTCACCTCGTCGACGGACAGCGCCTTGGGCAGCCGCTGCGGCGGCGCAGGTGGCTTCACGGCCGCCGCAGGATCGACCGCGGTCAGCCCCTCGCGCACACAGAACTTGTGGAACCCACGGACCGCCACCACGGTCCGCCCGGCGCTGGACGCGGTCAGTGGCGGATGGTCCGCGTCCCCCTCGCGCAGCCGCATCAGGAAGTCGCTGACCACGGCCTCGGTGATCTGCCCGAGGCCGTCGATCCCCGACGCGGCGAGGAAGCCGCCGTACCGGCGCAGGTCCCGCCGGTACGACGCCAGCGTGTTGGCGGCCAGGCCCCTTTCGACCGTGAGGTGGTCGAGGTAGGCGCTGACCGCCCGCGCGATGTCGTTCAGACCAGCACCTCGTCGAGCTTCAGCTGCGACAGGTCGTGCGCCTCGGCGACCGGGCCGTACGTGACGTGCCCGTCGAACGTGTTCAGGCCGAGGGCCAGGCTGTGGTCCTGCTTGAGCGCTTCCCGCCAGCCCAGGTTCGCCAGCTCGATCGCGTACGGCAGGGTGACGTTGGTGAGCGCGTACGTCGACGTGTTCGGCACCGCACCGGGCATGTTGGCCACGCAGTAGAACAGCGAGTCGTGCACCTTGTACACCGGGTCGGCGTGCGTGGTCGGGCGCGAGTCCTCGAAGCAGCCGCCCTGGTCGATGGCGATATCGACGAGCACGCTGCCCGGCTTCATCCGGCGGACCATGTCGTTGGTGACCAGCTTCGGCGCCTTCGCACCGACCACCAGCACCGCGCCGATCACCAGGTCGGCCTCCAGGACCGCCTTCTCGATCTCGTACGCGTTCGACGCGATCGTCAGCAGGTGACCCTGGTAGATCTGGTCGGCCTGCCGCAGCCGGGCGATGTTGCGGTCGAACAGCTGCACCTGCGCCTGCATGCCGAGCGCGATCGCGGCCGCGTTCATCCCGGACACGCCGGCGCCGAGGACGACCACGCGGGCCGGGTGGACGCCGGACACGCCGCCGAGCAGCACGCCCCGGCCGCCGCCCTGCGCCATCAGGTGGTAGGCGCCGGACTGCGGGGCGAGCCGGCCGGCCACCTCGCTCATCGGCGCCAGCAGCGGCAGCGTTCCGTCCGGGAGCTGGACCGTCTCGTAGGCGATCCCGGTGGTCCCCGACTTCAGCAGCGCGTCGGTGCAGTCACGGCTGGCGGCCAGGTGCAGGTACGTGAACAGCACCTGGTCCTTCCGCATCCGGTGGTACTCCTCCGCCACCGGCTCCTTGACCTTGAGCACCAGCTCCGCATCCGCCCAGACGTCGTCCGCCTGCGGCACGATCCGGGCCCCGGCGGCGACGTACTCGTCGTCCGGGATCAGCGACCCGCTGCCCGCCCCCTGCTCGATCAGAACCTCGTGCCCGCTGCGCACGAACTCGTGCACACCGGACGGGGTGATCGCCACCCGGTACTCGTGGTTCTTGACTTCCTTGGGAACTCCGACCTTCACAACTTGCCCTTCTTTCACGATCCAGGAGTGCGGCCCACGTCGTTGTGTCCGCGGCCCGGCGGTTGAGGGGTGGTTGCCAGGTCGCTGCCGAGTGTATGCCCGCGGGGTTCATACCACCCGGCCGGATGGTCTGATCGCGCCGCGACACCCTGCCGGTACCCGATCGGTAACCGAACGGAAGCAGATCGGCAAAACACCGGACGCGGAACGGAGACGTCCGGCTACCGTCCGGATACGGCGTCCCCGTTGACGCGGCAACCATCATTGACGGCCATTCGTGGCGGTCAGCGATGCTTGCAGTAGGACGCTTCACGAGAGGAGCACGGCGTGGCGATGGAACTGGGACACTACGGAGTCTGGCACGGAGCCCAGCACTACGGGCCGGAGCTCGCGGCAGGACTGGAGCAGGCCGGGTACGGGACCTTGTGGCTGGGCAGTTCGCCGGAAGCCGGCCTGCGCGACGCCGAGGTGTTGCTGGCCGCAACGAGTTCGGTTGCCGTCGGCACCAGCATCGTCAACATCTGGAAATCGCCGGCCGCCGACGTCGCGGCGTCGTACCACCGGCTCGAGGACGAGCACCCGGGGCGGTTCCTGCTCGGCGTCGGGATCGGGCACCGCGAGGCCACCGGCGAGTACCGGTCGCCGTACCGGACGATCGTCGGCTACCTCGACGAGCTGGACGACGCGAAGGTGCCGGCCGACCGGCGGGCGCTGGCCGCGCTCGGCCCGAAGGTGCTGCAGCTGGCCGGCGCGCGGACGGCCGGGGCACTCCCGTACCTGACGACGCCGGAGCACACCCGTGAAGCCCGCCGGATCCTCGGCGGCGGGGTCCTGCTCGCGCCCGAGCAGATGGTCGTGCTGGAGACCGACACCGACATCGCCCGCGCGACGGCGCGTGACCGGCTGGCGTCGTACCTGCAGCTGAGCAACTACACGGCGAACTTCGAGCGCCTCGGTTTCACCGCCGACGACTTCGCCGACGGCGGCAGCGACCGACTGGTCGACGCGATGGTGCTGCACGGCTCCGCGGTCGAGGTTGCGGAGGGCCTGAAGGCGCATCTGGAGGCCGGCGCGGACCATGTCGCGATCCAGCTGCTGGGCCACGAGGGCATCGACCTGCTGCCCGGATACGAGGCGCTCGCGACCGTTCTCGGATAGGTCTTGATTCCGGGGCGGAACGGGGGAACATCAGCCTTAGGTGCACCACATCGGCGTGGTGCGCGTTGGAGGTGTTCCCCATGACTGAGCGACACGAGTTGCGATGGGGCGGCTTCGCCGGACTGGCCTTCGTGGTCCTGGCGATGCTGGGCAGGTTCCTGCCCGGTACTGCTCCGACGGTCGATGACTCCGACAGCACGATCTCGAGCTGGCTGTCCGATCACCGGTCCATGATCCTGCTCAGCTCGCTGCTGTGGGCGGCCGCGGCCGGGCTGGTCATCTGGTTCGCGGCGGCCTTCGCCGAGGCGATCCGGGAGCGGGCCGAGCGCAGCGACGTCCACCTGGCCCTGCTGGCCGGTTCGGTGCTGGTCGGCGGCGCGATCTTCGTGAACGCCGGGCTCACCGCCGCGGCCGCGTTCGGCATCAGCGGCCGGGACGCGGGCATCACCATGGCCCTGTACGAGCTGAGCGCGGTGATGACGACGATGATCGGCATCGCGGCGGCCCTGCCGCTGGCCGCGGCCGGGATCGGTGTGCTGCGGACGCACGTGATGCCGAACTGGCTCGGCTACCTGGCCCTGCTGGCCGCCGCGGTCTCGTTCCTGGGCGCGCTCGGCGTGTTCGCCGACTCCGGCACGTTCGTTGCCGGCGGCACGTTGATGACCACGGTCCCGCTGCTGCTGTCGGCGGTCTGGATCCTCGGCGCGAGCGGCTACATGGTCCGCGAGCACCTGCCGGAGCTGACCACCGGGGACAAGGCCGTCCCGCAGCTGTAGCTCACCGGCTAGCGCATCGTGAAGTCGGCGAAGTCGAAGCCCGGCGACACGATGCACGACACCAGCACCGCCTCGTCACCCTCGGGCCGGGCCGCCTGCCAGGCACCCGCCGGTATCACCACCTGCGGGCGCTGGCCGGCCCGTACGTCCGGCCCCAGGGTGACCGACTGTTCGTCGTACTCGAGCGTCAGCGGTCCGCCCGAGTGCCACAGCCAGAGTTCCGTCGAGCGCACTTGATGGGACCGCGACTCCTCCCCCGGGGCCAGCAGGAAGTAGATCGCGGTCGCGCTGGCCCGGCTGCCGTCGTACCCCTCCGGTTCGAACTCGACCGGCGACCGCCACGTCTGGCGGTACCACCCGCCCTCGGGGTGCGGTTCGAGATCGAGCAGGACGGCCAGCTCCGGCTTCTGCATGGTCCGATTCTGCGGCAGAGTGCGGTTCATGACCGATCTGCCCTCTGCGTACCACCGGCGGCTGCCGTACGGCGAACGCGTGTCGGCCGAGCCGTTGCTCGGCGAACCGTTCTTCCCGTTCGAAGGTGATCTCGAGGTCGTGCGGCTGGCCGATCCGGTGCTGCCCGAACCGCCGCGCCGCGGTGAGGACGGCGGCGAGCCGTGCCCGAAGTGCACGGATCCGGACAGGTCCGTGATCTGGCGCGACGCCCAGTGGTCGCTGAAGGCGTTCGAGCCGACCGGGCTACCGCTGGTCGCGCTCCTCGAGCCGCACGAGCACTACCGCCTGGACAACCTGCCGGCCGAGCTGACGGCAACTCTCGGCCCGATGATCCAGCGCGTGGCGAAGGCGATCCAGAGCATCGACAGCGTCGCCCGGACGCACTTCAGCCGCTGGGGCGACGGCAGCGAGCACTTCCACCTGTGGTTCCTCGCCCGCCCGCTCGGCATGATGCAGCTGCGCGGCGCGATGATCGCGGCCTGGGACGACATGCTGCCGAAGATCCCCGCCGCCGAGTTCACCGCGAACACCCGCCGGGTCGCCGCCGCCCTCGCCGAGGACGGCGGCGAAGCCATCGGCTAGCGCGTCCCGAGGGAGCGGGCGATCAGGATGTCGGTCTTGCGTACCGGTGCGCCGTCGATCCCGTCGGGGTTGTCGGGCGTGGTGACGGTCCCGCCGGCCGCCACCTGGTCGAGCGTGGTGAGCCCGAGCCGGTCGACCGAGCCGAAGACCGTGTAGTTCGGTCGCAGCCGGGAGTCGGCGAAGACCAGGAAGAACTGCGACCCGTTGGTGTCCGGGCCGGCGTTCGCCATCGCAAGCGTGCCGCGTGCGTACACCTTCCGCTCGCCGGTCGGGTCGTCCGGCCAGTTCGGCAGGTCGGTGGGCAGCTCGTCCTTGTACGAGTAGCCGGGCCCGCCCTCGCCCGTACCGCTCGGGTCGCCGCACTGCAGCACCTTCAGCGTCGGGTACAGCGTGAGCCGGTGGCACGTGGTGAAGTCGTAGAACCGGCTCTTCGCCAGGTGCAGGAAGCTCTGCACCGTGCACGGCGCCTTCGCCCGGTCCAGTGACAGGATCATCGGCCCCTGGCTGGTGGCGACGACGACCCTGACGATCCCCTGGTCCGGTGTCTGCGCCGGGTCCGGCGGTAGCGACACCGGCCGGGCCGGCGGATCGTCCGGCGTCGACGTGTAGCCACAGGGTCCGTTGGTGCTGGTCGGCGTACCGGCCGCGTCAGCTTGTGCGGTCGCCATCAGCAGACTGGCCAGCACGCTGGCCACTGTCAGCACCGCGATCACGATGGTCTTCCTCATCAATTCCCTCCCGCAACGGTGAAGATCCGTAGGTCACGATTCGTAGGCAGCCTGATACTCACCGGGGTCTGAGTCAACGTCACAGGTGCGGTGGCGAAGATGTGCGTGGTGACGTTGTCCTTCCCGCCGCCGGACTCGTTGCGGTACGGCGTGGTGGCGACGATGACGTTGCCGTAGTGCAGGGTGTCGCCCCCACCGCCCAGCGTCCAGTCGCTGAAGGACAGGTCGATCTGCGAGGTCGTGCCGTCGGCGTAGTTGAGCGTCGCGGTCGTCTGCTGGTTGCCGTTGACCGCGCTGCCGACGAAGGACAGCTTCGTCGTACCGGCAGGCAGGTCGAGGTTGAGCAGCTGCCCGTCGGCCGGCACGTTGTCCGGGTCTCCGGCGGGTACATCGGGCCAGGTGAAGCTGAGGCCCTGGACCGTACCTGCACCGCCCGCGGTCAGACCGGCCGCGGCCAGCGCCTGACGGGAGTAGCTGACGCCGCCGCCGTCATAGTCCGCCTCGGTGTGGTCGCCGGCGTCGTCGGAGATGCCTACGCCCTCACGGAGTACGAAGAACGAGTTCGGCTGCCCGACGACGACCGTGAAACCGACTTGTGGCAGGGCGGTTCCGTCCGCCGCCTTCATCTGCACTGTGACCGGGTACCGGCCGTCCGGCGTACCAGCGGCCGCTGCGATCGTCACTGACGCGCTACCGACCTTGTCGACGTGGAACGTGCCGGTAGTAGGTGTCGCGGTGAGACCGGGAGATGTCTTGAGCGTGTAGGTGACGTCCTGGGCCGTCCCACTCAGCCGGTACGCCTGCAGCGCGACGGGTGCGCTGGTTGTGCCGGGTGCGACCACCAGACGGCTCGTGTCGGTAGAGGTCTGGAACGGGATCTCACCGGTCCGCCACGACGGCGGCCCGTCGGTCGCACCCCAGCTCTTGTTGGCCGTCGTACCAAGGGTGAAGTCCAGCGTCCCGCCACGCTGCACGAACGACTCCGGCAGCCACGGCTTGGTCGACGTCTTCCCGTTCACCTTCAGGGACTGGACGTACTGCGCGTCCGCGCCGGCCGCGTTGATCCGGATCGTGTTGCCGTCGCGATGGATCACCGCCCGCGGGAACAGCGGCGCCGCGACCTGGAGCTCGGCGCGGCTCGGCACGTCCGGGTACAGGCCGAGCGCGGTCCACACGTACCACGACGACATCGCGCCGAGGTCGTCGTTGCCGGGGATCCCGCCGGTGCTGGTGCTCCACAGCTGGTTCATTGCCTGCCGCAACGTCTCCTGCGTCTGGTACGGCCGGCCGGTGTAGTTGTAGATCCAGGGCGTGTTGATCGACGGCTCGTTGTCCATCTCGGCATGCAGTTCACCCGCTCCGGTCAGCGCCCAGGTCCCGTCCGGGTTCTTGAAGAACGCATCCAGCCGCCGGTTCACCGTGTCCGCGCCGCCCATCGCGTCGACCAGTCCGGCTCGGTTGTGCGGCACCATCCACGTGTACTGCGCACTGCTGCCCTCGGCGAATCCGTCGTACGTCGACGGCGTGAACGCGGGCCAGGCGCCGTTGTCGTCCCGGTTCTGGACATAACCGCCGTTGGCCGGGTTGAACACGTTCTGCCAGTACTGCGACCTGGCGAGGAACTGCTGGTACGTCGCCTTGTCGCCGGTGCGCTGCGCGAGTTGCGCGAGGGCGAAGTCGGCCGTCACGTCCTCGAGCGTCTCCACCGCACCGCCCCAGGCATTGGACTTGGTCGGTATGTAGTGCAGCGCCAGGTACTTGTCGAGCGACGGCCGCTGACCGATCGACATGACCGGCTTGCCCGCCGAGCTGAGGTCCTTCTCGGTCGGAACGGTCGCTGCCTTCACCAGCGACTTCAGAGCTTGTGACGCGTCGAAGTTCGTCCCGCCGAACGCATAGATGCCCGCGACGGCCGGTGCGGACGGGTCGCCGGTCATGACCGCCGTACTGCCGGACGCATGGGTCCAGCGGTCCCAGACGCCGCCGTTGTACGTCGCCTGGTTGAACAGCGACTGTGCGATGTCGCCGGCTCGCTCCGGCTCCAGCAGCGTCACCAGTTGCAGCTGCGACCGGTAGACGTCCCAGCCCGAGAAGGTCGCGTACTGCGCCTGCTGTCCGCGCGAGAGGTAGTGCGGTTTCTGGTCGAAGCCCCAGTACTGGCGGTTGACGTCGCTGAACACGTTCGGGTGCAACAGCGCGTGGTAGAGCGCGGTGTAGAACGTGGTGCGCTGGTCCGTCGTACCGCCGGTCACCTCGATGCGGTCGAGCTGGTTTCGCCACGTCTGCCGGGCTTTCGCGGCCGTCATGCCGACCGACGTACCGCGCGGGTTCTCGGCGCGCAGGTTCGCGAGCGCGTTGGCGGTGCTGACGTAGGAGATGCCGATCCGCATCGACACCTTGTCGCCGGCGAATCCGACGTACCCGCCGGAGCCCTTGTTCGGCGGCATCCAGCCGTCGGCGCCGTACGTCGTACCGCCGCTCGCCTGGCTGCTGCCCGGCGTGACAGTGGTGTCGGTCCAGGTGCCCTGGTTCATGAACGGCTGGTCGAACTCGGCGACGAAGTGCAGCGTGTAGTAGCTCCGCCGTCCGACGCTGGCCAGGTACCCGCAGAAGTTGCCGCTGGTCACCGACCCGCTGATCGTCCGGTGCGCGGCGTCGATGCTGATCTGCGCGGCGCTCGATCCGACCTCGGAGTTCGACGTACGGAACATCAGCGTCTTGGCCTTGTCCGCCGGGAAGGTGAACGCCGCCGACCCGGTGCGCGTGGTGGCCGCGAGCTCGGCCGTGACGCCCGAGTCGAGGCCGACCTGGTAGTAGCCCGGCTCGGCGATCTCGTTGGCGTGGCTGTACGTCGAGGAGTAGACGTCGTCCTTCGCATCGCTCTGCGGTGAGCTCGTCACGTCCCCCGCGAGCGGGAAGATCGGGATGTCGCCCGATCCGCCCGCGCATCCGGTCCCGCTCATGTGGGTGAGGCTGAAGCCGCGGATCTTGGTCGCCGAGTACAGGTACCCGCCCGGCGCGGCCGTCCGGTACGCGTTCCCCCGGCTCGTCTCCGGACTGAACGAGAACATCCCGAACGGCAGCACCGCACCGGGAAACACGTTCCCGGCGTTGGTCGTGCCGATCAGCGGATCGACATGCTCGGTCGGATCGACCGAACTGGTCGTGATCCGGCTCGCGGCCGCAGCCTCCGCCGACCGGGAGCCGGCGATCGCCGGATCAGGCGGCGTCGCCGTCGTCGGACGATCATCCGGACCAGGCGGTGACGGTGTAGGCACGGCCTGAGCCGCGGGGGTGAGAGCTGCGATCAGAACGCCGGCGAGCACCAGGCTCGCAGCACGGGACAGCACCGAACGACGCATGGGCGGACCAACCTTCGAGATTGGGTGACATCGTTGTCAGAGGTGTACCTGTTTCCGTCTGCCCGGTCAAGGGGTCGCCGACCTGTGCCGCGGCTGAGAAGGCCTGCGACTTTGGTCCCGTCCCCTGGAGTCCAACGGCTCTGCCTGCACGAGACTGCCGCGCCGACGGTGAGAGAAAGTCGACCCCCGGAGGTGGAGTGATGGCCGGCCACTACGTTCATTGGGGCGTCATCCAGATCTCGGTCACCAATCTGGTGATCATCCTGGCGATGCTGGTGGTGTTCGCACTCGCGATCGCCGTTCCGTTCCGGCACGGCGACGAGGATCAGGACCGGCCATGACGTCGGTCGCCGGCCGGACGGCCGCGCACGAGCACGAACGGCCCACCAGGAGCAACTGGACGGCCCGGCTGCGGACCCGGGTCGGTAGGACGGTTCCACCTGGGCAACTCCTCCCGGATCGCCAACCGGTGTACGTGAACTCGTGGATCTACGTCTTCGGCGCGCTGACCCTGGCCGCCTTGCTGATCGTCCTGGGCACGGGAGCGGTGCTGGCCCTGGGCGGGCCGACCTGGTGGCATACCTCGTCGACCGGGCACTTCGTCAACTCGCTGCATCTGTGGAGCACCGAACTGTTCTTCGCGTTCATGGTGATCCACCTCTGGGGGAAGTTCTTCATGGCCGCCTGGCGGGGCCGGCGCGCGCTCACCTGGATCACCGGCGTGATCGCGTTCGTGGGGTCGATCGGCACGGCGTTCACCGGGTACCTCTCGCAGTCCAACTTCGACTCCCAGTGGATCAGCGCCCAGGCCAAGGACGGTCTCAACTCGGTCGGCATCGGCGCCTGGTTCAACGTGCTCGACCCCGGACAGATGCTGATGTGGCACATCTCCCTGCTGCCGGCTGCCATCGGCCTCCTGGTGGTCCTCCATGTGATCCTGGTCAGACGGCACGGCGTCGTGCCACCGATCGACGCCGAGACGACGGCCGAGAACGCGGCGATCGCGGAGGATCCCGGCGATGGGGAGGCCTCGTCATGACCGTCGTACGCCGAACGCCGGACGCCCACGATTTCCCGACCCGCTCCTACGACCTGGTGAAGGAGTTCGTCGTCGCACTGATCGTCGTGGCGGTCCTCACCACGGTCCTGGCCGCCGTGTTCTCGTCCCCGGACGAGAAGCCGATCACGCTGTCGGGCTGGGCCCGGCAGGCGCCGAACGACGTCGTGGCGACCGCGGCCGGCGAGCTCGCCGGTACGACCACCAGCGCGGAGTACGGACCGCCGTACAACAACGCAGCCTCCGGGCAGGTTCTGGGTCCCGTCGAGCTGCAGAAGTGGGCCGGCGTGCGGATACCGGTCGACTCGGCGAACGATCTGGTGCTCATACCGCTGCGCGGGATCGGCGGCGACCAGGAGTTGACGAGCGCACTGGCCACCTGGAGTTCGGCATCGGCCAGTCAGCAGCAGGAATGGGCAGCGACGTACGCCGATGCGTTGGCCGCGGCACCGGACGGCAACCCCGCCGCGGTGCGGGCCTCGGCAGCTTTCGGACCGGTCCCGGTACTGACCGCGAAGTTCCTGCAACTGGCCCGGTCCGGTGGCCTGGAGGGCGCCCTCGATGCCCACGGCAACTTCTACCAGGGAGACGCGACCCGAGGCCTCTTGCTGCTCTCGGACGGCGCCTATCTGGAGGACCAGGCGCGGGCCAGGAACCTGGGCGGCGACCAGTGGGGCATGATGAACGAGACCGGCAACTATCCGGGTCAGCCCTGGATGTGGCTGTACACCTTCTGGTACCAGGTGAAACCGTTCTCGACGTCGGACAACGCCGATGCGCAGGTCTGGGCGCTGATGATGGTGCTGACCCTCGCGCTGGCCCTGGTGCCGTTCATCCCTGGCATCCGGTCGATCCCACGCTGGGTCGGGCTGCACCGCCTGATCTGGCGTGACTACTACCGCCGCGCCGGCCGCTCCACCTGAGCGGCCGGCCGACAGCACGGGCGCCGCTACGCCTCGGGCTTCAGGTCCTTGGCAGGCCAGGGGCTGTCGGCGGGGCGGAGGGTGTCGAAGCCGGGGCCGTTGAGGGCGGTCCAGGCGGCGAGGGCGCCCATGATGAGGATGGGGTTCTGGAGGTGGCCGGCCAGGGCGGCGGCGACGACGTCGAGGAGCGGGGCCCAGACGGTTTCCATGTCGGCCTCCTCGTGGAGGCGTTCGAAGGACTCGTCGGCGGGTGACAGGTCGCGGGCCAGGAAGATCCGGACCGCCTCGTTCGTCAGGCCGGGTGAGGTGAACGCGTCGATCAGGATCCGCCAGTCGGCGGCCTTGGTGGCGGTCTCCTCCCAGAGCTCGCGCTCGGCGCCCAGGCGGTACTGCTCGCCCTGGACGTCGAGGAGCCCGGCCGGTGCCTCGAGCAGCTTGTAGCCGACCGGGTGCCGGTACTGGCGTACGAGCAGCATCCGGTTGTTCTCGTCCAGCGCGACCACGCCGACCGCTCCGGGATGCACGACGACATCCCGGACGAACTGCTCACCGACGGGCGGCTCGATGGTGTCGCGCCGGACCGAGATCACCCGTCCGGTCTCGTGCACGGTCTCCGACGCCGACACCGGCCAGCGCTCGGGCTGATCCGCCAGCCCGGCGCCGAACCGCAACTCCGGGTAGTCCGTCATCGAGCCTTGACCGCCATCTTCTCAGCCTTCTTGGCGGCCGGCTTCGGGTCCTCGACCGGGAGCCGGGACTCGCGCTGCCGGTCCAGCGCGGCCGCGACCAGCCCGGAGAACAGCGGGTGTGGCTTGGTCGGCCGCGACCGCAGCTCCGGGTGCGCCTGGGTGGCCACGAAGTACGGGTGCACGGAGCGGTCCAGCTCGATGAACTCGACCAGCTCGCGGTCCGGCGACAGCCCGCTGAACACCAGACCGGCGGTCTCCAGCTTGTCCCGGTAGGCGTTGTTGACCTCGTAGCGGTGCCGGTGCCGCTCCTGCACCGACGGGGCGCCGTACAGTCCGCGGACGATCGAGCCGTCGGCCAGGTTCGCCGGGTACAGCCCGAGCCGCATGGTGCCGCCCATGTCGCCGGTGCCGGAGACGATGTGCTTCTGCTCCTCCATGGTCGCGATCACCGGCTGCTCCGCGTCCGGGTCGAACTCGCTGGAGTTCGCCTGGTCCAGGCCGGCCAGGTGCCGGGCGACCTCGATCACCATGCACTGCAGGCCGAGGCAGAGCCCGAGGATCGGCACCCCCTGCTCGCGGGCGTACCGGATCGCGCCGATCTTGCCCTCGATCCCGCGCACCCCGAACCCGCCCGGGATGCAGATCGCGTCGACGTCTCCGAGCAGCCGGGCCGCGGCCTCGGGCGTGGCGCACTCGTCGGAGGCGATCCAGCGCAGGTTCACCTTGGCGTCGTTGTCGAAGCCGCCCGCGCGCAGCGCCTCGGCGACCGACAGGTACGCGTCCGGCAGGTCGATGTACTTGCCGACCAGCGCGACCGTGACGTCGTCCTTCGGGTGGTGCACGACCCGCAGCAGCTCGTCCCAGCGGGTCCAGTCGACGTCGCGGAACGGCAGGTTCAGGCGGCGGACGACGTACGCGTCGAGGCCCTCGGCGTGCAGCACCTTGGGGATGTCGTAGATCGACGGCGCGTCGGGCGCCGCGACCACGGCCTCGGTGTCGACGTCGCACATCAGCGAGATCTTCCGCTTCACGCCGTCCGGGATCGGCCGGTCGGAGCGGCAGACGACCGCGTCCGGGGCGATACCGATCGAGCGCAGCGCGGCGACCGAGTGCTGGGTCGGCTTGGTCTTCAGCTCGCCGCTCGGCGCGAGGTACGGGACCAGCGAGATGTGCAGGAAGAACACGTTGTCGCGGCCGACGTCGTGCCGGACCTGGCGGGCCGCCTCGAGGAACGGCAGCGACTCGATGTCACCGACGGTGCCGCCGATCTCGTGCAGGACGACGTCGACGTCCGGGCCCGCCATCGCGAGCATCCGTTCCTTGATCTCGTTGGTGATGTGCGGGATCACCTGGACGGTGTCGCCGAGGTACTCGCCGCGGCGCTCCTTGGCGATCACGCTGGAGTACACCTGGCCGGTGGTCACGTTCGCCACGGCCGACAGGTCGCGGTCCAGGAAGCGCTCGTAGTGGCCGATGTCCAGGTCGGTCTCGGCGCCGTCGTTGGTGACGAACACCTCGCCGTGCTGGAACGGGTTCATGGTGCCGGGATCGACGTTCAGGTACGGATCCAGCTTCTGCATGGTGACCCGGATGCCGCGCGCCGTCAGCAGACTGCCGAGGCTGGACGCCGTCAGTCCCTTGCCGAGACTGGAGGCCACGCCGCCGGTGACGAATACGTGCTTGGTCTGCTGGGAATTCAAAGCCCTGTCCACGGGCCTCCAGCCTACCTCTTGTCAACCACCGGTCGCGACGAGACCCGCGTAGATGTCGAGCAGATTCTTCGCCACCGCGTCCTCGTCCATCCATCGCGCGGCCAATTCCCGGCCACGTGTCCGCATAGCGTTCGCAGTGTCGGGCTCCGCCAGCACCGCCCGTACGCCGTCCGCCAGCCCGTCCGCGTCACCGGGAAACGCCAGGACGGCGCTGTCGCCGACCAGCTCGGGGATGCCGCCGACCGCGGTGGCCACCACAGGTACGCCGACCTGCATCGCTTCCTGCAGCACGAGTGCGCGGGCCTCCCAGTGCGATGTGAGCAGAAACACATCGGCCGCACCGAGCAGATCGGCCACATCGGCGCGGTGACCGAGCAACCGGACCGGCAGCTGCTCCGCGTCGATCCGCGCCTGCAGGTTCTCCCGCAGCGGCCCGTCACCGACGACCACGAACACGGCGTCCGGGGTCGACTCCTGGATGCGGGCCGCCACGGACAGCAAGGTCGGGTAGTCCTTCTGCGGCGCCAGGCGCCCCACAGTGAGCACCACGCGACGGTCATCGAGGCCGAGCTCCCGGCGTACCTCGGCTCGCGGCGTCCGGATCCGCGGCATCGCCGGCGCGGCTACCGGTGCCAGCTGCGCGTTGCGGGCGCCAAGGCTCTTGGCGAGCTCCACAAGGTCGCTGGACGCGCCCAGGGTCAGATCGGCACCTCTGGCAACCAGCCGCTGCCCCATCCGCATCACAAGGCCCCTAGGGCCCGGTGTGATCACCGCGTTGTGCCAGGTGACGACCAGCGGGCGCAGCCTGGACCGGTCGCGGAGCGCGGTCATGCCGGCGCGGTAGCCGTGCGCGTGGACCACGTCGCAGCCACGCAGTCCGACGGCCTGGGAGACGACGGTCGCCGGAGCGAAGTCGAAGTGCTCGGCCGTGCCCGGCGGGGCGCACACCAGCACCTCGTGACCGGCGCTCACGAACCGCGGCACCAGCGAGGCGACGTGCTGCCCGATGCCGCCCCGCGACTCCGCGAGCAGCAGCCCGATCCTCATGCTTTCTCCCGTCGTACGAGTGCGCGGGCGTCCGCGCGATCCAATGCAAGCACGACCACGGCGTACACGACGACGACCGCCAGCCCGGAGAGGGCAGCGAAGACCACGGACTTACCGACGCCGGCGTCTCCAGCGGGCACCGATACAGCCCAGCCTGCCGCTCCAGCCAGTACGGCACCTGTCAACGCGGCCAGCGACGCACGGGGGAATCCGGCGATCACACCGCCTCCCGCCTCGCGCCGCAGGACCAGCAGCAGTACGACGGCACCGGCCACCATCCCGACCGACATGGCCGCCGCCAACGCGGGCACTGCGGCCCACTGGGCAGTCAGCACCACACTGGCAACCGCAACGAGCACCCACGCACAGGAGGTCACAACGGCCACCTCACGCCCGCGGTGTCGCGCGTAGAGGACTCGACCGACGTGCATGAGTACGGCGAACCCGATCGCGGCCGGCGCGAAGAACATCAACGCGTCCACAAGCGTCGACGCCCGCGACTCCTGCACCGCGCCGTCGTCGTACGCGAAGACCCGCGCTACAGGGACCGCCGTACCGACAAGCAGTGCGGCGCCGGCCCCGCCCGCGAGCATGACCGCTCGCGTGGACCCCGCCGCGTAGTGGTCGAAGCCCTCCCCCGCGTCGAACGCGGCTGCCAGTCGGGGGAAGACGGCCGTGGTGATCGGCACAGCCAGCACCGCGTACGGCAGCAGATAGACCGCGTTCGCCCACGTGTAGACGGCGATGCTGCCTGCTACGCCACGGTGGTTGGCCAGGTACGTCGTGACGACGAAGGTGAGCTGTTGCGCGACCAGCACTGCCAGGCCGGCGAGTGCGAGCCTCCGCAGTACCGGTCCGACGCCAGGGTCGAGCCGGAGCGTCGGTCTGATCGGCAGCCGGAGCAGCAGCATCGGGATCAGCACTGTCAGCGCGAGAGCGAGCACACCAGCCGTAGTACCCCAGGCGAGCAGGTCAGTAGCGCTTTGCGAGGCGACATCCGCGTTCGGTGCCGCCGCGGCGAACACGAAATAGGTGCCGACGACGACCAGGCTCGAGATCAGCGGCGCCAACGCACCGGCCGCGAACCGCTTGTGGGACTGGAGAACAGCGGTCGCGATCACGGCCACGGCGTACCCGAAGACCTGCGGTACGAAGATGGCGAGCATCCGCGTCGCGGTCCCCGTCGAGGAGCCGCAGTCGGCTCCGGGGTCGAGCATCGCGTCGGTGTACTGCCCGGCCAGCAGCCAGGCCAGCAGGGCGACCGGGGCCAGCAGTACGAACGACCAGGACAGCAACGCCCCGATGATGCGACCCTGCGCCGCCTTGTCCCCCCGAGTGACCGGTCCGGCCAGCACCGGGATCACGGCACCCGCGAGCGCTCCACCGGCGACCACTTCGAACAGGATGTTCGGCAGCTGGTTCGCCGTCGTGTAAGCCTCGGCCAGACAGCCCGCACCGACTGTCTTCGAGAACACCAGCCAACGCCCGAAGCCCACAACCCGTGCGAGCACAGTGACCCCAGCCACCAGCAACGCGGCCCGGGCAATCCGCCCGCCCACGCCCGGGCCGTCCTTGTTCACCTGGGGCGTCGGCCCCACTGGTCGATCTTGTCGAGGACGGGGGTGTCGGCGATGACCTTGGTGAAGCTGACTTTCTCGCTGGCCAGGTTCAGGCCGACGACAGCCGCCAGCACGAGGGTCTTCAGCGGACGCGGCAGCGACGCGGCGAGCGCCGTACCGGTGATGGCACCCAGACCGTTCGCGCCGCAGTCGCCGAGCATCGAGCGCTCGCCGAGGTCGGACGGCGCGGACGCGGCAGCGGCGCCGACGACGGCGCCGGCCGGACCGCTCACGACGGCGAGCGGCGCGTTCACCGCGGCCACGGCCTTCAGCGCGCGGCCCGGACGCAGGTCGAGCAGGTTGGTGAGATTCGCCGTACCGGCGATCAGGGCGCCGTCGGCAACGACCCCGGCGAACGCCTTGACGCCACGCGACTTCCGCGGCAACAACGCCGCGGCCGCGATCCCGGCCGCGCCGACACCGAGGATCTTCACCGCGCCGCTGGTCACCTCGCCGCGCCGCAACGCGCTCAGGTGACCGCGAAAACCCTTCGCCTGCGTGGTTCCGCGCAGATCGTCGTACGCGCCGACCGCGCCCGACACGGCCCCGGCGACCAGTGCCGCCGTCTTCACCTTGCCGTTGCCGCGCGACGCCGCGACGCCGGCCAGCGCACCGAGCACCGCGACCGGGCCCTCGAGCAGCGTCACCGGCTCACCGCGGTGATTGGTGCGCTCGAACGGCTCCCGGTTCTCCTTGGGCAGCTTCTCCGCCGCGCGCTCCAGCCCGGCGGTAGCGGCCGCGGCGATGGCGGCGCTGAGAATTCCCACGTCAGTTGTCCTTAGTTTGTACGGCCGACGGCGCGACGCCGTTCTTCGCGTTGATCGCGCCGTACTGCCCCGCCTTGCCTTCCGCCTGCTCGACCAGCGAGAAGACGACCGTTGCCTGGCCGGCGGGGATGTCGGCCACGTCCACCGAGGAAACGATCTTGGTGGCCTCGGAGTCACTGCGCAAGGCCTTGAGCAGTCCGCCGTCGGCCGCGGTCGCCGGCGTCCCCGCGACCACGGCGCCGCTACTGCCGGTGTCCAGGCCCTCGATGAAGTCGACGCTGTCGTTGTACGTCGAGTTGTCCGGCAGCGGCGTCGGCGGTTTCGCCGCGACCACCAGCACCAGCGTCGCCCGGTCCTTGATCTGCGACGGCTTCAGCGACAGCAACTTCGCGCCGGTGAATCCGCTGATCACCTTGGTCGAGTCGGCGTCGCCGGTCTTGCCGTCCTCCTTGGCCGCGATGCCGCGGGCGAGCAGCAGCCCGGCCCGCTGGTACGTCGTGCTGTCGGTCGGGATGTCCATGTCCGCGGTGACGAGCTGGTTGACCAGCGTCTCGACGAGTTGCCGCTGCCCGGTGTCGAACAGCTTCGCGTCCAGCGCGACCTTGGTGGTGACGACGCCGCCGGCCTTCTCGACCTCGTCCTGCAGGCTGTTGGTCAGGTCGTTGTCCGCGTTCGGCATCGTGACGATCGCGACCTTCTTGTTCGCCAGCTTGCCGCTGGTCATCCCGGCGGTGACCTTGGCGACATAGTCGTCGCGGTACTTGTCGAGCGCCTTCACCTGCACCAGTTCGGCGCGGGCGTCGGCGAGCTGCTGCCGGTCCTTCTCGGCCTGGCTCGCGACCACCTCACTGGCGGTGCCCTTCAACGGGCCGGCGCCCAGCACCACACCGGCACCCAGGGCGAAGAAGATCGCCACGATCGAGACGATGTGGTAGCGAAAGTCGATCACGTGAACAGCTCCCGGATCCAGTAGACGAAGTCGCTCCAGCGCGCCCGCAGGATCGACCAGGCGACGTCGTCGGCGCCGATGGCGACCATCGCCATCCCGACCGCGAACAGGCCGGCCACCATCAGGGCGACCACCTGCAACGTCGAGACCCGGCTGCGGTACAACCGGGAGACACCCTTGGCGTCGACCAGTTTGGCACCGACGCGCAACCGGGTGATGAACGTGCTCGCCATGCCCGGGCGCCCCTTGTCGAGGAACTCCACCAGCGAGTTGTGGGTGCCGACCGCGACGATCAGCGAGGCGCCCTTCGAGTCGGCCAGCAGCATCGCGACGTCCTCGCTGGTGCCGGTGGCCGGGAACTCGATCGATTCGACGCCGAGCCGCTCGAGCCGCTCCGCGCCCGGCGCGCGGCCGTCGCGGTACGCGTGCACGACCACCTCGGCGCCGCTCCTCAGCGTGTCGTCCTTCACCGAGTCCATGTCGCCGAGGATCAGGTCCGGGACGTACCCGTTCTCGACCAGCGCGTCCGCGCCGCCGTCGACGCCGATCAGCACCGGCCGGTACTCGCGGATGTACGACTTCAGCGCGACCAGGTCCTCGCGGTAGTCGTAGCCGCGGACCACGATCAGGACGTGCTTGCCCTCCATCGGTGTGTGGATCTCCGGGACGCCGACACCGTCGAGCAGCAGGTCCTTCTCGCGCCGCAGGTACTCCAGCGTGTTCGCGGTGAAGGCCTCGAGTTGCGTGGACAGCCCGGCGCGGGCGTCGTCCATCAGCTGCGCGACCGACTGGCTGTCCTGCGACAGACCCTTCGCGACGACCTCCTGGCCGCGGTACAGCGTGCCCTCGTCGAGCCGCACGTGCTCACCCTCGTGCAGGATCGAGAACACCTCGCGGCCGACGCCGTCGACGAGCGGGATGCCCGCCTCGACGAGGATCTCCGGACCGAGGTTCGGGTAGCGGCCGCTGATCGAGTCGGCCACGTTCACCACGGCGGCGACCCGGCAGTCGGCGAGAGCCTCGGCGCTCACCCGGTCCAGGTCGACATGGTCGATGACCGCGATCTCGCCCGGCTTGAGCCGTTTGGTGAGATTCTTGGTACGTCGATCCAGCCGGACCACGCCGGTGATGCCGGGCAGTTCAGTGGGTCGTGCTCTCCGCAGGCTGGGCAGTTTCATCGCACCCTCATCCTGCCATGTCAAGAGCCCTCTCCCGGGCCATTTACCCGGCGAGGGACTTGTTCACGCACTGAAATAACAGTGACTGTGCGTCAAATCATCCTTTTGAACGACTCTTCCGCCGCGGTTTGTGGCGCTCGGCCGCGAGCGCGAGCAGCTCCTCGGCGTGCGCCTGCGCGGCGTCGGAATTCTCCAGGCCGGCCATCATCCGGGACAGTTCCTTCAGCCGGGCGTCGTCGTCGAGCGCGACCAGACCGCTCGTGGTGACGGACCCGTCGTCGCTCTTCAGCACGACGGCATGACGGTCCGCGAACGCCGCGACCTGCGGCAGGTGCGTCACCACGATCACCTGCGCCTTCTCCGCCAGCCGGGCCAGCCGCTTGCCGACCTCGACCGCGGCGCGGCCGCCGATGCCGGCGTCGATCTCGTCGAACACCAGCGTCGGCACCGGATGCGTGTCCGACAGGATCACCTCGAGCGCCAGCATCACCCGGGACAACTCACCGCCGGACGCCGCCTTCTGCAGCGGGCGGGCCGGGCTCCCCGGGTTCGCCGCGAAGCAGAACTCGACCTCGTCGATGCCGAACGGGCCGGCTGTCGTCTCGTGCACCTCGACCGACAGTTTCGCGTGCGGCATCGCCAGCCCGGTCAGCTCCTCCGACACCGCGACGCCGAGCCGCTCGGCCGCCTCGATCCGGGCCTCCCGCATCTGCCGGCCGAGGTCCGCGAGCCGCGCGTCCAGCTCGGCCAGCTCGGCCGTCAACTGCTCCACGCGCTCGTCGCTGCCGTCGAGCTCGGCCAGCCGCTCCGCCGACCGCTTGGTCCACTCGATGACCTCGTCCACGGTGCCCTGGTCGGCGCCGTACTTGCGCACCAGATTGGTGAGCAGGGCACGTCGCTCGCTCACCACGGCCAGCCGCGCCGGATCGGTGTCCACATCAGCGGCGTACGACGAGAGCTCCTGGGCCAGGTCGGCCGCCAGGTACCCGAGCTCGCCGGCCCGGTCGGCCAGCTCCGCGAGCTTCGCGTCGTGCTCGCGTTCGCCGTCCAGGACCTGTTTCGCCAACGCCAGCAGGCCGAGTACGTCGTTCGGCCGGCTGGCGTCGAGGTCCTCCGAGGCCAGCGCGTCGGCGGCCGTCGTCGCTGCCGTCCGCAGGCCGTCGGCGTATGCGAGGCGCTCCTCCTCGGCCGCGAGCTCGGCGTCCTCGCCGGGCAACGGCTCCGCCTTCGCGACCTCGTCCAGCCCGAACCGCAGCAGGTCGGCCTCGGCGAGGCGGTCGCGCTCGCGGGTGGTCAGCTCGGTCAGCTCGGCCTGGACGTCGCGATACCGCTTGTACGCCGCGGCGTACTCCTGCAGCGGCACCAGAACCGCCTTGCCGGCAAAGGTGTCGAGCGTCTCGCGCTGCCGCGCCGGCTGCAGCAGCCGCCACTGGTCGGCCTGTCCGTGGATCGCGACGAGGTCCCCGGACACCTCCCCCAGCACGGACACGGGAACGGACGCGCCGCCGAGGAAGGCCCGCGAACGCCCCTCCGACGACAGTTCGCGCGCGATCAGCAGCTCGTCGTCGTCCAGCTCACCGCCACGGTCCTCGGCCTGCTGCACGATCGCCCGCGGTACGGCGCTCGCGCGGCCCTCCACGCGCGCGCGGCGCGTCCCGTGCCGCACCAGACCGCTGTCGGCGCGCCCGCCGAGCAGCATGTTCACGCCGGTCACGACCATCGTCTTGCCGGCCCCGGTCTCGCCGGTGACCGCGGTGAAGCCCGGGTCGAGGTCCAGCGTCGCGTCCTCGATCACGCCCAGCCCGGTGATGCGGATCTCCGAAAGCATGGTCTCAGTTTCCGTTTCCGTTGCGTTTGCGTTCGGCGGCGCCACGCCAGCCGAGCACCGGGAGGTCGAACTTCGCGACCAGCCGGTCGGTGAACGGCGCCTCGTGGGCCCGGGCCAGCCGGACCGGCATCGAACCCCGCCGGAGGAGGATCTCGGCGCCCGGCGGCACCTCGACCATCCGCCGGCCGTCGCACCACAGCACCCCGCGCCCGTGCCAGGAGCGCACCAGCTCGATCGACAGCCGCGACGTCGGCGCCACCACGATCGGCCGCGAGAACAGCGCGTGCGCGCTCAGCGGCACCATCAGGATCGCCTCGACCTCCGGCCAGACGATCGGGCCGCCGGCCGAGAACGCGTACGCCGTGCTGCCGGTCGGGGTCGCGACCACGACGCCGTCGCAGCCCCACCGCGACAGCGGCCGGTCGTCCACCTCGACGAGCACCTCGAGCATCTTCTCCCGGGCGGCCTTCTCGACACTCGCCTCGTTCAGCGCCCAGGTCTCGAAGATCAGGTTGTCGTCGAGCCGGACGTCGACGGCCAGCGTCATCCGCTCCTCGACCGTGTAGCTGCGGTCCACCACCACCTGGACGATCCGCTCCAGGTCGTCGACCTCGGCCTCGGCCAGGAACCCGACATGGCCCAGGTTCACCCCGAGCACCGGCGTACCGTGCGGGCGGGCCAGCTCGGCGCCGCGCAGGATCGAGCCGTCGCCGCCGAGCACCATGATCAGCTCGACGTCGTTCGCGGCCTTCTCCGGGTCGTCGACGATCTCCGCCGGGTCGAGCTGGAGCTCCTCGGCCTCGCCGCCGAGCAGCCGGACCTGCATCCCGGCGCCGGTCAGCAGCCGGTGCGCGTCGCGGGCCACCCCGACCGCCTGCTCCCGGCCGGTGTGCGTCACCAGCAGCACGCGCCGCGGCTCGTGCTCAGCCAACCCAGGTACCCCCTTCATTGAGGTCCGCGCTCGATGGCGGTCTGCAGCATCGTCTCATCGAGAACCGGCGCAACACGTCGTATCCACAGGAAGTATTCGACATTTCCTGACGGGCCAGGCAACGGGCTGGCCGCGACACCCTGGATTCCCCACCCCAGCTCGCTCACCTTCGCCGCGACGTTCCGCACCGCGTCGGCGCGCAACTCCGGGTCCCGGACCACGCCGCCCTTGCCGAGCCGGTCCTTGCCGACCTCGAACTGCGGCTTCACCATCAGCACCAGATCGCCGTCCGGTTTCACCACGCCGATCAGCGCGGGCAGCACCAGCGTGAGGCTGATGAAGCTCAGGTCACTGACGACGAGGTCGACCGGCTCGCCGCCGATGGCGTCCAACGTCAGCGTCCGGACATTGGTCCGGTCCATCACCGTGACCCGCTCGTCGGTCTGCAACGCCCACACCAGCTGGCCGTAGCCGACGTCGACGGCGATCACGTGCGCGGCCTCGTTGCGCAGCAGCACGTCGGTGAAGCCGCCGGTCGACGCACCGGCGTCGAGCGTACGGCGGCCTTTCACCTGGACGGCCGGGAACGCCTCGAGCGCGCCGAGGAGCTTGTGCGCGCCCCGGCTGGCGTAGCCGGGATCCTCGTGCTCGGACGTGTCGACGACGATCGGCGCGTCCGCACCGACCCCGGTCGCGGGCTTGCCGGCCACGGTTCCCGACACCTTCACCTTGCCGGCCGCGATCAGCTCGCTCGCGTGCTCACGTGAGCGCGCGAGGCCACGCCGTACCAGCTCCGCATCGAGCCGCGACCGCTTGACTCCCTTGGCCACTCGGGGTTTCCGGCTATCCCCGCTCGCCCTGCTCGGCGTCGGCCTCGACCAGAGCGGTCTGGAGGCGCTCGTGCAGGTCGGCGTACACCTCGCCGTGCTCACTCACCGGCTTGTCCCGCAACTCGTCAAGGCGCCCCATGGTCTCCTCGACCAGCGGGTGACCGCCTTCCTCGTGCTCGTGCTCAGCGTCGGGCACCGGGTCCTCGGCGGAGCCGGCGTGGAAGGAGTGTTCGTGTTCCTGCCCCGGGGCACGGGCGAACTCCGGGCCGAACTCGACCTCTGCGGGGTCCACGTGCTCCACGGCGTCCTGGGCACCGGGCTCGGTGTCGTAGTCGGGGTGCGTCTGCGGCTGCTCGTACCGGTCGGGGTCCTGGCCGGGCTCGACGTCCGGGTCCACGTCGGGTGGGAACTGCTCGCCGGGATGCTCGGTCATGTCAGGCCTTCTTCGCGGTCTTCTTCGCCGCGGCCTTCTTGGCCGGCTTCTTCGCCGCGGCCTTGGCCGGCGCGTCCTTCCCGGCGGCCGGCGCGCTCTGCTCGGCGGGCGCCCGCGCGGACGCGGCGGCGTGTGGCTCGGCGAGCTCGGTCTCCAGCG
>NZ_JBSGFZ010000047.1:0-30281 GCF_053603655.1 Kribbella sp. NPDC004138
CGCGGTGTGCGGGCCGGGCGGTGGGCCGGCCCTCCCGCGCCGCCCCCCCCCGCGACCGGAGTCGACCTCGTCGCCGCATCGGCGGCGAGCCGGGACCACGCGATCGGCTCGACCGAGCCGTGGACCACCAGCTTCACAATGCTCCCGCCCACCCTCGGCGGCTTCGTCCCGTATCACCCGAACGCCGCCGGCATGCAGGCCGTCGCCGAGCTGATCCTCGCGACGCTGCGGGACTGAACGCGTGCCTTACTTCGCGGGCGTGTAGACGTACGGCGTGGTAGTGGTGACTGCTACGAAGCCGAGGCGCTGGAGGATCGGGGAGCTGTCGTCGGAGGCGTCGACGTGGAGGTACTTGTAGCCGAGCTCGACGGCGCGGGCCGCGCGGACCGCGACGAGTGCCTTGTAGATGCCCTTGCCGCGCCACTCAGCAAGGGTCGAGCCGCCCCAGAGGCCGGTGAACTCGGTGTCCTTCTTGTACACGGCCCAGGCGGCGGAGACGACCTCGCCGTCGGCCTCGGCGACATAGACGTCGGTGCCGCTCGCCTGCCGGCGGACCAGATCGTCGGCCAGCCAGGACCAGTCCTCGCCCCAGACCGCCGACTCCATCGCGGCGATGCGCTCGAAGTCGGCGCGCTCGCCGACCAGGCGGATCGTGATGCCGTCGACCGTGTCGCGGCCCTGCAGGCGCTCGACGACGGCCGTGCTCTCGGCGACGAGGACGGTCTCCTGCTCCTCGGGCTCGAACCCGGCGGCCTTCAGCCGGTCGGGGAGATCGGCCGGCAGGTCGTGGCCACGGAGCTTCCACTCGACGGCCTGGCCCTTGGCCGCGAAGAAGTCGCGCTGGCGGGCGATCAGCGCGTCGATCTCGCCGCTGTCGAGGCCGTCGAGCGAGCGGTAGCTGACGAACCCGCGGCTCGGGAACTCGACCCGGATCACCGGCCCGTCGGTGCTCGTCGGAACGTCGGCGGTCTCACTCGTCCCGCGCAGCTGGTCGTCGTACGCGGCGAGCAAATCATTCTTCGAGGCATCAGTCACGGGGTGACTCTGACACGGCTTGCCCAGATCCGCCGCACATTTCGGGTCACCCGGATCTTCGGGGCGCGGCGGCGGCGCCCGACGGGCTGGCTCAGTCCGTGCTTGTTCTCACGCTCGGCGTTCGCGAAGTGGCTCAGCGACACCATCAGGTTCAGCGGTTCCATCGGTCTGTCCTCCGGGTTCTTCGGCGCTTACACCCGGAGGTCGGATCAGATCGGCCGAACTCGACATCGGCGGTCAGGAATTCTTCTCGGTCACCAGCACCAGGCGCCGCAGCAGGCCGTCGAGCCGGGTCCGGTCGGCCTCGGGCAGGTGGTGGACCAACTCCTCCTCGACCCGCTGGATGTCGCCGATCCCGCGCTGCCAGAGCTCGTTCCCCGCCGGCGTCAGCGTCGCGACGACCTTGCGGCGGTCGTCGCGGTCGTGGGCGCGCTCGACGTACCCGCGGCGCTCGAGCGCGTCCAGCCGGTTGGTCAGGGCGGCTGCCGACATTCCGAGCTGCCGGGCCAGCTGGCCCGGTGTCGCGCGGTACGGCGCACCCGCGCGCCTGAGCATGTGCAGCGTCTTGAACTCCCACAGCTGCAACCCGTACGCCGCGAGCACGGCCTCGCGCCGGCGCTCGAGGTAGCGGGTCAGCACCTGCAGCCGCACCGTGATGCCCTCCACGTCGCGATCCAGGTCGTCCAGCTGTCCCGCCCAGAGATCGACATGGGCGTCCACGAAATCCTTCACCGGTCCAACTTTTCAGCGACTGAAGGTTAGTTGTCAAATATTTCGACGTCGAAATACTGTGCCGCCATGAGCCACCTCGCAGCCACCGACATCGCCGCCGCCGCTGTCCAGCTGATGCGCGCCGGCCGCTGGGCCGCCGCAGCCGACCTGCTGACCGCGGCCACCCCCGACGATCCCGACGAGCGCGAGCTACTCGCGCTGACCCGGGCCGAGGTCGCGGTCGACCAGGATTTCGGCCGGACGACTGACCACGCCACAGCCGCACTCGCGGCGGTCCCTGGTGACTCCTGGGACCTCGCGATGCTGAAGTTCCGCAAGGACTACGCGAACGCCCTGTTCCAGGCAGGCGACCCGGACCTCCGGGACCGCGGTCGCACGCTCATCGAGCAGGCGCCCGACGACGTGCGACGAGGGACGGCCCGCTTCTGGGCGGGCGCGGTGGCCGACAACGTGGACGAACAGCCCGCGGAGGCGTGCGCGCACTACGAGGTCGCGTTGGAGCTCGGGGAGAAGTGCGGCGACGAGTTGCTGGTGGCGCAGGCCCTTCGCCATCTGGGCCATCACGCGCACGCGGCCGGCGACCTGGCACTCGCGCGAAGCCAGTGGGAGCGGTCGATCGAGCTCTTCCAGAAGGTAGGGCACCTGCGCCCTGCGCTCGCCCAGCAGGTGTCGCTCGCGGTTCTGCTCCGCGACGAAGGCGACCTCGCGGGATCACGAGCACTCGCGGCCGAGACGAACCGCTGGGCGCGGCAGCTGGACGTCCCGTTCATCGCCCAGCAGACCGCCGAGCTGATGGCGGTGCCGGCATGAGCCAACTCACCGCCGCCGACATTGTCGCCGCCGCTGCCGAGCTGATGCGCGCCGGCCACTGGGCCGCCGCAACCGACCTGCTGACCGCCACCCGCGCCGACGATCCGGGCGAACGCCGTACCTTGGCGTTGGCACTCGCCGAAGTCGCGGTCGACCGGGACTTCGCGCAGCAGACGGATCACGCCTCGGCCGCGTTGGCCGCTGTCGGCGAGGTCGCCGACGACAGCATCGCGTGGGACGTCGACATGTTGAAGCTCCGCAAGGACTACGCGAACGCGCTGTTCGGATCAGACTGCGACGTCGACGAGTTGGCAGAGCGGGCCAAGCGGCTGATCGACCAGGCGCCGGACGACAGGCGGCGCGGAGCCGTCACCTTCTACGCCGGTGTCATGGCGGACAACCTCCTCGAGCGGCCGGGCGAGGCGTTCACCCACTACACGACGGCGCTCCGGCTCGGCGAGAAGACCGACGACCCATTGCTGATGTCCTACGCGCTCCGGCACCTCGGCGACCACGCCTACACCGCCGGCGATCTCACACTCGCCCGGCAGCACTGGGAGCTCTCCACCGAGCAGCGGCAGCAGACCGGCCATCTGCTGGGCGCGCTGGCGCAGCAGACCTTGCTGGCCATGCTGCTGCGAGACGAGGGCGACGCCGCCGGATCACGAGCGGTCGCGACCGAGGTCAACCGGTGGGCACGCCAGGTGCCGATCCCCGGGATCGTCCAGCAGACAACTGATCTGATGACGCCGAGTCGTTGACAGCTCCACCGGGTCCCCGACGCGAACGCAGCGCGCTGATCACGCAGTCCACCGAGCGAACTCCGCCGGAACGCCGGCGCTGAACGCCACGTGATCGGGGTCTCGCTTCGGTGGAACGAGGCCGACTGAGCTGAGCAGGTCGTCGGCCTCCAGGGCGGTGAGGGTCGCGGCGTTCAGGATCCACGGCGGGTGACGGTTCGGCAGGTACCAGGTCCGGCCGGCGCGGTGGACGTGCAAACCCCAGCGTGCGGTGAGGAAGTCCTCGAGCGGCCCGGCGGGCAGGCGTTCGCCCATCTCGACGCCGACGACCGCCTCGGTGCCGGAGCTGCGGACGGTCGACGTGTATGTGTGGTGGTTGCCGTGGCGTTCGTGGCACATCCGCGCCCAGCGGTACGGCAGCCCGAAGACCGTCCGCGCGGCCGCCACCACGGCCAGCCGGTTCGCGTCGAGGCTGAGGAACACGACACCGCGCCGGCCCGTCTCGTCCACGGAGTACAGGCGGATGTTCGTTTCCAGGAACGAGCCGAAGTACGGAACGCCGGGGCCGTACGGGAGCCCGGTGCCGACCATGCGGAACGGGACCAGGCCGACGTACGTGTCTCCCTCGAACGTGTCCGGCCGGGTGCCCGGCGGGAAGAAGTGCGCGACCTCGTCCGGCGCGAAGGCCCAATGCACGAAGGTCAGATCCAGCCACCGCTGCCGCAGGATCCGCGGCCGCGGCAGCTCCGGCGCCTCCGGCCAGCTCACTGCGCCGACGGTCTGACCTCGCACGTCGGCCTGCCGTCGTTCAGTTCACACACGAGGTACGCCGGTGTGCCGGGCTCGGCGGGCTTCCACGGCATCACCGCGTCACCCGCGAGCAGCGCATCGAGCGTCTGCAGCTCCGGGTCCCGCTGCTCCGCATGATGCCGGTATCCGGCCGCACCCAACGCCAGCGCGATCGCCATCCCGAGCAGGTTCACCTCGGTCGGCTTGTCCGGCACCGTGGTCCCCTCCCCCGGCTCGAACTTGATGCCGTGGTCAGCCACCTCGACGATGCGAGCTACGTACTTGCTCATGATCGGAGTCTAGGGTCAGACGCATGAACTTCGAAGATTTCCGCGCCGAGGTTCCCCCGGAGGACCTGTCCGATCTCCAGCGCCGACTGGACGCGACCCGGTGGCCGGACCAGTTGCCGGACGCCGGCTGGTCGTACGGCGTGGAACTCGGGCGACTGCGGGAGGTGACCGACCACTGGCAGACGTCGTACGACTGGCGGCGCTTCGAGGATCGGTTGAACGTGCACCACCAGTTCGTGACCGAGATCGACGGCCAGCGGGTCCATTGCCTGCGGGCCGGCTCGGCCGGCACGCCGTTGTTGCTGCTGCACGGGTGGCCAGGCTCCGGATCTGACTACTTGGACGTGATCGACGCGCTGGCCCAGGACTTCACCGTCGTGGTGCCGACGATGCCGGGGTTCGGGTTCTCCGGGCCGACCCTGACCACCGGGTGGGGCGTCGAGCGGATTGCGCGCGCGTGGATCACGTTGATGGAAGGGCTGGGGTACGAGCGGTACGGCGTACACGGGTACGACTGGGGTGGGCGCATCGCGGCGGCGCTCGCGCGGATGGTGCCGGAGCGCGTGATCGGGCTGCATCTCGACGGATATCTCGCGTTCCCGCAGGGTGAGCAGCTGAGCGAGGACGAGCAACAGCGCCTGAGCGGGCTGGAACGATGGCAGAGCGAACGGTCCGGGTACGCCTCGATCCAGAGCACGCGGCCGCAGACGCTGGCGTACGCGCTGGTGGATTCCCCGGTCGGCCAGCTCGCGTGGAATCTCGAGTGGTACGACGACTACGGGCACCGGGTAGGTGCCATCGGCAACGACCGGATCCTGGACTCGGTGACGCTGACGTGGTGCACCGGGACGGGCGGTTCGTCAGGGCAGATCTACCGCGAGGCACAGGCCTCGTGGGGCGCCGACGTCGACTACTGCCCGGTGCCGACCGGGCTGGCGGTGTTTCCGGGCGACAGCACGGTCCGGCGGCTGGTGGAGCGGGAGTTCGACGTCGTGCACTACAGCGAGTTCGACCGTGGCGGGCACTTCGCCGCCCTGGAGGTCCCCGAGCTCGTGGCCGGGGACCTCCGGGACTTCTTCGGGAAGTTCTAGGACGAGAACGCGGCGTCGAACGACGCGGTCGGTGGGTCGAAGGCGAGCGACGTCACGAACTGGAGCGCCTCGGCGGCGCCGACCAGGCGGTCCATGCCGGCGTCCTCCCACTCGACCGAGATCGGGCCGGCGTAGCCGATCGAGTTGAGCATCCGGAAGCACGCCTCCCACGGGACGTCGCCGTGGCCGGTGGAGACGAAGTCCCAGCCGCGCCGCGGGTCGCCCCAGGCGAGGTGGGAGCCCATCCGGCCGTTCCGCCCGTTGCCGACCTGGCGCTTCGCGTCCTTGCAGTCGACGTGGTAGATCCGGTCCTTGAAGTCCCACAGGAAGCCGACCGGGTCCAGGTCCTGCCAGACGAAGTGCGACGGGTCCCAGTTCAGCCCGAACGCCTCCCGGTGCCCGATCGCCTCCAGCGTCGCGGTCGTCGACCAGTAGTCGTACGCGATCTCCGACGGGTGCACCTCGTGTGCGAACTTCACCCCGACCTCGTCGAACACGTCGAGGATCGGGTTCCAGCGGTCCGCGAAGTCCTGGTAGCCGGCCTCGAGCATCGCCGGCGGCACCGGCGGGAACATCGCGACCGTCTTCCAGATCGACGACCCGGTGAAGCCGACGACGACGTCGACGCCGAGCGCCCGGGCCGCCCGCGCGGTGGTCTTCATCTCCTCGGCGGCGCGCTGCCGGACCCCTTCCGGGTCGCCGTCGCCCCAGATGTGCGCGGGCAGGATCGCCTGGTGCCGCTGGTCGATCGGGTCGTCGCAGACCGCCTGCCCGAGCAGGTGGTTGGAGATCGTCCACACCTTCAGGTTGTGCTTGGCCAGGATGTCCAGCCGGTCCTGCACGTACGCCGGGTCCTCGGCGGCGCGGCGGACGTCGAGGTGGTCGCCCCAGCAGGCGATCTCCAGCCCGTCGTACCCCCACGAGGACGCCAGCCGCGCCACCTCCTCGAACGGCAGGTCGGCCCACTGGCCGGTGAACAACGTGATCGGTCGTGCCATCTTTCTCTCCTTGTCGGGTGGTACTGCAGGGGTGTCCCCGGCGGCGTCCGGAGCGCGTGTACGCCGCCGGGGACGGTCACCGCGGGACTCGCCGGGCCGCCGCCCGTCCGGGGCCGAACCAGCCGGGGCGGCGGCAGGTGTACGGCAGCGAGATCCCACGGCAACGTCATCAGCCGAGCCGCGCCTTCAGGTCCTGGCCGACCGCGGTCAGTAGGGTCCGGGCCGGTCCGTCGGCGACCGCGCCGGCCGTGGCCAGGTACAAGGTGAGCGCGACGTTCGCGGCCACGGTCTGGTGCCGAACCGCGGCTCGTTCGGCGGTTCCGAGGTGCGCCTTCAGTACCGTGGCGGTTGCCAGCGGCACCTTTCCGGCGGCGCGGTAGCGGTCGACGAGCTTGACCGCCTCGGCGTACGACACGACCACCGAGAACGGCAGGTTCTTCACCGAGGTGTTCCCGGCGACATCGGTTGCCGTAGCCGTCAGCGTATGCGCACCCAACCCGAGCACGACTCCGTCAAGCGCCCCTGTCGTTGGTTTGCCGTCCAGGGTCATCACTACAGTCCCCGGCCCGGACAGCGCATCCGTCACAGCCGCTTGCACCGAGGCGGTCGAGGCAACGCCCAGACTCGCCGGCAGCCCGGTCACGGTGGCCGTAGGTGCCGTCTGATCGATCTTCACCGTGACCGACGAAGGCTCCGAAACGTTGCCGGCGGTGTCACTCCCCCGGACCGCGACCGTGTGGGTCCCGTCAGCAGTCAGCGTCAAGGGCGCGGTGTACTCCGACCAGTTGCCGTCGCCAACCTTCTGCTCCAGGTACACCTGCCCCGGCCGATCGTCCACACCCATCGCCGTCGCGGTCACCGGCCCCGTCCACCAGCCCGCTTGTCCGGACGGGGTCGACGGGTCGAGTCCCAGGCTGACAGTCGGTGCCGTGGTGTCGGTGATGCGCCGGAAGTAGTCGAACTTCGCGGTCTTCGAGGCGGACTGATCCACCCCGAACGCGTAGACGCCGAACTTCGCCGCCGCCAGCGCGGTGTTCGTCACCGGCGGCAGATCGGACCACGTGACGCCGTCCGAGCTGTAGGAACCGGTGAAGGTGGAGTCGGACTTCGAGAGTCGCAGGTACCAAACACCCTGAGCCGGCGTCGGGGCGTTGGGTTGGGGTGATTGGACGACGTCGGCGACCTCGCTGCGCAGCTCCAACCCTCGGGTGATTGTGCTGCCTGCAGCGTTGGTCGTCAGGTAGTCGAGCTTCACGTAGTTCGCGTCGTCGGCGTAGACCAGCAGACCTGCCTGCTGGAACGCCTCGTCGAACGACGACGCGTCGACCTTCGTCTCGATCGTCCAGTCACCGTCCGGCGCCGGCTGTAGCATCAGGTTGCGCGGGTTGGTCGCCGTACCGCCGTAGATGTCACCCTTGCTGGTGTCGATCTCCAGCCCGCCGCCGGTCACCCGGTAGGCGGCAGGATCCGGCCGTACGACGTCGGACCAGCGGCACGCGTCGAGCGTCGTACCGGCGAACTCGTCGTCCGGTGCAGGCTGCTCGGCGGTGTCGTCGGGCGTGATCGAGAAGTAGTCGAACGACGCCGTGATCGGCAGCGCCTCGGTCCGGTTCGTCAACCCGAACAGGCCGATCCGCGGATTCGTGATACCGGCCAGCTGCTTCGTCTCCGGCATCTCGGTGAAGGTCGCGCCGTCGGCGCTGTACGCCGCCTTCAGGTTCGCGCCGTCGGACGTGAACCGGACCCAGACCGTGTCCGGATAGGCCGCACCGAGGTTCGCCGTGTTCGACGCGGCCACCTCGTTCGGTACGCCGTTCTCCTCGCGGATGAACTGGAAGATCCGGTCCGCCGCGGACGGTGCGCCGGTGGAGCGGCCCTGCAGCACCATCTTGGCGTAGTTGTCGTCGTCGCCGTACACGATCAAGCCGGCCTGCTGGTAGGCCAGTCGGGCCGGCAGCGTGACCTTGGCAGTTGCCGACCAAGCGCCGGCCGGGAGCGGCTGGAGCACAAGGTTCGGTGTCCCGGTGTTCCCCGTGCCGTAGATGTCCGTGGCGGTCAGCGGGATCGACAACGCGCCGTTGCCGACGGACAGCTCTTGGTTGCCGCGGACAACTGACGACCAGCGGGCGGTGTCGAGTGCGGTGCCGTCGAAGCCGTCCGAGCGGCCTGTCAGGCAGGTCGGCGCCGACGGCGAGTCGACGGTCACCTCGACCCTCGCCGTTCCTGTCGCCCCGCGCGAATCGGTGACCGCCGCGGTCACCGTGTGTTTGCCCGGGACTGTGAAGGTGTGCGAGGCAGCCGGCCCGGTGGCGGTGCCTCCGTCGCCGAAGGTCCAGGCGTAGCTGAGCGGGAGATCGCCTTCCGGGTCGGTGGCCGACGCCGTGAAGTCGACCGCCAGCGGCGCCTTGCCTTGGGTAGCCGAAGCCGTGACCGTGACCGCGGGGCGTTGGTTCTCCGTGACGCCCTTGCCGATGAACTTGACCCAGTTCACGTTCAGCTGCCCGGTCGTCTTCACGAAGTACAGCGGGCCGCTCGCGGCCGACGCACCGCTGACCGCGCCGGTGAAGTCGCCGTACGTCTGCCAGGCGCCGGTCGGCGGCACCTGGATCGTCGCGACCACCGGGCCGTCGGTCGGCGATCCCTGCCGGACCTGCACCGTCGCACCCGCGTCCGGGGACGCCGCGCGCAACTGGATCTGGTCGATGTTCGCCAGGTTGGTCGGCTTCCAGCCCCACCAGTCGCCGTCCTCGATGAACCCGATGTTCTTCCCGCCGCCCGCGGTGTCGCCGGTGTCCTCGACCTGTACGCCGGGAGCCGATCCCGGCCCACCGGTCTCGTCGAAGAACTCCGCTTCCCGGGTCTTCGGCTGCAGCTGGACGACCTTCTGCGTGGTGATCCTGCCGGTCCCCGGCGCGCCCTTGTCGGTGTAGGTCACGGTGACGATGCCGAAGATGTTCGCCCCGACGTGGCCCTGGTCGCCGGGCAGCGGGAACGTCCCCTCACACCCGTGGTACTGCTCGTACCCGTGGGCGTGCTCGTCGTGGCCGAGCGCAGGCTGGGTGACGACGTCGTTGCAGTCCACCGTGCCGTCCTCGGGATCGGTGACCGTGACCCGGTAGCGGATCGTGTCGCCGAAGTCGAAGAACCCGCCGTCGACCGGCGCCTGCACGGTGATCGTCGGCGCGGTGTTCCCGGCCGTGATGGTCCGGTTGGACACCGCTGTCCGGCCGTCCGGATCCGTCACGGTCAACCGCGCGGTGAAGACCCCGGCCGTCGTGTACGTGTACGTCGGCTTGGCGTCGGCGCTGTCCGTCGTACCGTTGCCGTCGAAGTCCCAGGCGAACGTGACCGGCTGACCGTCCGGATCGCGGGAACCGGTCGAGTCGAAGGCGACCGTCAGCGGCACCGGGCCGGAGGTCTTGTCGGTGCTGAACTGCGCGATCGGCGCCCGGTTCCCCTGGATGTAGTCGATCCGGTAGAGACCCGAGTCCGCGTTGTTGCCGCCGAAGCCGCTCCCCCACTCGATCACGTACAGGGCGCCGTCGGGACCGAACTGCAGCGCGTGCGGCCGGATGAAGTTCAGCCTCTGCAGCATCCGCGACACGTCCGCCACCCCGCTGCGGTCGTCGTTCAGCTGCACCGAGAACAGCCGGCTGTCGTTCCAGTCCGCCCACACGGCCTTGCCGTCGAAGTACTCCGGCCACTTCCGGTCCGACGGGTTCACCGCGTCGTACTTGTACGCCCCGCTCGTCATCGGCGCACCGCTGCCGCCGATCTCGGGGACGCCGGTCGTCGATTTGCCCTGCCACATCGTCGCGGGGATCGCGGCCGGCAACTGCGTGAGGCCGGTGTTGTTCGGCGACTCGTTCACCGGAGCGGCGCAGTTGAACGTCGGCCCCGACGTACCGGTCGCGAAGTCGTAGTCGTTGTACGGCGTGTTGGCGCCGACGCAGTACGGCCAGCCGTAGAACCCCGGCTTGGACAGGATGTTCCACTCGACGCGACCGTCCGGGCCGCGGGTCGGCGAGACGGCGCCGGCGTCCGGT
Source organism: Kribbella sp. NPDC004138 (assembly GCF_053603655.1). Taxonomy (NCBI): domain Bacteria; kingdom Bacillati; phylum Actinomycetota; class Actinomycetes; order Propionibacteriales; family Kribbellaceae; genus Kribbella; species Kribbella sp. NPDC004138. The sequence goes on from NZ_JBSGFZ010000047.1 coordinate 10,532, forward strand.
CCGTAGTCCGCGACGAACAGGTGGTTGGTGGTCGGGTCGATCCCGATCCGGAACGGGTTGCGGAAGCCCATCGCGTAGATCTCGGGCCGCGCCAAACCTGACAACACCGGTGCCGTCCCCGGCGGGAACAGGTTGCCGTCCGGGATCGTGTACGTGCCGTCGGTCTCCGGGTGGATCCGCAGCACCTTGCCGTTCAGCGCGTTGCTGTTGGCCGCCGATCGTTGCGCGTCCCAGGCGGCCCGCCCGGCGCGCTCGTCGATCGGCGCGTAGCCGTCGGAGTCGAACGGGTTGCTGTTGTCGCCGGTCGCGACGTACAGGTTCCCGTTGCCGTCGAACTCGAGCGCGCCGCCGGCGTGGCAGCACTGGTCGCGCTGGGTGTCGATCCGCAGGATCTGCTTCTCGCTCGCGAGGTCGAGGGTGTCACCAGTCACCGTGAACCGCGAGACCCGGTCGTACGGCTCCGTGCCCACCGGCGAGTAGTACAGGTAGATGAAGCCGTTGGACGCGAACGCGGGGTCGAGCGCGATCCCAAGAAGGCCGAATTCCTGGCCGGTGTAGACGTTCAGCGTGCCGGCGGTGACGACCGAGCCGTCGGTCTTGACGATCTTCACCGCGCCGTTCCGGTCGATGTAGAACACCCGGCCGTCCTGAGCCACGGCCAGTTCCATCGGGTTCGAGGTGTCGTCGTCGAGCGTCACCTTCTCGTAGCTGTCGCTCAGCGACGCGCCGCAGTCCGCGGGCTCGGCCCCGGCCGCGGTCCGGATGCCGCCGAGCAGCTGCTTGCGGAACGTCGGGTCGGCGTACGACTCGATCGTGTGGCCCATGCCGGTGTACCAGGCGCGGCCGCCGTCGTAGTCCTGGCACCAGGTGATCGGGTGCTCAGGGCCCATGTTCCCGCCGCTGTACGACGACTCGTCGAGCGACGCGAGGACGTGCACGGTGCCGCGCGGATTGGTCCGGTAGTTGTACCACTCGTCGGTCCGCGGCCACAGCGTCGGCGCGTCCTTCGTCGACGCGTGGGCGTGGTCCTCCACCTTCACCGTCGCGTTCGGCGTACCGGCGGGATGGCTGTCGAAGTAGCTGCCGACGAGCTTGCCGTACCAGGGCCAGTCGTACTCGGTGTCGGACGCGGCGTGGATACCGGCGTACCCGCCGCCGCCCCGGATGTAGCGCTCGAACGCGGCCTGCTGGTCGGCGTTCAGCACGTCACCGGTGGTGGACAGCCAGATCACCACCTCGTACTTCGCGAGCTCGGTGTCGTTGAACATCGTGGCGTCCTCGGTCGCGGTGACCGTGAAGCCGTTCGCGGTCGCCAGGTCCGTGATCGCCTGGATGCCGGCCGGGATCGAGTCGTGCCGGAATCCGGCGGTCTTGCTGAAGATCAGTGCGTTGAACGTCTCGTCGCCGTGCCCGGGATGGGCCCGGGCGGTGGACGGGGTCAACACTGTCAACACCGCCGCGAACAGGGCGAGCACGAGTAGCCAGGCCATCGTGCCGTGTCTGCGTAGCTGGATCATGCGGAGCTCCTCATGGGACGGACAAGGGTGCGCGCTCCATCAACTACAAATCCCGTGCTCTGCCCTGCGCGGGAGTACTACCGGCCGGTCAGCGGACGCCGAGCAGGTGCTCCATCGCCAGCTGGTCCAGCCGTTCGAACCCGAGACCGCGCTCGGCCAGCGCGTCCCGGTCGTACGTCGCGTTGCGGAGGTCGTCCAGCGACTCACCCTCGGCCAGGGTGGGCTCGGACATCTCCGCGACGCGTGCGGCGGCGAGTGCCTCCGCGACCTCGGGGTCGGCGCGGAACGCCTGCACCTTGTCGCGCAGGATCAGGTAGTTCCGCATACAGCCCCGCGCGGTCTCCCAGACGCCTTCCTCGTCCTCGGTGCGCGGCGGCTTGTAGTCGAAGTGGATGTAGCCCTCGTACGCCGGGTAGCTGCCGGCGCCCTGCAGCACGTCGACCGTCCAGAACGCCTCGCGCAGGTTGCCGGCCCCGAACCGCAGGTCCTGGTCGAACCGCGGACCGTGCTGGCCGTTGAGGTCGATGTGGTACAGCTTCCCGTGCCACAGCGCCTGCGCGATCCCGTGCGCGTAGTTCAGCGACGCCATCTGCTCGTGCCCGACCTCGGGGTTGATCCCGACCAGGTCGGGGTCGGCGAGGTCGTTGATGAACGCGATCGCGTGCCCGATCGACGGCAGCAGGATGTCACCGCGCGGCTCGTTCGGCTTCGGCTCCAGCGCGAACCGGATGTCGTAGCCCTGCGCGCGGACGTAGGCGCACAGGATGTCCATCGACTCCTTGTACCGGTCGAGCGCCGCCCGGACGTCCTTCGAGCCGCCGGACTCGGCGCCCTCCCGGCCGCCCCAGAGCACGTACGTCGTCGCGCCCAGCTCGGCCGCCAGGTCGACGTTGCGCAGCACCTTCGCCAGCGCGTAGCGCCGGACCTGACGGTCGTTCGCGGTCAGGCCGCCGTCCTTGAACACCGGGTGCGCGAACAGGTTCGTGGTCATCATCTCGACGACCATGCCGGTGTCGGCCAGCGACTTCGTGAAGCGCTCGAGCGTGCGGCCCCGGGTGCTGTCGTCCGGTACGACGTCGTCGTCGTGGAACGTGACCGCCGCGGCGCCAAGTTCCGCGAGCTTCTCGACGGCGTGCACCGGGTCCATCGCCGGGCGTACCGCCGTACCGAACACGTCGACGCCCTGCCAGCCGACGGTCCACAGACCGAAGGAGAACTTGTCGTCCTTGGTCGGGGTGTACTTACTCATTCCGGAATCTCCTGCCATTGTCGGGATGCCGAGCTGGCCTCGACCGCGGCCAGCACGCGCTGGACTCGCAGCCCGTCGGCGAACGACGGTTCCGGATCGGCGCCTTCGGCGATCGCGGTGACCAGGTCGACGACCTGATGGGTGAACCCGTGCTCGTAGCCGAGCAGGTGGCCAGGCGGCCACCAGGCGGCGACGTACGGGTGGGCGGGTTCGGTGGCGAGGATGCGGCGGAAACCCGCCGTCCTCGGGTCTTCGGTGGCGTCGTAGAAGTGCAGGAGATTCATGTCCTCGAAGTCGAACGCCAGACTGCCGAGGCTTCCGTTGATCTCGATCCGGATCGCGTTCTTCCGGCCGGTGGCGAAGCGGGTCGCCTCGAAGACGCCCAGCGCGCCGGAGCGGAAGGTGGCCAGGAACACGGCCGCGTCGTCGACCGTCACGGGTCCGCGTTCGGTGCCGGCCGTGCCGGCCAAACCGGAGTGCTCGGCGGCGACCGGGCGCTCCTTCACGAACGTCTCGAGCCGCGCGCTGACCTCACCGATGGTGTCGCCGGTGATGAACTCCGTGAGGTCGATGATGTGCGCGCCGATGTCGCCGAGCGCGCCCGAGCCGGCCTTCTCCTTGTCCAGCCGCCACGACAGCGGCGCCTCCGGATCGGCGATCCAGTCCTGGAGGTACTGCGCGCGGACGTGCCGGATCGTGCCCAGCTTGCCTTCGGCCACCAGCTGCCGGGCCAGCCCGATGGCCGGCACCCGGCGGTACGTGAACCCGACCATCGACCTGATCCCCTTGGCCTTGGCCGCCTCGGCGGCCGCGGTCATCGCCTCGGCCTCCTCGACGGTGTTGGCCAGCGGCTTCTCGCACAGGACGTGCTTGCCGGCCTCCAAGGCGGCGATCGCGATCTCGGCGTGGCTGTCGCCCGGCGTGCACACGTCGACCAGCTGGACGTCGTCGCGAGCGATCAGCTTGCGCCAATCGGTCTCGGTCTCCTTCCAGCCGAGCTTCGCCGCCGCCGCTTGCACAGCCTCGGCGTTGCGACCGCCCAGCACGTTCATGGCCGGGTCCAGCGGCAGGTCGAAGAAGCGCGGCGCGCTCCGCCAGGCCTGCGAATGGGCCGCTCCCATGAACGCATAGCCGATCAGGCCGATGCCCAGGTTCGTCATGACTCTCCTTGTCAGCTCTCGAATGCTGTCGGCAGGTACTGGTCCACGTTCTCCTTCGTGACCACCGGCGCGTACAGCTGGACGGTCCGCGGCACCTCGACCTCCACCAGGTCGCCGAGGGCCTTCTTCTGCACCAGCAGCCGGGCCAGCCGGACACCGTCGGCCCCCTGCGTGGACGGATAGATGACGGTGGCCTTGAGCAACGAGTTGCCGGACTTGATGTCCCGCATCACGTTCGCCGAGCCGGCCCCGCCGACCACGAAGAACTCCTTGCGGCCGGAGTTCTTGATCGCGGCCATCACGCCGACGCCCTGGTCGTCGTCGTGGTTCCAGATCGCGTCGATCTTCGGCGCGGCCTGCAGCAGGTTGGCGGCGGCCTTCTCACCGGACTCGACGGTGAACTCGGCGGCCACCCGGTTGCTGACCTTCAGCCCGCAGTCGGCGAGCGCCTCCTTGAACCCCTTGCTGCGGTCCTGAGTCAACGGCAGCGAGTCGATCCCGGCGATCTCCGCGACCACCGCGTCCTTCTTCCCCTTCAGTTGCCGGCAGACGTACGTGCCGGCCGACACGCCCATCCCGTGGTTGTCGCCGAGCACCGTCGTACGAGCCGCGAACGGGCTGTCGAACTCACGATCCACGTTCACCACCGTGATACCGGCCTCCATCGCCTTCGTCGCGACCGGGGTGAGCGCGGCCCCGTCGAACGGCAGCAGGACGATGGCGTCGACCTTCTGGTTGATGAATGTCTCGACCTGGCTGATCTGCAGGTTCACGTCGTTGGTGCCCTCGGCGACGATCAGCTCGACGTCGGAGTATTTCTTCGCCTCGGCCTGGGTGGCCTTGGTGATCGCACCCATCCAGCCGTGGTCGGCCGCCGGTGCGGAGAAGCCGATCTTGACCTTCTTGCCGGGCTCGTCGTTCTTCACCGCGGCCTGCTCGGCCGGCTTGTTGCCGGTGTCCTCCTCGGCCTTCGGGGTGTTGCTGGTGCAGGCCGCCAGTGCGAACACACTCAGGCCTGCGATCACGAGAGTTCGGGCGGAACTTCGGGACATCGTTGTCCTCCTTCTACGATCCTGTGGAACGTCGCGCCAGGCGCTGCTGGAGGAGGACGGCGATCACGATGATCGCGCCCTTCGCCACCGACTGGGCGGAGATGCTCAGGTTGTTGAGGGTGAAGACGTTGTTCAACGTCGTGAAGATCAGTACGCCGAACACGGTGCCGACGATCGTGCCGCGGCCGCCGGACAGCAGCGTCCCGCCGATCACCACCGCCGCGATCGCGTCGAGTTCGTACAACTGACCGTGGGTGGAGCTCCCCGTGGTCGTCCGTGCCATCAGCATCACCGCGGCGATCCCGCAGCAGAGTCCGGCCAGGACGTACAGCGCCACGGTGTGACGCTGGACCTTGATACCCGCGAGGCGGGCCGCCTCGGCGTTCCCGCCGACGGCGAAGGTACGGCGGCCGAACGTGGTGCGGTTGAGCACCACCCAGCCGGCCGCGGCCACCAGCAGGAAGATCCAGACCAGCACCGGCACGCCGATCAGCGAACCGCCGAAGAAGTCGACGAACGAGTCGACCGTGATGATCTGGGTCTTCCGGTCGGAGATGATCTCGGCCAGGCCGCGGGCCGCCGCGAGCATCGCCAGCGTGGCGATGAACGGCACGATCTTGCCGTAGGCAACCAGCAGGCCGTTGACCAGGCCGCACGCGGCGCCGACCGCGAGCGCCGTGGTGACCATCAAGATCCAGTGGTAGTCGGCGGCCAACTGCTGGGTGGCAAGCGTGGTCGCCCAGACCGACGCCAGCGCGACCATCGCGCCGACGCTCAGGTCGATCCCCCCGCCGGTGATGACGAACGTCATCCCGACGCTGACCACGCCGATGACCGCGGCCAGTCGCAGGATCGTCAGCACGTTCGCTCCGGTCGCGAACGTGTCGCCGGCGGTGACGACGCCGACGATGCACAGCAGCACCAGGGCAACCACGAGCCCGAGGTTGCGCCCGGCGCCGGACCTCAGCAGGTCCGTCGAGCGTTGCGCCGCCGGCTGGGACACGGTGTCCTGCCTGGACGGCGTCGTGCCGCTCTCCTCTGTCGTGATGTCCTCACTCATCACCTCGCACTTCCTTCCATCACCAGGTCGAGCACCTGGTGCTCGTCGATGTCTTGCGCGGGCCCCGTGTGGACGGCACGCCCCTCCCGCAGTACGACGACCCGGTCGGACAGACCGAGCACTTCCTCGACCTCGCTGGAGACCAGCACGATCGCGACCCCGTTGGACGCCAACTGCCGGATCAACGCGTAGATCTCCGAGCGGGCCCCGACGTCGACTCCCCGGGTCGGCTCGTCGAGCAGCAGCACCCGGCAGTCCCGGAGCAACCAGCGTGCGAGCACGACCTTCTGCTGGTTGCCGCCGGACAGGTTGCGCACCGGGTGGTCGACACCGGCCGGGCGGACGTCCAGGGCCTTGGCCAGCTTCCCCGCCGCTTCCCGCTCGGCCCGGTTGTTCAGGAATCCGGTGCTCGCGAACCGGCCCAGCGTCGACACGGTGATGTTCTTGAACACCGCCTCGTCGAGCAGCAACGCCTGGCTCTTGCGTTCCTCCGGCGCCAGCCCGACCCCGGCCTTGACGGCAGCCTGCACCTTGCCCGGCCGGAGCGTGGCCCCGCCGACCCGCACGAATCCGGTCGCCGGGCGCCGGGCGCCGTACACGGTCTCGAGTACTTCGGAACGCCCGGAGCCGACCAGTCCGGCCAGGCCGACGATCTCTCCCGCGCGGACCTCGAAGTCGATGCCCGAGAACTCACCGGGCCGGCTCAAGCCGACGACCTCCAGGAGGACGGGCGCTGCGGCCGGGACCTCGGTGCGCGGCGGGAAGACGTACTCGATCGACCGCCCGGTCATCAGCTGGATGAGTTGCTTGGTCGGCGTCTCGCGGGCGTCCAGGCCGGTCGCGACGGTGGCGCCGTCCTTCAGTACCGTGACCCGGTCGCCGATCTCCCGGATCTCCTCGAGCCGGTGCGAGATGTAGACGACCGCGACCCCGCGGTCGGTCAGGCCGCGGATCACCCGGAACAGGTTCGACACCTCTTCCGGGTCGAGCACGGCCGACGGCTCGTCCATCACGATCAGGCGGGCGTCACGGGACAGTGCGCGGGCCATGCTGACGATCTGCTGCCCGGCGGCCGGCATCGAGCCGACCGTGCGGTGCACCGGGATCTCGGCGTGGCCGAGGCCCTGCAGGATCGTGCGTGCCTTCGCGTTCGCCTCGTGGGTCCGGCTGAAGCCGTAGCGGGACGGCTCGTGGCCGAGGAAGACGTTCTCGGCGACGGTCAGCTCCGGCACCAGGTCGAGCTCCTGGTAGATCGCGGCGATGCCCCGCTGGATCGCCGCGGTCGGGCTGTTCAGCTGCACCGGCTCGTCGTTGATCCGGATCGTGCCCGCGTCCGGCTGGTGGGCGCCGGTCAGCACCCGGATCAGCGTGGACTTGCCGGCGCCGTTCTGTCCGAGCAGGCAATGCACCTCACCCGCGCGGACGTCGAGGTCCACACCGTCCAGCGCGCGGACGCCGGGGAACTCCTTGACGATGCCCGTCATGGTCAGCAGATCGGTCATGCCTCGACCCCGATCCGGGTCGGGTCGACGAAGATCTGGTCGAGCGAGATCTGCGCCCCGCCGCGGACGGCCGCCGCGAAACCGAGCTCCGACCGGACGACCCGGCAGCCGCCGCCGTCCGGTGCGATCACGCGGTCGCGGATCGCCTTCTCCAGAGGTTCCTTCAGCCACGGCCCGAGGACGGCGAAGTAGCCGCCCAGCACGAGCACGTCAGGGTTCAGGATGTTCACCAGGATCGCTCCCCCAATCCCCAGCCAGGTGCCGACGTCCTTCAACGCGGACAGCGTCCGCGTGTCCCCCGCTTCGGCGCGCCGGGTGATCCCGGCCAGCCGTTGCTCCACGTCCAGCGACGGGTCCCGCACCGGGTCGTCCCTGTCCGTTGCCTTGTGCAACAGCGCGCTCAGCCCGACGACGGTCTCCCAGCACCCGGTCCGGCCGCAGCCACAGGTCCGCCCGGGCGGGGCGACCGGCATGTGCCCGACCTCGCCGCTGTACCCGCGGCCGCCGCGCAGGAGGTGCCCGTTCGACACCATGCCGCCGCCGACGCCGACCGCGCCGGTGAGCAGGACGAGGTCGTGGGGCGGGCGGTCCTGGCCCGCGTCTGCCGCACTCTGGAGCTCGGCGTACGCGGCGAGCGCCGCCAGGTTCGCCTCGTTGTCGACGTGCAGCGGATAGCCGGGGTCGCCCAGCCGGGTACGCATCTCCTGGGCGACCGAGACCTCGCCCCACCCCAGGTTCGGTGCGAGCTTCAGCTCCCCGGTCTCGCCCTCGACCAGACCTGGTACCGCCAGGGTCACGCCGGCGAGCTGCCCGCCGCGGGCATCCATCGCCGCGAGCGCCTCCCGGACCAGGTCGGCCAGCCGGTCGAGCGTCGTCGCCGGCTCGAGGTGCGCGACGTCCAGGGGCACGCGCTTCTCCAGGACCACGCGGCCGGCCAGGTCGAGCGCCGCGACCGCCAGGTAGTCGACGTTGATCTCGGCGCCGACACCGCAGACGCCGGTGCCGTCGAGCTCGACGAGCTGGCCCGGGCGGCCCAGGGCGCGACTGGAGTCGGCCGAGCCTTCGCGGAGCAGGCCGCGCTCGACGAGTTCGGCGACCAAGCTGCTGACCGTCGCCTTGTTCAGGCCGGTCTCCTCGGCGATCCGGGCGCGGGACCGCGGGCCGAGGTCGCGGACGTGCCGCAGGACCACCGAGAGGTTGTTGCGCCGCAGCGACACGTGATCGGCGGCAACGCCCCGGCTTCCCGGGCGGCGGCCGTCGGTCAAGGTCATGCGAGCACCCCCTTGTGCAGACTTTGTCTGTTGATCCAACAAACTAAGTCCACGCCTTTTCATCGTCAAGAGTTCGTAACAGTCGAGTTCTTGCAGCGCTTTGTAGGGTTTTGTACGCTCACGGAGCTTTCTCCTGCCCGCCCCCTCCAGGAGCCCGCCCATGAAGCTCACCCGTCGTACCCTCCTCGCCGGCACCGCCGCAGCCGCGCTCGCCGGCAAGGCCCAGTTCGCCTTCGCCGCCAGTCCCCCGTCCGCGATTTCACCGCGACGTACCAGACGGCGTACCCCAGCCTCGGCAATGGGCAGCAGGCGCGGCTGTTCTCGTCGTACGACCAGCAGACGGTGAACACGCACTTCCAGTGGATGCAGCGCAACGGCTGCGACACGGCCGCGCTGCAGCGGTTCAACCCGACCGGCGGCGAAGGCCCGACGCGGGACGCGATGGCGGCGAAGGTGCGCCAGGCCGCGGAGCAGTACGGCCGGAAGTTCTACATCATGTACGACGCGACCGGCTGGACGTCGATGCAGTCCGAGATGAAGGCGGACTGGATCAACAAGATGCTCGCCTACACGTCCTCACCGGCGTACGCGCGCCAGAACGGCAAACCGGTCGTCTGCATCTGGGGCTTCGGCTTCAATGAAGCGAACAAGGCGTGGCCGGCCGACGTGTGTCTCGACGTCGTGAACTGGTTCAAGAGCCAGGGCTGCTACGTCATCGGCGGCGTGCCGACGCACTGGTTGCCGGGCAACGAGGACTCGCGGCCCGGGTACCTGGACGTGTACCACGCGTTCAACATGCTCTCGCCGTGGATGGTCGGCCGGATCAGCGACATCGCGGGCGCGGATCACTACTACAACAACGTCAACCAGCAGGACCAGGCGGACTGCAACGCCCACGGGATCGACTACCAGCCCTGCGTGATCCCCGGCGACCTGCAGTCCGGGCACCGGCGGCACGACGACCTGACCGATGCCCGCAGCCGGCGCCGGCGTGATCTTCTACGAGCACGTGGACTACGGCGGCGCGGCCGGCGCCGTACTTGCCAAGGGCAACGGACCGCGGACACGCCGAACTTCGTCGCGCTGACGCCGAACGCGAACGACCAGCTGACGTCCTGCCGGATCTCCTAGAACAGCTCCATACTGTCGGCGGTGGCCGTAATGACCGGGTTGTCGAAGTAGAGGCGGCAGGCGATCGCGTGGCCGGTGCAGGTGAGCAGGGCCGGCCCGGCGGCGTCGACGACCCGGTACGCGACCGGGTGCTCGCAGCGCTCGACCTCACCCTCGTTCTCACGGCCGCAGCCGAGGACATGGCAGGTGACGGTCTCGCCGACGTTCATCAGCGTCAGGCCGTGCTCGGGGCAGACGCCCCAGCCGACGCCACAGGCCTGTCCCTCGTTCGCGGCCAGGCGGACGAGTTTGCCTGCGGTGACCTCCAGCCTGCTGGCCAGGTCGCGGAAGGTGGTCGCGGCCTGGTCGAGGTCCTGCCGGAACCTGCGCAGCTCGACGGACTCGGGCATGTTCTGCGTCGCGGCGTGCAGGTCCTCGGCGAGCGTCATCGCCGCGACCGCGATCTCGTCGACGCGGACCGGCGTGTTGAACTGCCGGAGCGTCGTGCCGGACGTGTCCCGCGGCCGGTCGCGCACCTCCGACAACCACTCCGAACGCCGTACGACGTCGGCCGGCTGACCTAGCTGGATCTCACCGACCTGCTGCCCCGGCTGCCACTCGGACGCCGGTTCACCGTGAGGAGCTGATTGCGGAGCGTGACCGTTGGTGCCGTTCGCCGCTGCGTCCCCGCTCTTCGGGAGCCGGCTTTCCTGCGCTGTCCGCCCGTTCATAGAGCCTCACTCGTCCCAGTCCCCTGTGGTGCCTCGGTGGCCGATCGTGCCATGCGTCCGGTACCCAGGACCAGAGGAAAAACGACAGCGTGACCCACCGCTCCCCCATTTTCGCAGACAGCAACGAACACCCCCAGCAAAACCGAGGATTCCCCGCCGGAGGGCCACTGAATCACATTGTTCGTGTTACCGAACGCGATCTTTGCATTTCCGTACAGATTGTGGTCACGTGGTCACTGTCAGCCGCCGACGGAGGAAGTCCACGGTCCGGGTCCGGGCGTGGTACGCCGAGTTCGGCGGATCCTCGCGCAGCTCCCGGGTGAGCACCGAGTGCGCGGACCGCCCGTACCCGTCGGGGTTGCCGGGCGCCGAGTCCAGCTCGATCACCTCGAACGCGTCGCCGAGCTGCGCACGCAACGTGACGAACCTCTCGGCCGGCGACATCCGGTCCCGGCTGAAGCGCAGCCCGAGGACGCAGAGCCCGTCGGCCCGGGTCCGCTCCTTGACTTTGTCGAGTTCTTGCGGCGACAGGCCGGGATCCCGCCGCAGCTTCGGCGTCACCGCGAACGGCGTCGACGGCTGGCTCAGCACCGGCGCGGTCACCATGTCCTCGACCGCGGTCGCGAGCGCGAACCCGCCGGAGAAGCACATCCCGACCACACCGACGCCGCGGCCCGGCGTCCGCGCGGCCAGATCGGTCGCGACGGCCCGCAGGTACCTCGTGATCGGGCGCTCCGCGTTCGCCGCGAAGCACCGGAACTCCTTCGAGACGCACAACCGGGCGATCACGCCGAGCGTGTAACCAGGGGTCTCGGCGCGTCCCGGCGTACCGAACGGCGACGGGATCACGACGGTGAACCCCTCGCGCACCAGATGCTCGCCGAACGCGGCCACCTCCGGAGTCAGTCCGGGGATCTCCGGGATCAGGACGACACCGGGTCCCTCGCCCTTCTCGAAGCAGTCATAGGTCAGGCCGGCACCGGCGAACGGCGCCCTCCGCCAGGAGGCCAGATCCGCGGTCATGGCGCGTAGTGTTGCACGGCGCCACCCGCGGACAGGTCTACGAGCGTGTGGGCGAGGGATCTCGCATCGGACAGGATCCCGGCCAGGTCCATGGTCGTCAGCCGGCGGTCGCGCACCACGATCTGACCGGCGACGAGGACAGTGACCACGTCGGAGGCTCGGGCCGAGTACACGAGTGCGGCGCGGGGGTCGTGCAGCGGCTGGTTGTGGGGTGCGCTCAGATCGACGAGGACGATGTCCGCCTGCCGGCCCGACTCGAGTACGCCGATGCGGTCGGCGAGACCGGCGGCCGCGGCACTGCCCCGGGTGGCCAGACGGAGGGTGTCGGACAGCGTCATCCACTCGGCGTCGTGTTCACGTTGCTTCTGGGTGAGGGCGACCATCCGCATCGCTTCCCAGACGTCGAGGGTGTTGTGCACGGCGGCGCCGTCGGTGCCGATGCCGACGTCGACGCCTGCTGCGCGCAGTGCCTTGATCGGGGTGACTTCGCCCATCGCGAGCTTCAGGTACACCTTGGGGCAGGACGCGACGGTCGTCCCGGCGTACCGCTCCAGGATCGGCAGGTCGTCCGCGCGGATCCCGCAGCCGTGCGCGACGAGGGCGCCTGCGTCGAGGACACCGGTCTGTTCGAGCACCTGGATCGGTGTGACGCCGTGCTTGTCGAGCGAGGCCTGCGTCTGGCCGTCGGTCTCGGCGGCGTGCAAGTGGATCCGCAGCCCTTCCGCCCGCGCGAAGTCCGCCGTACGCCGGAGGTCGTCGTCGGTGACCGTGTACGTCGCGTGCGGGCCGAGGCTCGCGGTGATCCGCGGATGCCGCTGCGCGAGCTCTCGTGTCGTCTCGAACGCATTGCCGACGGCCTGCTCACCCGCCGAGGAGAAGAACGTCGGCGCGAGATCCGCGCGGATCCCGGACTCGATCGCGGCCTCGGCGATCTGGTCGGCGTGGAAGTAGTGATCGACAAAGGTCGTCACCCCACCCAGCAACATCTCCGCACACGCCAGCCGAGCCCCGACCCGCACCCGCTCGGGCGTCAGGTTCACCTCCATCGGCCAGATCCGCTGGTTGAACCAGTCCTCGATCGCCAGATCCTCGGCCGCCCCGCGCATCATCACCATCGGACTGTGCGTATGCGAGTTCACCAACCCAGGCACCGCCAGCAACCCGGTCCCGTCCAGAACCTCGGAAGGTGCTGCAGGGTCGGTCGTCTGCACAGCGTGAGTTCCCGTCGGTGCGACGGCCACGATCCGGTCATCCTCGACAAGGATGTCCTGCGCCTCGTCGACGCGGCACTCACCCTCCTCGGGAACGACCAGCACGGACACGTTGCGGATCACCAATCGCGCCATTCGCCCTCCCGGCTCGTCGACATGCAGCATCTTGTCCAACCAGAGGTCCAGACACTGGCTGAAGAGGCCTCATCGGTCCACTTCGGAACTAGACACCCCGTGGACCCTGGTGACACAGACTCATCAGTGGACGATATAGTCCTCTACTGAGTACGAAGCAAGGAGGAAGTAGCGATGCGACCCGACGGAACGGGTTACCACCTCGCCGACGGCGAGTTGACGGCGCCCGCGATCGCACGGCCAGTCGACTTGAGTGTCACGGCGGGCCTGTTCGGTGGTGACGACCTGGATGTGGTGCTGGCCAGCTGGAGCAGCACAGGGACGAGTTGCCTGCGCTCACAGGACGGGCGGATGACCCAGCCGGTGCAGACGCAGCCGGTGATGCTCAACTCGCTTCCGAGCAGCGTGCGTATTCGAGTGCGCGCAGCAGCGCCACCCCTGGACGCCGACGGTGCCTGGCGGCTCGTTCTCCACTTCCGGGATCGGGCCGGATCGGGCCTCACCTGGCAGTCCGACCTACCTCCCGAAGCGTTCGGCGGGGGCTGGCTGGCTCCGCTGGCGGATCTGCTGACCATCGACGGCGCGGTTGCTGTTCCAGCTCCCGCACCCCGGCCGACAGTGGCCGTCGTCAACCACCCGGAAGACGAGTACTACGAGCTGCTCGTCGACGGCCACCAGGCTGGGCTGCTCGTGTACCACGTGATCGGCTCGAATCTGTCGATCACACATACCGTCGTGGAACCGACGTACCGCGGACAAGGACTCTCCTGGGTGCTGGTCGGCCGCGCTCTCGACGACATCCGCACGCGGGACGTGACGGTGTCGAACTACTGCGCGGTCGTCCGCCGCTTCGTCGAGAAGCATCCTGAGTACGACGACATCCTCAGCAGACCGCGGACGGCCTGACGCATGGCGTGGATCTAGGGCATGTCTGACAATCCAGCGCCTACTGCGGGGCACTCGGCACGGTATCTCGCCGCACGTGAGCAAAGGCCACGATGCGCCGCATCGAGACCTTCGCTCCCGCACGCCGAGCTACCGCACCGAGCACCTCCTCGCGACGGCGCTGGATTATCAGACATGCCCTAGGTGCCGGCCGACTTCGCGTGCGCTCGGACCGAGTCCATCGCGAGCTCGAGTGCGATACGCATCGGAGCGGGATCACGGGCCGCCTGGGCAAGGACGTAGCCGCCCTGGAGCGCGGCCATGATGCCCGTCGCCAGCGTCGCCGGGTCGGCGTCCTCGGACAGCGTGTCGTTGGCCTTCATGCGCTCGAGCGCGGCGGTCAGTAGGGAGATCCACGATGTCAGGTGCGCCTCGAGATCGATGCGCGCCGCCTCGTCCTGGTCGGAGAGCTCGGTCGACAGGGATCCGAGTTCGCAGCCCAGCGCTCCACGGCGTGCTGTGACCCGCTGGAGGATGGCCCTGCACCATCGGTCGAGCCCGTTCAACGAGTCGACCCTGCGGAGGTACTGCTCCTCGCGCTCGAGGACACGCCCGCCCCGCAGTGCGATCACCGCCTGGATCAAGGCGCTCTTGTCGCTGAAATGCCGATAGAACTGCGACTTGCTCGTGCCGCTCGCCGCGGTCACCTCGTCGAGCGTGGTCGCTGCGGCGCCTTTCAGAGACATCAGCTCATCAGCCGCGGCGACGATGCGGGCTCGCGTGGCCGCACCGCGGGCGGTCAGCCGGCGATCGAGCTCGTTCACAGTCTCGGGCACGCAATGAGCTTATCGGGACGGGGCAACGATTGCTGGCGCCGGACGGCGTAAGCACGCCTCCCCTCGCTGACACCAACCACTCGTGTGGAGCCGGCAGACCGCCGGCCGGTCGGCAGGAGGTCGCATGAGCGAGGTCAGTCGGGAGCTCTACGGCAGGGACAGCGTGACCGTGGTCGAGAATCACCAATCACGAAGGTACGAGTTACTCGTCGCGGGCACGATCGTAGGAACCCTCGACTTCCGCATCCTCGGCCGGCGACGCGTCCTGGGACACACCGAGATCGCAGCCGATCACCGTGGCCGCGGACTCGGCACCGAGCTGATCAAGGCGGTCCTCGACGACCTGATTTCCCAGGGCATCCGGGTCACGAACTACTGCCCCGCGGTCGACCGCTTCCTCCATGCCCAGCCGAAGTACCTCGTGGTGCTCGACCCGTCCCATCCATCGATGCATCCGCACTCCGCGCCGCTGCAGCAACTCGTGCATGCCCAGCACGCCAGGCTCAGAGAGCTCGCCGAACGCTCTCAGGATCCGGGCCTGGACGGATTCGAAAGGCGTCGCGTCACGGACCAGTTCGCCGCTGTCGCCGCACAGCACGCCGCCGCCGTCGCCGATGTCCTGCTGACCGCGGCCAGGACGCTGCCCGGTGATGACGCCGCCGTACTGCTCGACAACCTCAAACAGTTCGAACAGGCGCTTCGGGTACTCAAGGGCAGGGCGTACGGCGATGCGCGCTTCCTGGGCCTCAGTGCAGCCGAGACCTGGCGAGAGGCCCAACGGCTACTGGACGAGCACGAATCGACCGAGGTGCGGATCGTCTCCGGTCTCGAGCGACTCCATGGTGCCGACGGCGCTACAGATCTGGCCAGGACCTTGGCGAAACGGCAGTGGAGTTCGCCAACACGACCGCACCCGAACTCGCCGCATGCCGGAGTCGCCGGCCGACTGGCACACCAGCTGTGGCGTATCGCCGACTCGACCTGGGACGAGCTCGAAGGACGTGGGCTTCCGACCGAGCCGGCCGAGCACGCGAATCAGCATTCCGCCTTCTCCCACTATCTGTTCGGCACGCCCGACGACGCCCCTTCGATGTCCGAGGCCGACACAACTCACACTCATCAGGATCCCGGAAAGCAGTAAGGCAGACCCCCGATCGGCACACAAGCAGGGACATCCGGGCACTCCGGCCCGGCACGAATCGAGGGGAAACTCATGAACGGATACTTCGAAGACCGCAAGCTCATCGTGGTCGGCGGCAGCAGCGGCATGGGCCGGCAAACTGCTGCGGACGTTGTCGGGCAAGGGGGCAAGGCAGTCATCGTCGGGCGTCAGCAGGCGAAGGTCGACCAGACCGTCGCCGAGCTCGGCGAGAAGGGCGAGACCTGGGGCATCACCGCCGACCTGGCGGACCGCAAGCAGGTGGAGGACGTGCAGGAGCAACTCGCCGCGGAGCACGCCGACGCGACGCTGCTCGTCAACGCGGCCGGGTTCTTCGTCCCCGAAGGGTTCCTCGACTACAGCCAGGAGGACTACGACGCGTACCTGGAGCTGAGCCGAGCGACGTTCTTCCTGACCCAGACGGTGGTTCGCGGGATGAAGGCGAGCGGCTCCGGTGGTGCGATCGTCAACATCGGCAGCATGTGGGCCCATCAGGCCGTGGCGGCGACGCCGGCAACCGGCTACTCGATGGCGAAAGCCGGTCTGCACGCACTGACCCACAACCTGGCCATGGAGCTGGCGGCCGACGGCATTCGCGTCAATGCCGTTGCTCCCGCGGTGGTGGCCACGCCGTTGTACGAGGGCTTCATCCCGGCAGACCAGCTCGAGGAGACGGTGAAGGGATTCGACGCCTTCCACCCCCTGGGACGGGTCGGGACAGCCCAGGACATCGCGTCCGCGATCGTGTTCCTCCTTTCTCCGGAGGCCAGCTGGATCACCGGCGCGATCCTCAACGTCGACGGCGGCGTCATGGCCGGGCGCAACTGACGTCCGAGCAGCCGAACCCGGTCGCCGTGCGCCGCGACCAGCCCAAGACGCTGATCTTCTGGGGCCGGGGTGACCTCGTCTTCACCCCGGCCGGCGGCGAGGCGTACCTGCAGGACGTCGTCGAGGGATCACCAGCTTCTGCGACGCAACCGTCAAGTAGACCGGAAGGACATCCTCTCGATCGAAGGGGATTGGTCAGCCGAACTCGCAGTGTCGCTCGCGTCGTAGGTAGCCGGCGTCGACCAGCGCGGCACGCAATTTCCGGCGGGCGTCGAACATCAGCTTGTAGATCGCGTTCTGGGTCGCACCGAGCTGATCGGCGAGCACAGCTGTGGGCATCCCGTTCAGCACCAGAGCGACGAAAACCATGCGTTGCTTCGCTGTCAGGCTCTCGTCGACGGCTCGGTGTACGGCGGTCAGCAGGTCCCGGCTCTCGGCGTACGCCTCCGGGCCGATCCCCAACTGGGCCGGCAGGCGGTCCCAGTCCTCCTCGTCGAACGCGACACCGGCTCGCTGCCAGAAGTGCCGGTTGACCTTGGCCGCCACGTCGAAGATCACGAACTTGTACGCCCAGGTGGTGAACTTGCAGTCACCGCGGAAGGTCTCGATCTTGCCGCAGATCGCCAGCAGCGCGTCCGCCGCGGCCTGGTGCGCGAGGTCGTCCAGCTCCGGTCCGGCGAGGCGCAGCCTGGTCGCCCGCCGGCCGGCCTCCGCTCGCGCGGCGCGCAGCAGGATGTCGTACAGGCGCCGGCTCGCCAGCTCGCGCCGATCTCCCCCGCTGCTCAGGTCGCGAACCCAGGCGCAGTTCTCCAGGACCACGTCAGCGGAGACGACCCGCACCTGGGACGACGACTCGGAAGCTTGGCTCTTCATGGATCTCCGGCGGTCAGCGGAACACGGTGACCCCACAGGTGCGGCACGGCGGTGTGGCGCACCCCGGATCAGCAAGATGGACGATACCGTCCATTCATGACTCCGTCCAATCCGCCACAGGAGACGCATTTGGGCAACTCAGATGAGTTATAACTGGTCTATCTCGTCCCGTTTGCTAGAGGTACACCGGTGCCCGATCACGCGTAGCGGCCTTCGAACGTCACGCCGTCCTGGAGCCCGGTGAATCTGACTCCGGCGATCCGCGTGTCCTCGACGATCCAGCGAAGCGCATAGCAGGCCCGATAGCTCGGCGGCCAGAACGAGCAGAACCTGCCCTGGCCATCGACGTACCACTCCCCCGAACTGTCACGTCCTCGCTCGGTGTAGGTGGTTTGCCCGTCGATCGTGAAGATCTGGGTCGCACCGTCGGAGTAGACGAACCGACCGGCCGTCACCGCCTTCGGGATGTCAGCCACGGCAATCGCCGCGCCGTCGGTCGTGTCGAAGTCCTGCAGTCGGTCGCTCATCGCGCTCGGGCCTCCATGTCGAGTCTGTACGACTCCTTGGTGGCCGTCGATCCCCTCGTGCTTACGGATCGAGGTCGGATGTGTCGCCGTCTGGATCGTGGTTCTGTACGGCGGCCAGCAATCCGTCGGCGTCTTCTGCGCAGGCGCGACAGGCGGCCAAGTGCGACGCGAGCCCGGGGCAGCGCTCGGCGACGTCGACTCCGGCTGCGAGGAGCTCGGCATACAGGTGCAGAGCATCCCTCGACTCGTCACACCCGATGTCGCCTGGGTCTGTGGCGAGGAATCGCTCGAGTCCCTCCCGCCAGCCGGTCACTGTTCACCTCTAGCAGTTGATCCGAAAGCCTCGTTGTCGCCGATGTCCTGTCCGGATAACCGTTGGTGGTCGGCCCGCAACGGATCTTACGGCCTCGTTGCAGCCAATTGCCGGTCCTGGTGGTAAGACGGCGAGTATGCGGTGCCGCGAATGCTTACGAGCCGGCAGTGCTGTGCCGGCGAAGGACTGGATACGAGGAGGTGCCTGATGAGGGCAATCGTGGTGACGGACCAGGCAGCGGGACCAGCCGGCATGACGCTCGCGGAGCGGCCGGAGCCGGCAGCGGCGATCAACGACGTCGTCGTCGAGGTCCAGGCGTCGGGTTACGTCCCGACCGAGCTCGAGTGGCCCTCGACCTGGACAGATCGCGCCGGCCGTGACCGAGCACCGTCGATCCCCGGGCACGAGCTGGCGGGCGTGGTCACCGAGCTCGGCTACGGCACGACGGGTCTGTCGGTCGGTCAACGGGTGTTCGGCCTCGCGGACTGGCATCGCGACGGCACGCTGGCGGAGTACGTGGCGATCGAGGCACGCAACGTCGCGCCGCTCCCGGGTGACGTCGACTTCACCGTGGGCGCGAGCCTGCCCATCTCGGGACTGACGGCCTGGCAGGGCCTGCTCCAGCACGGCCGCCTCCAGTCGGGGCAGAGCGTCCTCGCCCACGGCGCGGCCGGTGCGGTCGGCACGATGGTGACGCAGCTCGCCCGCGAGTTCGGCGCGTACGTCATCGGCACCGGACGCGCCGCGGACCGTGACAAGGCACTCGACTTCGGTGCGCACGAGTTCGTCGACCTCGCCAACGACTCGCTGGACGACGTCGGGCCGGTCGATCTGGTGTTCGACGTCATCGGCGGAGACGTCCAGAAGAGCTCCGCGGCCCGGATCAAACCCGGTGGGACGCTGGTGACCGTCGTGGGCCCGCCCGAGGCGCGGCCGGCGGACGGCCTGGCGATCGACTTCGTCGTCGAGGCGGATCGGGGCCAGCTGACCGAGATCGTCCAGCGGGTTCGGGACGGGCGGCTGCGGACGAACATCGGCACCGTCGCGACGCTCGACGACGCGGTGACCACCTTCACCTCGACCGAACGGCTCAAGGGCAAGACGATCATCCGCCTTCGCCCGTAGCTGACCGGCGTCCGCGGCAGCGATGCTGAAGGACGGCCTCGATCGAGGTCGTCCTTCAGCATCCAGCCGGCACCGCAGGAGAGGCGGCGTCAGGGAGCGATCTCGAGCCTGCCGATGAGGCCGTCGACAAGGGTGAAACGGTAGATGATGTCGACCTCGCCACCGGGAAAGTCGCCCTCGAGG
>NZ_JBSGFZ010000048.1:0-29056 GCF_053603655.1 Kribbella sp. NPDC004138
GTCGACCGCCCGGCGCAGCGCCGACGCGTCCCCGGCGGCGACCGGGCCGGGCGCGAGCCGCCGTACGACGCGGAGCTCGCGGTCGGCGGCGAGCAGTTCGTACTCCTCGGCGGCCTCGCCCGCGATCGTGGCGAGGTCCACGTCGGCGTCGACGAACGCCGGTGACGACCGGCGCGCGGAGGCGAGCAGGTCCTCGACGAGCCGCGTCATCCGCTGGATCGCGCGACCGACGATCGCGGTGGCCTGCGCACGGTCGTCCGACGGGGTGTCGTCGTGCGCGAGGACGGCATCGACGTTCGCCTGGATCACGGCGAGCGGATTGCGCAGTTCGTGCGAGGCGTCGTCGACGAGCTGACGCTGGGCCAGGAACGCCGTCTCGAGCCGCCCGAGCATGCCGTCGACGGTGTCGGCCAGGTTGCGCAGCTCGTCGTGCGGACCCTGCAGGGCGATCCGGCGGGACAGATCGGTCGCGGAGATCTCCTGCGCGGTGGCGGTGATCCGCCGGACCGGACGCAGGACTCGGCCCGACAGCCACCAGCCGGTGCCGAGACTGACCAGGAACAGCGCGCCGATGCCGGCCGCGGAGTAGTTCCGCAGGGTTTGCAGCGTCTGGTAGTTGACCGCGGACTGCACGCTCGACAGCTCGGCGGCCTGGATCACCTGGCCGGGCTTGAGGTGGAACTCGCCGTGTGCGTCCTTGTAGTACTTCTGGACCTCGATCGAGTCCAGCGGCTTGGGCTCGAGGATCTGCGACAGCGCGAGGTACACGCCGCCGAGCAGCAGCGCGGACAGTGCGATCAGCACGGCGGAATAGGTCAGGGTCAGGCGGAACCGGATCGTCTGCGCCCAGAGCGGGAGCTTCATGTGTCACTCCTGAGGCGGTAGCCGCGGCCGATGACGGTCTCGAGGATCGGTTCCTCGCCCTCGCGCGCGAGTTTGCGACGCAGGGTGCCGACGGTCACCCGGACGGTCTGGGTGAAAGGGTCCGCGTTCTCGTCCCAGACGTGTTCGAGCAGTTCCTCGGCCGAGATCACGTGGCCGGGGCGCGACATCAGGTACCGCAGGATGCCGAACTCCTTCAGCGTCAGCGGGAGCTCGCGCCCGGCCCGGGTGGCCAGGTGCCGGGAGGAGTCCAGGACGAGGTCGCCGACGTGCAGCTGGGTGGTGCCGTTGGTGACGTCGCGGCGGAGCAGGGCGCGGATCCTGGCCAGCAGCTCGACCAGCGCGAACGGCTTGGTCAGGTAGTCGTCGGCGCCTTCGTCGAGGCCGCGGACGCGGTCGGCCAGCGAGGCGCGCGCGGTCAGCATCAGCACCCGCAGCTCCCGTCCCGACGCCACCTCGATCTCGCCGCGGCGGACCGCGCGGCACAGGTCGAGGCCGCTGGTGTCCGGCAGCGTGATGTCCAGGATCGCCAGGTCGTACGGCGTGCTCGCGAGTTTGTCCATCGCCTCCGCGCCGGTGGTGGCCGCGTCGACGGCGTACCCGGCCCGGCCGAGTCCCGAGCGCAGCGCGCTGACCAGGCCTTCCTCGTCCTCCACCACAAGTAGTCGCACGCACCCAAGGTAGCCGGGAACCCGCGCCGGTCCGGCCCGCGCTTTCGGCGGGCTTTCGGTCCGCTTTCCGGTCGTTTTCGCGCCTGCTTGATGAGCTGTGGCCAGGCGAATCGAAGGAGAACCTGATGAAACTCCCGGTCAAACGGCTGGTCCTCGGCAGTGCGGTGGCGGTTGCGGCGCTCGGTGCGGGCGGGATCGCGTACGCCGCCGGAAACGACCCCGCCCCGGAGCAGGGGTACGTGACGGTGGAGGACGGCGACACCACGCCATCACCGTCGCAGCGGTCGCAGGACTGCCCCGAGAAGAACGGGCAGGGCGGTCAGGGCGAGGGTGGGCAGGGCCAGGGCGAGCAACCGTCGCAGCAGCCGTCGCAGCCGCCGCAGCAGCCTTCGCAGTCCGAGCAGAACCCGGCCGGGAACGCATGACCGAGCCGCATCTTCCGCGGGGCGCGGCGACAGCCGCTTCGCTGGAGCACGCGCTGTTCGAGGTGAAACGGGTCGTCGTCGGGCAGGACCAGCTCGTCGAGCGGATGCTCGTCGGGTTGCTTGCCCGCGGCCACTGCCTGCTGGAAGGCGTGCCGGGCGTCGCCAAGACGCTCGCCGTGCGCACTCTGGCCGAGGTGATCGGCGGCCGGTTCGCCCGGCTGCAGTTCACCCCGGACCTGGTGCCCGGCGACATCATGGGGACCCGGATCTGGCGGCCGTCCACCGAGGGGTTCGACACCGAGCTCGGCCCGGTGTTCGCGAACCTCGTCCTCGCCGACGAGATCAACCGGGCGCCGGCCAAGGTGCAGTCCGCGTTGCTCGAGGCGATGGCCGAGCACCAGGTCAGCATCGGCGGTACGTCGTACCGGCTGCCGGAGCCGTTCCTGGTGCTCGCGACCCAGAACCCGATCGAGTCCGACGGCGTGTACGCGCTGCCGGAGGCGCAGCGGGACCGGTTCCTGCTGAAGATCACGGTGGACTACCCGACCCCGATGGAGGAGCTGACGATCCTGCAGCGGATGAGCGCGCACCGGCCGCACGCGAACGCCGTCCTCACCCCGGAGCAGGTCGCACAGTTGCAGGAGGCAACGGACGACGTGTTCGTCCACAACGCGGTGGCGGAGTACGTCGTCCGCCTGGTGCACGCGACCCGGGTGCCGGCGCAGTACGGGATCCACGACCTGGCCGGCGTGCTTGAGTTCGGCGTCAGCCCGCGGGCAACGCTGGGACTGGTCGCGGCCGGGCGGGCGCTGGCGTTGCTGCGCGGGCGGGACTACGTGTTGCCGGCCGACGTGTACGACGTCGCGCTGGACGTGATGGCGCACCGGTTGGTGCTCACGTTCGACGCGCTCGCCGACGGGGTCGATCCGCGGTCGGTCGTCACGCGGATCCTGCACACCATCGAGCAGCCGCACGTGGTGCCCTCCGACGACGCCCAGGGCTCGGCGGCATGACCGACCTGCTGACCGGGCGGGAGCGGGCCTTGCGCGCGCTCGAGCTGACGGTGAAGCGGAAGCTGGAAGGCTTCCTGCACGGCGAGATCACCGGCCTGCGCAGCGGTCCCGGCAGCGAACCGAACGAGGCGCGTCCGTACCAGCCCGGCCAGGACGACGTACGGCGGATGGACTGGAACGTGACCGCCCGCTCGCTGGAACCCCATGTCCGGGCACCGCTGGCGGAGCGCGAGCTGGAGACGTGGGCCTTGCTGGACGCGTCCGCGAGTATGGATTTCGGCACCGCGCTGAGCGAGAAACGCGATCTGGCGGTCGCGATCGTCGGCGCGGTTGGGCTCCTGTCCGACCGCCCCGGCAACCGCCTGGGCGTACGGATTGCCCAAGGCAACGATCTCCGCCGTCTCCCGGCCGCCGCGGGCGCGGTCCAACTCCGCCGTACCCTCCGTACTCTCCTCACGCTCCCCAGACCCGAACCGGGCGCCTTCCCCGGGACAGATCTGGGTCGTGCGATCAGTCGCCTCGACCGCGAACATCGCAGGCCGGGGATGCGCCTGATCGTGTCGGACTTCCACGAAACCGGCTGGGCGGATCCCCTGCGGAGGCTGGCCGCCAGGCACGAGGTGATCGCCGTGGAAGTGCTGGACCCCCGCGAACTGGAACTCCCCGAGGTCGGCCTGCTCACCCTCGTCGACCCGGAGACCGGACGACGCCGCGAAGTCCAGACGTCCAGCCGCAGACTCCGCCGCCGGTACGCCGACGCGATGGCGGCACACCGCGAACAGACCACCCAGGCGATCCGGGCCGCCGGTGCGGCGCATCTCGTGCTGCGCACCGACACCGACTGGGTCCGGGACGTCGCCGCCTTCACCACCGCGCGCCGCCGGGCCGGCGTCCGGCGGAACCCGACTGCTGTGAGGACCAGATGAGATTCGAGCAACCGCTGTGGCTCTGGCTGCTGGTGCTGGTCGCCGCGCTCGTGGCGGCGTACCTGATCGCCCAGCGCCGCCGGACGAAGTACGCCGTCCGGTTCGCGACCCTTCCGATGCTGGAGAAGGTCGCCCCGAAGCGGCCCGGCTGGCGCCGGCACGCGCCGGCCGCGGCCTTCCTCGCCGCGCTGACCGTGCTGACGATCGCGATCGCCCGGCCGGTCGCGGACCTCCGGGTGCCGCGTGAGCGCGCCACCGTCCTGGTCGCGATGGACATCTCGAACTCGATGGCGGCGACCGACGTCGCGCCGAACCGGTTCGAGGTCGCGAAGCAGGCCGCGGTCCAGTTCGTCCGGGACCTGCCGGAGAAGTTCAACGTCGGGCTGGTGTCGTTCGCGCGGACCGCGACCGTGGTGTCGGCGCCGAGCACGAACCACCAGGCGACCGTCGACGCGATCAACAGCCTGCAGCTCAGCGACTCGACCGCGATCGGGGACGCCGTCCTCACCAGCCTGCAGGCGGTGCGGACGATCGATCCCGACGATCCGCCGCCCAGCCGGATCGTGCTGCTGTCCGACGGCGGCAACACCGCGGGCAGCCCGGTCGACCAGGCGGCCGAGGCGGCCGCGCAGGCCGGCGTACCGGTGTCGACGATCGCCTATGGCACGCCGGACGGAACCGTGAACCTGGAAGGACGTGAGATCCCGGTTCCCGCGGACACCGAGGCACTGCAAGGTCTCGCGGACGCGACCGACGGGTCCTTCTACGAGGCCGAGAGCGACGAGCAGTTGCGTGACGTCTACTCCGACCTCCAGTCCTCCATCGGCTGGACCACCGAGCCGCGCGAGATCACCAACCTCGTCGCCGGGATCGCCCTGGCGGCGGCGCTGCTGGCCGCGCTGGCCTCGCTGCTCTGGTTCTCCCGCCTTCCTTGATCAGGAGCCACCTATGCCTCCACATCTGGGCCACCCGTTCCGCGGACCGGACTACGTCCCCGGTCCGCCCCCCAGCTCCGTCGCCCCGGCCCCCGCTCCGGCATCCCCCTCTCCGGCAGCGGCACCTCAGGCCGGGGTGACGGCCCCACCACTCATCCCGCCGGTCGCTCCGCCGGTTGCGCCTCCGGTTGCTCAGCCGGGCGTTCGGTCCGGCGGCGGTCGGCGTCGAGCGGGGTTCGTCATCGGCACGCTCGCCCTCTCCATCACCGCCGGTGGACTCGCCGGCGCCTTCACCGGCGGCCGTGAGCCCGCGACGGGTCTCCAGCAGTCGTCAGCACCTCCGGCGGCCGCCCAGGGTTCCATCACCGCGGCCGCCGCGAGTGTCCTGCCGGGCGTCGTCTCGATCCGGGCAGGACGCGCGACCGGCTCCGGCTTCGCGGTCGACCAGCAAGGCCGTGTGGTGACGAACGCCCATGTCGTGGAAGGAGCGAGTGATGTGTCACTGGTCCTGTCGACCGGCCGTACCGTCGACGCGCGAGTCGTCGGCGCCGACGAGGACAACGACGTCGCCGTACTCCAGGTCGCGTCCGCCGACGCCGCGGCCCTGCGCGCGCTCCCGCTCGGCCGGTCCGCACAACTCCAGGTCGGCGACCCTGTGCTGGCCGTCGGATCCCCACTCGGCCTGGAAGGAACCGTGACCGCCGGCATCGTCAGCGCCGTCGACCGCCAGGCCCGCTTCGGCGACAACGGCACCCGCCAGACCGCGATCCAGACCGACGCCGCCATCAACCCCGGCAACTCCGGCGGCCCGCTCGTCAACGCCGCCGGTCAGGTCGTCGGCGTCAACACCGCCATCGCCACCCTCGGCGCCACCCGCTCCGGCAACATCGGCATCGGCTTCGCCATCCCGGTCGACCGCATGACCACCATCGTCGACAACCTCCTCGACTGACGGCGAAGATCAAAGAAGAGCAGGGCGGCCGAGCTCAGAGCGGTGGCTCCCTTCAGTGGCCGGCTGGAGGTTCTCTGTGCCGTCAGCGTGTCAGAACGCGCTGAACTGGTGAGCGGCATTTTCGGGTCCTCGAAGGCCGACTGTAGACGCCGGGCCAACCGCCGAGCGTTGGGTCCTGCACGGCGTCAGCCGGCCGACCCTGTCGGGCATCTGCCGACCGACCATGCCGCTGCCCGACCAAGTCCTCTGCTTGTACGAACCCGAGTCGACCAGCGTGTTCGTCAACCGCGAGGCACTGGTCGACGGCACCCTGCCGGCCTTGTCGACACCTGTCGCCGTCTGCCGACCCGACCGCCGCGCGACCAGCGAGCGCGGCTGGAACCCGTGCTCGACAGCTACACCTGGTACGCCGGCCCTGCCACCGTCTCGTACAAAACACAGCGCCTTCAAGCAGCTGAGTTCCGCCCCTTTGGTGGGCCGGTTCCGCGTTCGCCAGGAGCGGTACAGAACCAAGGCCCCACGACACCGTCCAGCTCGCCCCGTACCCGGTCGCACGGGGCGGCGTGCCGCTCAGGGGGTCAGCTGGTACGACGCCGTTGCCTTGTGCAACCAGATGTCGTCGGACGCCCTGTTGCCGCCCGCGTACGCGATCGACGGCGAGCAGGTTGCGTGGGATCGGTCGTCGCCCGGCTGCCGCCTGCCGACCGAGGCCGAGTGGCAATACGCATGTACCGCCGGCACGCCCGGCTACCGCTACGGACCACTCGACGAGATCGCGGGGTGCGTATGGCCGCGCGAGGGCTGACGCGCCAGCCGGATCCGTCCCTGATGGACGATTGCGTCGCTTGGTCGACGACCCGGGCCGCGGTGTCGTACTCCATCCAGTTGCGCCGGTTCGCCCGGGTGGCAGGACAATCACACGCTGCCGGAGGCGCTGAAAGGACTCCTCGCTCTGTCCGACCGGGAGCAGCACAACAGCCTCCTGCCCGCAGGCCCGCGGTGAGGAGGTGTTGTCCGCCGGCTACCCGGTGGCTGCGAAGGCAGCCGCTTGCTGGAGAACAGCCTCGTCGGCCCTCCAGCGCGAGCGGTCCGGGATGCTCTCCCCGCTGCCGGCTGCCTCGGCATCCGGGGCTACCGCGAGTCCAGCCCGGCCGTCGCCCGGCGGTTCCGTACGCCGCGGCCCGGCATCCAGCGATGCCGCGCGCCCAGCTTGGGCGTCGGACAGCGCCGTACGTCGAGGGTGGGCGTCGGGCAGTGCTGTACGCGGTGCGTCGGCGTCCAGTGGTGCCGTACGTCGGGCCCGGGCATCGGGAGACGCCGTACGTCGTGGCTGGGCGTGTGGCGGTGCGGTGCGTCGCGCTGTGGCGGGGGTGGGTGCGGGTTCGGCCCAGCTGGGGCGGGCGACACGGACGATGCCGTCGAGGATGGTGAGGTGCCAGCGGCCCCTGTGCAGGTCGGTGTGGTGGCGGCGACAGAGCAGGGCGAGGTTGTCGACTTTGGTGTGGCCGCCGTCGATCCAGGAGCTCAGGTGGTGGGCGTCGCACATGATCGGCGGGGCTCCGCAGACCACGCAGCCGCGGTCGCGGGCGTCCAGGGCGCGGCGCATCGCCTTGGTGACCAGCCGCACCCGGCGCCCCACGTCGAGCGGCTCGGAGTTGGAGCCGAGCACCAGCGGGATGATGTTCGCGTCACAGGCCAGCCGCCGGATCGTGGCCGCGGACAGCCCGCCGCTGTAGACGGTCCGCCCGACCGCGTCCGCGGTGGCGGCCTTGAGGTCGTCCAGGTCGATCGTGACCGTGATGGTCGCCTTCGCGCCGTACCCGGCCACCCGACCACCTGCGCCCGCGGCGCCAGCGGCGCCAGCGGTGTCCGCGGTGCTCGCGGTGCCCTCGGTGCCCGTGGCGGGGCCGGATGTGGGGCCGGTGGTGGGGCCGGTGGTGTCCCACGCGGCGGCGGCGATGCCCAGGGCGGTGGACAGCGCGTCGGCCTGGCGCTTGTCCCGTGGCCGCGGGTCGTGTTCGCCGTCGACGGTCTTGTGCGGGCGGGCCCCGGCATGCACGACCGCCCGCAGCAGCTCGGCGTTCTCGTTCGCCAGAAATCCCTTGAACTTCACCCCGTTGTCCGCAGCCGACAGCGTCAGCGACTCCCGCTCATACGCCTTCTGCTCCTCGGGTTCGGGGCCGTCGGAGTCCAGCAGATCGGCGATCTCCTTCGCGGCGGTGCGCAGCTCACCCGGCGACAGGTGACCGGCCAGCCCGACCAGCTGCTCCGCCGCCGCGTCCAGATCCCCCACCGGCACCCGCGACCGCACCCGGTCCAGCCCGAACACGATCGCGGCCGCCTGCGCCGGCCGCACCAACCAGCCACCGTCCCCGGGTACGCCGTCGCTCGATCCGCTGTCGTCGGTGGCGTCGGCGGTTGCGGAAGAGGCCGTCCGCTCGAGGGCGGCCGCCACGGCCGGGTACTGCGTGGCCGTCTGGGCCAGCCGGAGGGTGCGGCGGGCGGCCGGGCCGTCCAGCCGGTACCGGAACCGCAGCAACTCCGCGGTGTCGCGGGCACCGAGCTCAGCGGCAT
This sequence comes from Kribbella sp. NPDC004138, assembly GCF_053603655.1. NCBI lineage: Bacteria > Bacillati > Actinomycetota > Actinomycetes > Propionibacteriales > Kribbellaceae > Kribbella > Kribbella sp. NPDC004138. The sequence goes on from NZ_JBSGFZ010000048.1 coordinate 8,379, forward strand.
ACCCAGTGGACTCGATCGCGGCGACCACGCTCAGCCGGTAGGCCTCCAGGCGGGCGAGCTCAGCCTCGACTGAGTCGAGGGTGGACAGCAGTTCGCTGCCACTCATCGACCACGCCGGCCGCTCGCCTAGAAGTTCCATGGCATTGACTCTAGACGGTGCTACCGACAGTTTCCGAGCTGGAATCCCCTTATTTTGTGGGCTGTTTGGGGGCCCACACCAGCAAACACCAGCGGGTTCCCCATCGCTCCCGCTATTGGGGGCCGGCGGTGTCGTACAGGATCGGGTTGAGGGGGGATCGGGGGATCTGGCCGGGGGTGGTGCCGGGCATCCAGTTGGCCAGGTCGGCGTGCTGGTTGTTGTTGGTCGGGGCGGCGGCGCGGATGTCGGCGTCGATGTAGATGACGGTCATCACGCGCCGGGGCTGGGTGCCGCGGTTCGGGCCGGCGTGGTGGAAGCTCCAGCCGCGGTGGAAGGACGCGTCACCGAGGGCGAACGGTTCGACGACGTCCTCGAAGTTCTGCTCGGCCACGGCGTTCTTCAGCTGTTCCTCGGACTCGTCGGAGATCGGCAGCTCGCGGCCGAAGGCGAAGTTGTGGCTGCCGCGGGCGAACGCGAGCGGCCCCATCTCCCGCGGCGTCTCCTGCAGCGGCAGCCAGATCGTCACGCACCGATCGGAGGACAGCGGCCAGTAGTACTGGTCGGCATGCCACGGGGTGATGCCGCCGCTCGGCTCCTTGTAGAGCGCCTGGTCGTGATACAGCCGGACGGCGTGCACCCCGAGCAGCTGCGCCGCGATACCGGCCAGACGGCGGGAGAACACGAGCTCCTTCACCAGCTCGTTCTGCTGCCACAGGTTCGTCACCTGCAGGAACGCCTTGCCGTACGTGTCCCGCTCGGCGAGCGGCAGGCCCTGGGTGTTGAGCCGGATCACCTCGGAGGTGATCGTCGGCTCGTACCTCGCGATGGTGTCCGGGCTCAGCACGCCGGACAGGTGGGCGAACCCGTCGCGGTTGAAGTCGGCGGTGGCGGTCGGCGGCAGACCGTCGTACGGCGTATCGAGCTCGTCGACGGAGAGGTCGGTGGTCGTCATGGCCTCCACGATTCCAACCCCGGCCCTCGGGGTGCTACGCCGCTGATGACCGGTTCCGGTACTCAGTTGTCCTCCTAGACTGTGCCGATGAACCCGCGTTACGAGCGGCCGGGAGTCCCGAGCGGTACGACGTTCACGTGCTTCACCAGGCGCGAGCGGTCGTTCGGCTTCGCCTGGCACTTCCACCGGGAGTACGAGCTCACCCTCATCACCGCGGGATCCGGGACGAGGTACGTGGGTACCGATGTGGAGGGGTACCTGCCGGGCGATCTCGTGCTGCTCGGGCCCGATCTGCCGCACACGTACGCGTCGGATCAGCCGTCCGAGGCCGCCGTGACACAGTTCCGGCACGACTTCCTCGGCGCCCGCTTCTTCGAGCTCCCGCAGTTCGCCGCCGTCCAGAGTCTGCTGAGCCGCTCGGCCCGTGGGTTGTACTTCGGCCGCCACGAGTTGCACGCCGACATCGCTGCTCTTCCCCGACTCGCGCCGGCCGACCAGACGGTGCGGCTTCTCGACATACTGCAGCGTCTCGCCGCCGGCGCGACGGCGACACCGATCACCGGAGCCGGGTACGCCGCCGCGCCGAGCACCGCCGTACGGGATCGGGTCGACGTGGTGTGCCGGCACCTGCAGCAGGCGCACACCGAGCCGGTCGTACTCGACGAGGTCGCCGCGCTCGTCCACATGGCACCGACGTCGTTCAGCCGCTTCTTCCGCCGCGCGCTCGGCTGCACGCTGACCGACTACGTCAACCAGCTGCGCGTCGAGACCGCTTGCCGCCTGCTCACGACCACCTCGCTCCCGATCACCGAGATCGCCACCCGCAGCGGCTACCACAACCTCGCCAACTTCAACCGCCGCTTCCGCGAACACAAGACCATGCCCCCCACCCACTACCGAGCCACCCACCACCGTGGGGTCGCCTAATACGGTGTCCTGGTGACGTCGTTGATGCAGCGGTGGCAGTCCCTGTCCGACGAGGTACGCCGGTCGGCCGTCGGGGCTGCCGCAGCGCGGCTCGGCGTACCTGACATCGGCGAGCGGGCCGCGTGGGAGGCCCTGGATCACGAGGCTGTCGCCGCGCTGCTGGGGGAGGCGGAGAAGGACCGCGCGCAGCCTTGGCCGCACCTGTTGCTCTCGGACTTCGCGCGCTACTGGCGTGACGGCGTGCGGGTTGCCTACGAGGAGCCGGTCGGTGAGCTGCGTCGCCGTACGGCGGCAGCGGTCGCGGCGGCTGCTGCCACTGGTGAGGAGTCGTGGGTCGACCACGCCGCCGACGGACTGCAGCTGCTGTGTGAGCAGACCACCTGGTGCTGGGCCGCGCACGAGTCGTTCGCCTCGGCACGCAACGAGGTCGTCGCCGATCCGGACGATCCGTACGTCGACCTGGGCGCGGCCGAGACCGTCGAGGTCCTCGCCTGGGCCGATCTTGTCCTCGGACCTGCCCTCGACGATCGCGTGCCAGGCCTGCGTCATCGCCTGCGGCGCGAGGCACGGGTCCGTGTCTTCGTACCGTTCCTGCAGCGCCGCGACTGGCATTGGCTCGGGCTGGACGGCCGGCTGCACAACTGGAACCCGTGGATCCACGGCCACATCCTGAGTGCCGCTCTGCTGCTCGAACCCGACGCCGACCGGCAACTGCGACTCGTCGACCTGGTCGTGGAAGGCCTCAGCCGGTACCTGGACGCGATGCCGTCCGACGGCGGCTGCGACGAAGGCTATGCGTACTGGTGGAACGGCCCGGCCCGTCTGGCGACCGCTCTCGAACTCCTCGACCGGATCACCGCCGGCGCGTTCGACCCGTGGGGCGTTCCGCCGCTCGCCGAGCTGGCGCGGTACCCGGGCCGGATGGCGCTCGGCGACGGCTGGTTCGTGAACGTCGGCGACGGTCCCGCGCGACCGAGCACACAGCAGCCATGGCATGTCCTGCACCGCTGGGGGCGCCGGATCGGCGACGACGACGTGACGGCGTTCGCAGCAACACATCGGAACGAACTGCCGACGCCACAGCCCGGCCTCGGGCGGCTGGTCCTGGCTCTCTTCGACCGCGACTGGTGGGCCGCGAAGCCTGGTGCCGCAGGGCTTCCGCGCTCGACCTGGCTTCCGCAGACGCAGCTGTTCGTCGCCCGGGACGCCGGCCTGGCCCTGGCCGTCAAGGGCGGCCACAACGACGAGAACCACAACCACAACGATGTCGGCTCGTTCATCGCTGCGGTCGATTCGTCGCCGGTGCTGATCGATCTCGGTCAGCCGACCTACACGGCGATCTCGTTCTCGCCGCGGCGCTACGAGCAGTGGGTTGTGCGCAGCGCCTGGCACAACGTCCCGTTGGTCGACGGCCAGGAGCAGTCACCCGGCGCGGACTCGAAGGCCACGCACATCGACGTACGAGAGGGGACCTCGTTCGCGTTGACGTTGCCGGACGGCGCCGTACGGCGGAAGGCCACGCTCGACGCGGGCGCCGTACGAGTCGTCGACACGTGGCCGGCCGGACACGTACTCGTGGAGCACTTCGTGATCGCCGGTACGCCGCAACGACAGCGGCCCGGAGAACTCGTCGTCCAGGCCCTGTCCGGTGCCGTGGCGGCGCTGACGTGGAACGCGGAACTCGGCGCGGGAACGCTCGAACGCCGCCCTGTCGACGACGACCTGCTCAGTGCCGTGTGGGGGCCGGAGGTCCACCGGCTCGCCATCGACGCGTCGGCGCTGACGACGTTCGAGCTCACCGTCCGGAAGACCGGCTAGAGGTCGGTGAACCCGAGCGACGCGGAGCCCGTGAAGGTTGCCGTGGGCGTGTCCATGACGTCGAGCTCGAGGACGACGAGGGTGTTCGTCCCCGGCGCCAGCAGCGGCGCCGGTACGTAGAGCGTCTCCTGGGGGCCGCGGCGCCAGTACCGGCCGAGGCAGAAGCCGTTGACCCAGGCGAGACCCTTGCCCCAGGCATCGGTTCGCAGGAACAGGTCGGACTCGCCGTCGGTCTCGAACGTCGCGCGCCACGCGGTCGGCCCGATGCCGAGCGCGGACGGCGTCGGGCCGGCGGAATCCCACAGCCGCGGAAGATTGTCGAGGTCGATCACGCACGCCGTCCAGCCGGTGAGTTCGTCGGCGCCCAGACGGACCGGGCCGATCAGCCCCTTCGGCTCGCCGATCCGGGGTCCGTAGTTGACCCGGCCCTGGTCCTCGACGACGAGCTCGAGCCGCCCGCGCGTGTGCGGGAGCATGATCGCCCGCTCGTGCCGTTCCCGCTCCAGGACACCGACCGGCGCACCGTCGAGGAACACCTGGACACGGTCACGGACCTCGCCGAAGGTCAGCAACGCCGGCCCGCCCCCGCGCAGCTCGGTACGGAAGATCGCCAGCCGCGCCTCGAGGTCGTCGAGCGCAGGCAGCGCGGCGTGCTCGGACCAGGCGCCGCCGCAGCCCTGCAGGAGCCCGATGGGATCGGCCAGCGCGACGCCGAACTCGCGGGCCGGCGGCCGGATCGCCGGCAGTTCGTCCGGCACCGGGGCGTACCGCGAGATCACCTCGCGGAACGCGTGGTACTTCTCGGTCGGGTTCCCGGCCTCGTCGAGCGGTGCGTCGTAGTCGTACGACGTCACGGTCGCGCGGTACACGCCCTTGTCGTTGGCCCCGCTCGTCAGCCCGAAGTTCGTGCCTCCGTGGAACATGTAGATGTTCACCGACGCCCCGGCCGCGAGCAGCGCGTCCAGCTCCGCCGCGGCCTCGGCCGCCGACGTCGTGTGATGGCGTCCGCCCCAGTAGTCGAACCAGCCGTCCCAGAACTCCATGCACATCAGCGGCCCTGTCGGCTGGTGCTTGCGCAGCGCCTCCAGCCGCGACGGAACCCGCGACCCGAACGAAGCGGTCCGCAGTACGCCGTCCAGTCCGCCGGCGGCGAGCATCGCGTCGGTCGGCTGGTCCACGGTGACGAGCGGAACGGTCGTGCCCGCGCCCCGGATGACCTCGGCCACGGCCTTCAAGTAGGTCTGGTCGTCGCCGAAGGCGCCGTACTCGTTCTCGACCTGGACGAGCAGCACCGGGCCGCCCTGGTCGATCTGCAGCGGGCGGACGATCTCCAGCACGTGCTGCAGGTACTGCGTGACCGCGGACATGAAGCCCGGCTCGTACCGGCGGACGCCGACACTGCTGTCCCGGAAGAGCCACGCCGGGAGCCCGCCGTTGTCCAGCTCCGCGCAGATGTACGGGCCCGGCCGCACGATCGCGTACAGCCCGGCGGCCGCGACCTCGCGGAGGAAGCGCCCGAGGTCGAGCAGGCCGGAGGTGTCGAAGACGCCCGGACGCGGGCTGTGCAGGTTCCAGGGGACGTAGGTCTCGATGGTGTTGAGCCCCATCAGCCGGGCTTTCTCGATCCGGTCGGCCCAGCTGTCCGGGTGGATCCGGAAGTAGTGCAGCGCACCGGAAATGATCTGGAAGGGCCGGCCGTCCAGGAGGAAGTCGGACTCACCGATGGCGAAGTCAGGCATGGGTTCTCATCTCTTGTCGAGCCGTGCCGGCAACGTTGTTTACGTAAACATTGTCGTCAGCGACGGTAACTTGAAGACGTCACGAATGTCCACCGTGGATCGGTGCCGTGCTCAGCGCCGGGTCCGTCGGCGCGGGCGTGGCGCGGCCGTGCTCTGCCGGACGATCAGCGGCGCCGGCACGGTGCCGTGGTAGCCGGTCAGCTGCTCGCGGCCGCCGAGCTGCCGCATGATCACCTCGACCAGGTCGTGGCCGATCTGGTGGAACTCCTGCCGGACCGTGGTCAGCGGCGGCCAGAGGTGGGCGGCCAGGTCGATGTCGTCGAACCCGACCACGCTCACGTCGTCGGGCACCCGGCGGCCGGCCTCGTGCAGCGCGTGGATCAGGCCGGCGGCCATCTCGTCGTTCGCCGCGAAGACCGCCGTCACGTCGTCGCGCCCGGCGATGCTGCTGCCGATCCGGTAGCCCGATTCCGCCGACCAGTCGCCGACGAACGCCTCCGGCACCTCGCGGCCGGCGCTGGTCAGCGTCTGCCGCCACGCGGTCGCCCGCAGGTCCGCGGGGCCGGAGTCGCTCGGCCCCGCGATGTGGTGCACGGTCGCGTGCCCGAGATCCAGCAGGTGCTGGACTGCGGCCCGGCTGCCGCCGGCCTGATCGGCTCCGACGGCCGGATGGTGCCCGATAAACCGCGAGTCGGACACCGCGACCGGCAGCGTCGGCGGCAGCGCCAGCGCGGCCGGTGTCGCGGTCTCGGCGCGGATGATGATCAGGCCGTCGATAGCCTGGTGACTGAGGTGCTGGACCGCCTCGCTGACGTCGCTCGACGACGGGGTCTCGACGTCGACGAGGCTCACCGAGTAGCCCTCCCGGCGAGCGGCCTCGATCACTGCCTCGATCGTCTTCGACTCACCCGTGCGGATGACCTGGTGAGCGATCAGGCCGATCGACCGGAAGTTGCCCTGGCGCAGGGCCCGGGCGGCGAGGTTCGGTGCGTAGCCCAGTTGCCTCATCGCGTCCAGCACCCGCTCCCGGGTCTCGGCCCGGACCGGCTCCGAGCCCGTGGAGACGCGGGACACGGTCTGCGACGACACCCCGGCCAGCCGCGCCACGTCGCCGATGGACGGTCCCGACTTCGGGTGCCCTTTGGCGCCGCGGCGCGCGCCTTTGACCTCGCTCGACATGGCATCAGCATAGGCGGGCGTCAGTTACCGCGAGCCACCATCAGCCAGCTGACCTGGATGTCGGGGGAGCGGGTCGGAGTGATCGTCACCGTGAGCTTTCCGTCGGCCCCGACCGTGATCCCGCCGTACGTCGCCGCCACACCGGTCGCGGTGAACAAGCGCTGCTGGTCGACGACCGAACCGTTGACGGAGACCTCGGCCGCGCGGTTGGCCCACGGCCACGGGTCGTAGTAGCCCGCATGGACGGTGTACGTGCCAGGCTCGAGGTTTCCGAACGTGTAGACCAGCGGCTCGTGGTTCTTCGCGTACCGCAAGGTGGTGTAGAGGTCACCGGTGCCTGCCGGAGCGCTCGAACCGGTGTAGCCCCACTGGGTGTCGGTCACGGCATCGGTGCCCAGCGGCTGCTCCGGCGCCGAGTTGAGCAGTGGTTGCTCCGTCGACGCGACCTGTGTCAGGCGGGTCCAGTCGGGCGTCGCGGTCCCGCCGGCGTTCACGGCGTACCGCAGACCGTGCGGTACGACCACGACCGATCGGGTGAACGTCCTGCCGTCCGCGAGCGTGCCGCGCAGCGTCGCCGGTCCCGGTTGCGCGATGCTCGCCGCGTCCCAGGTGACAGCGACTTGCTGTGATCCCGAGGCCGTCGTCACCGTGACGGCGGCGGGCAGCGTGCTGGTGTCGCCGAGCCAGACGTGGTCCGGGATCGTGCTCGTGACGGTCCAGCGCGTGTACGGCGTGAGGTCTCGCAGCGTCCACTCGGTGTCCGGACCGATGCTGAGCGCGCCGCCTTCGCCGAACCTCATCGGCATCCAGACGTACGGCGCGTTGGCGAGGTCGTTCGGCGTCCACCGGTCACCCATGAACACGAACTTGTTCTGCTTCTGGTCGACCGGGATCACGTTGGTGCTCTGCGAGTGGTACGTGGTCGCCGCGCCGTCACCGCTGATCGGGACACCGCGATCGGTGAACTGCCCCAGGACGTTCTGCGAGGTCGCGTAGCGTGCCGGGTTCGGATCCCAGCCGGTGGCACCTGACGTCACCAGGTAGTAGGTGCCCTCGGACTTGAACATCGCCGGCGCCTCGCGCTGGTTGCACGCCAGCGTGCGGACGAAGTCCTGGCCCTGGACGGCATTCTCCGGCGCCGCGGACAGGTACGTGTACGACCTGTTCAGCTTGGAGACGTACATCGTCCGGTTCTCCTCGGACGAGTAGATGATGTACGCCGCGCCGTCGTCGTCCACGAACAGGTTCATGTCCCGCGCCATCCCGCCCGCCGGGTCGAACGCCGACCCGCTGCCGCACCACGGCACCGAGTCGCTCGGCACCCGGTTCAGGCGGTACGAGTCGATCCAGCGGAACGGGCCCTTCGGCGAGTCGGCGATCGCCACCCCGGCCTCGGCGCGCGCGTACGTCGACGTGCTGGTCGGCGACGACGGGCCGTCGGAGTGCACCCACATGACCCACTTGCCGGTCGCCTGGTTGTAGATCACCTTCGGGCGTTCGAGGATCGACGGGCGGGACCAGCCATCGGTGCGGACGCTGTTGGTGGACAGGTCGCGCCAGACGACGTCCTTCTGCGCGGGCGTGTACTTCTTGTAGAGCTTCGCGAAGTACGGATCGTTCGCGAACTGGTCGGGGGAGTTCATCGCGCGGAGGGCGAGCCCCTGGTCCTTCCAGTTGTACAGGTCGTACGACGAGTACAGGTGCACGCCCGGGCTGTCGTAGTACCCGTTGCTGCGGTCCTCGCCGTACCAGTAGTAGATGCGCCGGCCGTCGTCGTCCGTCGCCGGCACGATCTGACCGCCGTGGGCCTGGATCACCTTGCCGCTCGTGTCCAGCCAGGGCTGACCGGGGCGGAAGGAGGTGTTCGCGGTGGGTTCGGCGGAATTGGCCGGTGACGTCAGGAGGCTGAGCCCGACCGTCGCCAGCAGCACACCCGCCCAGAGAGTTCTTCGTTTCACAGGGTTCTCAACCTTTCAGGCCTGTCTGGGCCACACCCTGCACGAGATACCGCTGCAGGAAGACGAAGACCAGGACGAGCGGCAGGATCGAGACGGCTGCCGCCATGAACAGTTGCGGGATGTTGATGGTCTGCGCGGTGACGAAGGTCGAGAGCGTGACCTGCACGGTCCAGGCGCTCTCGTCCTGGGCCACGACGAGCGGCCAGAGGAACGAGTTCCAGCTCGCGATGAACGTGATCACGGCGATCGCCGCGATGAAGTTCCCGGAGTTCGGTACGACGATCCGCCAGAACGTGCCGCCGTACCCGAGGCCGTCGATCCGGGCCGCCTCCTCGAGCTCCTTCGGGAACGAGAGGAAGTACTGGCGGAACAGGAAGACGGTGAAGCCGCTGAACAGGGACGGGATGATCAGGCCGCGGTAGTCCGAGACCCACCCGAGCCACGACACGATCACGAAGCTCGGCACGAACGTCACCGCGCCCGGGATCATCAGCGTGGCGAGCACGGCGTAGAAGATCTTGTTGCTGTGCGGGTGGTTGATCCGGGCCAGCGCGTATCCGGCCAGCGAGCTGACCAGCAGCGTGCCGGCCGTGGTGAGGACGGCGACGACCGCGGAGTTCCGCAGCGAGCTGAGCATCGGGATCTCGGGGTCGCTGAACAGGTCCGCCAGATTGTGCCACTGGATGTCCTTGGGGAAGAACGTCCAGCCCGGGGCGGTGATGTCCTTGGTGCTGGCCAGTCCGTTCCTGATCAGCAGGTAGAACGGAACCAGGAACAGCAACGTCATCACGAGCAGCACGGCCGTCCCGGCGCCATTGGCGATCCGGTCGGCGAGAGTACGCCGGTAGCCGACGGCCTGCGGCTGATGGGAATCCATGGGAGTCTCCTAGTCGCTGGGTCTGCCGAAGCCGAGGAGCTTGCCCTGCAGCACGGTGACGACGGCGATGATCGCGGCCAGGATCAGCGAGCCCGCGCTGCCGAGGCCGAAGTTCTGCTGACTGCCGAGCGCGAGGTGGTAGAGGTACACCAGCGGCGGGCGCGCGTACTCGACCGCGCCGAGCAGGTTGTAGAACTCGTCGAAGGCCTGGTACGCCGCGATCAGGCACAGCAGCAGCACCGAGATCGAGGTCGGCCGCAGCAGCGGGAGGGTGATGTGCCGGAACACCTGCCAGCCGGGCTTGGCGCCGTCCACGAACGCGGCCTCGTAGAGCTCGGGGTTGATGTTCTGCAACGCGGCCAGGAACAGGATCATGTAGAAGCCGGCCTGCAGCCACAGCCGCGCGGTCACGATGACCAGCCAGTACCACGGCGGATCCAGCGAGGCCAGCCAGCTGACCGGTTCCACGCCGATCCAGCCGAGCAACGTGTTCGCCATCCCGAACCGGACGCCGTTGAAGATCGACAGCTTCCAGATCAGCGACGCCACGACGTACGAGCAGGCGGTCGGCAGGAAGAACACCGACCGGAAGAACGCCCGCGCCACCCGGACCCGGTTCACCAGTACCGCCAGGAACAGCGACAGCGCGAAGGTGGTCGGAACGATGAGGACGGCGAACGCGGTGAACGTCACGAGTGAGGAGACGAACGCCTTGTCGCTCAGCATCGCGGTGTAGTTGCCCAGGCCAATAAATTTGGTCGGCGTCACGGTGCCCTGGGCGTCGAAGAAGCTGAGGAACGCGCTCCAGGCGATCGGGAAGTAGACGAAGACCACGAGCCCGATCAGGAACGGCGCGATGAACAGCCAGAACGCGCGCCGCTGCCCGTGGATCGCCCGCGTTCTGCGCGCGCTCGAGGTGCGCCCGCCGACCGGGCGCACCTGTGCGGCAGTGGTGGTCTGCTGCGACATCAGCCGAAGATCTTGCTGAGCTCGGTGTTGATCTTCTTCACCGCGCCGGCCAGCTCGGTCTCGGGGTCACCGCCCTTGCCGATCACTCGCGTGACGGCGTCGGTGAGCGCGGTGCTCATCGCGGGTGTCCAGTTCGGGTCGCCCTGGACCCCGTAGTCGGTGTTGAGCTTGACCGACTCGGCCGCGGGGCCGGACTGGAGCTTCGAGGCCTTCGCGGCCAGGCTCTTCCGCGGCGGGATGTGGAACCCGTAGCTGAGCGACCAGTCCTCCTGCAGGTCGGTCTTGTCCACCCACAGCCACTTGGTGAACGCCTTCGCGGCGTCGATGTTCTTGGACTTCGCGCTGACGAACGCCGACCAGCCGCCGGAGACGACCGCCGGCTTGCCGCCGGCCGCGGCCGGGAACGGGAACGCGCCGATCTCGTCCGCGCCGAGCGCGGTCGACATCCCGGGCACCGCCCACATGCCGATCCACTGCATCGCGCAGAGATTCTGGTTGATCGCCGACGGATCCCACCAGTCGGTCGGCGCACCGAGCAGCAGGCTCTTGTCCGCGGCGAACTTGCGCAGTTTCAGCAGCACCTCGGCGACCTTGGCGGGGTCGAAGCCGATCTTGTGGTCGGCGGTCAGGAACCGGCCGCCGGTCGAGTAGATCGCCGCCGTGGTCAGGCCGCCGCCGGTGTTGTTGGCGTCGTTGCCGGCGAACAGGCCCTTGACCGACTTGTCGGTGAGTTCCTTCGCGGCCGCGATCAGGTCGTCGAGACTCTGCGGCGGCTTGATGCCCTTCGCCTCGAACAGGCTCTTGCGGTAGTAGAGCATCTGCGGGTCGTTGATCATCGGGATCGAGTAGAGCTTCCCGTCGATCGAGTTGGCGGCCAGGTCGCCCTCGGCGTAGTCGTCCTTGACGTCGGCGATCAGGTCGTCGAGCGGCACGACCTGGCCGGAGCTGACCAGTGAGCGCTCGAGGTGGCCCTCGAAGGCATCGGGCCCGTTGCCGGACGAGAGGCCGCTGGACAGCTTCGCCGGGTAGTCGCCGGGGATCCACTGGATCTGGACGGCCGCGTCGGTGTACTCGGCGGCGTACTTCTTCGCTGCTTCCTGCGTCCCTTTCTCGCCGTACTGGTGGTACCACTGGCTGAGCGAGACCTTGCTGCCGCCACCACCAGTGGCAGCAGCTCCGGTTCCCTTGTTGGAGCCGCAGGCGCCCAGCACCCCTGCGGCGGCCAGACCGAGTGCTCCGCCGAGCACGGCGCGGCGGGAGACGTTGGCGGGCGGGGTCATTGTTACCTCCGGAGAGCCAAGAATGTTTACGTGAACAGAAGGTGCCGATGATTAGAGCGCCCCTGTCGATCCGGCGTCAAGAGCCCGTGCCCGGGAATTTCGACTGATCCGGTTCAGTTCGAGAAGCCCTTGATTTGCTGGTGTTTGGGCGGATCGGTGCGCGTGCTCGAGGCCCGGAGGTGCCGGCCTCTTGACGTCTGTGCCGTCGTGGGCCCATGATCGGGCCGAGTCGGTCTGTTTGCGTAAACAGCGTCCCGGACCGACCGTCTGCCCGGCCGCTGCCGGTCGTCAATAAGCTGGTGCCATGGAGTCGCCCGAGATCATGCTGGATGCCGGCGTCATGCGGGACAGGACGTGACCGGTGCGGAGCATCTGGCCATCGTCGCGGCCGGTCTCGGCGCCGGCGTGCTCACATCCACCGTCGGTGTCGCGTCATTGGTCAGCTTCCCGGCCCTGATCGCGTTGGGGATCCCGCCGGTGGTGGCGAACGCCTCGAACACGATCGGCTTGCTGCCCGGCGCGCTCAGCGGCTCGTTCGGGTACCGGCGGGAGCTGCGCGAGGTGTCCCGGCCGACGACGATCGCCGTGGTGCTGACGTGTGCGATCGGCGCGATCGGCGGCGCGGCGCTGCTGCTCGCCCTGCCGCCCGGGGTCTTCGCGGCGGCCGCGCCGTGGCTGATCCTGTTCACCTGCCTGGTCGTCGGCGTCCAGCCGTGGATCTCCCGCCGGCTGCGGTCGCGGCGCGGGACTCCGCCGGAGACGCGGGCGACGATGACGCCGGCGACGACGTTCTTCGCCGCGATGACCGGTGTGTACGGCGGGTACTTCGGCGCCGGTGCGGGCGTGATGATGATGGCGGTGCTCGGCCTCGGCCTGGACCTCGAGCTGCGGGTCGCGAACGCGCTCAAGACGCTGTCCCTGCTGGCCGCGAACCTCGTGGCCAGCATCATCTTCGTGTTCGTCGCCGACCTGAACCCGACCGCGATCGTGCTGCTCGCGGCCGGATCGGTCGCCGGCGGGTACGTCGGCGCGCACATCGGCCGCCGGCTCCCCAGCGGCCTGCTCCGCGCCCTGATCGTGGTGGCCGGCGTCACCGCCGCGGTCCTGATGCTCCGGTAGTCAGGACTTGTTCGGGCGGGCGGGTCAGCCGAAGGTTCGCAGCAGCCGGTCGCGCACCACGGTGGCCGGGTTGTTCGGTCCGGTGGCCGACCGCGTTGCCAGGTAGAGGGTGTTGAGCGGCGGCAGTTCGGGATCGGACAGCAGGACCAGTTCGCCTGCGGCCAGGGCCTCGTCGCACAGGTACGTCGGCAGCACGCTCGCGCCCGCTCCCGCGCGGACCGCGGCCAGGACGCCGCGGAGGTCCGGTACGACGAGGTCGGCGGTCCGGGTCAGGCGGGTGGAGAAGACGGTTCGCCAGTAGCGGCGGATGATCGGCGCCTCCTCGGCGTACGCGATCAGGGGGATCTTCCGCAGCCGCTCCGGTGAGCCGGTCGGCGTACCGGCAGACCACTTCGGCGCTGCCACGAGCGCGAAAGTCTCGTCGTAGAAGGGTGCTGCGCGGACGCCGGCGCGCCGCGGCCGGGTCGAGCTGATCACCAGGTCGAGGCTGCGGTCGACGAGCCGGTCCAGCAGGTCGTCGGGCAGGCCGAACGTCGCCCGGACCTGGAGTCCGTCCGCGAGACGCTCGGCGAGCGACGGCAGAACCATGGCGCAGAGGAAGTCCGACGGGCCGCCGAGATGGACGGTGGTCGCGGTGGGTGCGGCGAGTTCGTCGAGCAGCAGGCCGTGCAGCGCGTCGATCGGATCGGCGACCCGGCGGGCGAGTTCGTCGCCGGCGCCGGTCGGCCGCACGCCGCGGGCGAGCCGCTCGAACAGCGGCCGGCCGAGCGTGGATTCGAGCGTCTTCAATTGCGCGGTCACGGTCGGCTGGGAGAGTCCGAGCAGTTCCGCGCCGGCGGTGATCGAGCCGGCGCGATGCACGGCCAGGAACGTCCGAAGCAGGTCGAGGGACGGGCTCATATCAGAAATCCTATGGCATACCGCGCAGATTCCTATTGGTCTCCGATGCCTCGGCGCTCGCATCATGAAGCCATGACACGCGTACTGATCGCTCTCACCAGTCACTCCCAGCTCGGCGACACCGGCCGGACCACCGGCTTCTACGCCTCCGAGGCGGCCGAGCCGTGGTCCGTCTTCACCGCCGCCGGCTTCGACGTCGACCTGGTCTCCGTCGCCGGCGGCCGTCCGCCGATCGACGGGCTGGACGAGGACGACCCGATCCAGCAGAAGTTCCTCGCCTCGATCGACCTGGAGCACACCCCGGCCGCGGCCGGCCTCGACGCCTCGGCGTACGACGCGATCTTCTTCGCGGGCGGGCACGGCACCGTCTGGGACTTCCCGAACGACGCGGCGCTGGCATCGCTTGCCGCGGGCATCTATGAAGACGGCGGCGTGGTCGCGGCCGTCTGCCACGGCCCGTCGGCACTGGTGAACCTGACCCTGTCCGATGGCCGTCACCTGGTCGACGGCAAGAACGTCGCCGCGTTCACCAACGCCGAGGAGGCCGCGGTCGGTCTGACCGAGGTCGTCCCGTTCCTGCTCGCCGACGCGCTGACCGCTCGCGGCGCGATCCATCACCCGGCCGCGAACTTCACCCCGCAGACCGTCACCGACGGCCGCCTCGTCACCGGCCAGAACCCGCAGTCCGCCACCTCGACCGCCGAAGCAGTCGTCGCAGTCCTCACCGCCTGAATCGCCCTCCTCAGGCGGTCGGATCCGGGCCCAGGGCAGCGTCCAGCAGATCGCCCAACTGCTGGAGTTGGGCGGCCGAGAGGGTGTGGAACGAGGTCGCGAAGACGTCGTTCACGGCCTCCTGGCCCTCGGCCCGGAGTCGCTCGCCCTTCGCGGTGAGGCGGTGTTTGACGGCGCGGCCCGGCCCGGGGAGGCGCTCGATCAGGCCGCGCTCGGCCATCCGCGTGGCCAGTGAACCGAAGGACTGGTCGGTCTGGAACGTCAGCACCGCGAGGTCGTGCAGCGACGCGTCCGGCTCGCGCTGCAGGTGCCGCAGCGTGTCCCACTGCACGAGCGAGAGCCCGAGCGGTGCGAGCGCGCGGCTCAGGGCGCGGTGGTGACGGTACTGCAGGCGCTTCACGGCCAGGGCGACATCCGCGGGCTGGTGCTTCATGAGTCGACTCTACATCAGGTTGCTTATATCAGGAAGCTGATCTAAGGTTCCTTAGATAGACAAGCTGATGGAGTGATCATGAGTACTCGCACCCTCACGACCCGCGCCGGGATCACCGTCCAGGCCCGGGACCGCGCCCGTTCGTTCCTGCTCCTGCACGGCGGAGGCGGGGTGCGGACCATGGCCGGCTTCGCCGACCAACTGGCCGAGCACACCCGCTCCCGGGTCCTGCTCCCCACCCATCCCGGTTTCGGCGGTACGCCGAAGAGCGCCGGTCTCACCACGGTCGAGGCTCTCGCCGCGGCGTACGTCGAGCTGCTCGGCGAGCTGGATCTCACCGAGGTGACCGTGATCGGCAACTCGTTCGGCGGCTGGCTGGCCGCGGAGATCGCGCTGCAGAAGAGCCCTCGGGTAAGCGATGTCGTGATCGTGGACGGCATCGGCATCGAGGCCGACGGACATCCGTTGACCGACGTCAGCGGTCTGTCGCCGGCCGAGCTCCGGGCACTCTCGTTTCACGATCCGGCCAAGCTGCCCGTGCCGCCAGCAGTTGGCGGTCCCAGCCCCGACGTGCAGGCACTGACCGGCTACACCGGCCCGACCATGTCCGACCCCACGCTGCTCGATCGCCTCGGCGCCATCGACGGGCCGGTGCACGTCCTGTGGGGCGAGAGTGACCGCATCGCCGACCCGGAGTACGGCAAGGCCTACGCCGCCGCGATCCCGGGCTCGACCTACACAATCCTGCCCGCAACTGGCCACCTGCCCCAACTGGAGACTCCCGAGGAGCTCCTCGGTGCGCTCCTTGCGCTCACCGAGTGAAGCTCTGTGATGTAGGGGCGATTGCTGCAGTGAGGTGCTGCCTAGACTGGCGGCCACGGTTGCAGGGGAGAGTGCTGGATGAGTGACGTGCTGGAGGCTGTCCGGGCGCGGCTGGTTGTGTCGTGTCAGGCGTATCCGGGGGAGCCGATGAACTCGCCGGCCACCATGCGGGCGGTGGCGGAGGCCGTCGCAGCCGGTGGGGCCGCCGGTCTGCGGGTGCAGGGCATCGCGGACATCGCCGAGATCCGTACGGCGGTCGAGCTGCCGCTGATCGGGCTGTGGAAGGACGGCCACGACGACGTCTTCATCACCCCGACTCTGGATCATGCGCTCGCGGTCGCCGAGGCCGGCGCCGATGTCGTCGCACTCGACGGGACGCAGCGGCCGCGTCCGGACGGACGCAGTCTCGCCGAGACCATCGAGGCGATCCACGACCGCACCGGCAAGCTCGTGATGGCCGACTGCTCGACCTTCGAGGAGGGCGTCGCGGCCGCGGAGGCCGGCGCCGATCTCGTCGGTACGACGCTCTCGGGCTACACGCCCAACACCACGAAGACCGACGGACCCGACCTCGACCTCGTGGCCCGGCTGGCCGCGGCGATCAGCACTCCGGTCGTCGCGGAAGGCCGCATCCACACCCCGGACCAAGCCGCCCAGGCCATCGCGGCCGGCGCCTGGACCGTCGTCGTCGGCACGGCGATCACTCACCCCACCACTATCACCAGCTGGTTCGTGAACGCTGTGCAGTGAGTCAGCGCTGGGCGACGCTGGTCGAGATGGTGCTGAACACCAATCTGCGCGGGCTGTCCTGCTACCGCGTGCGTTCTACCTGCCATCGTTGCTCTGGGCAAGTATCGTGGAAGGCGTCGCAACCACTGGCCTGAAGGGCTGAGCGTGGCGGCGGGTCAGCGGGTGATGCGGTCCACGCGGTGGCCGGTCTGGTCGAAGATGTGGATGCGGGAGGTGTCGAGGGCGAGGTGGACGCGGGTGCCGCGGGCCAGTTCGGTGTCGACCGGGAGTTCGACGACCACGTCGGCGCGGCGGTGCGTGGCGCCGTGCGGTTCGGGCGCGGGAGGGGTGGGTGCGCCCAGCCCGGCGCGCGAGCGGAGTCTGCTCAGGAAGGACGGCGTACGGTCGGCCGCGGGAGAGGCGTGAGCCGGAGCCGCGCGGCCGACGCGGTCGGGGTCGACGACCTCGATCCCGCAGTGCACGAAGGCGATCGACTGCTGGCCGTGGAACTCGAAGGCGCGGATCGTGCCGGTCAGCTGGTTCGGGGCGTCGTCGGTCAGGCTGAACGCGTTCGAGCGGGCGCCGACGATCACGTCGGCGCCGTCGTGGTGCCGCAGGATCAGCGACCGGCGGTCGGTGGGGTCGAGGGAGATCGATTGGTTGCCGAGGTCGAGGGCGACCCGGTGGTGCGCGGTGACGCGGACGGTGGCGGCCAGCAGGTTGATCCGCGGCGTGCCGAGGAAGCCGGCCACGAACGCGGTCGCGGGATCGTTGTACACCTGCGTCGGCGTACCGACGTCCTCGATCCGGCCGTCGCGCATCACCGCGATCCGGTCGGCCAGCGTCAGCGCCTCGACCTGGTCGTGGGTCACGTAGAGCGTGGTCACGTTCAGGTCGCGGGTCATCGCGCCGATCTCCTGCCGGAGCTCGGTGCGCATCGTGGCGTCGAGGTTCGACAGCGGTTCGTCGAGCAGGAACACCTGCGGCTGGCGGACCAGCGCGCGGCCGATCGCGACCCGCTGCCGTTGACCGCCCGACAACGTGCGCGGCATCCGGTCGAGCACCGACTCGATGCTGAGGATCTGTGCGAGGCCCGCCGCGGTGGATCCGGCCTGGACGTCGTTCTGGCCGGCGACCTGCAGCGGGAACATGATGTTCTCCTGGACCGTCCGGTTCGGGTACAGCGCGCCGGTCTGGAAGACCATCGCGACGCCCCGTTCGCGCGGCGCCAGCCGGGTGCCGTTGGTGCGCCCGAACCACACGTCGCCGGCCGTCACCCGCTCGAGACCGGCGATCATCCGCAGCAGCGTGGTCTTCCCGCAGCCGGACGGCCCGAGCAGCACCATGAACTCGCCGTCGGCGATGTCCAGCGACAGCTCGTCGACGGCCAGGTGTTCGCCCTCGAACACCTTGGACACCGCGTCGAGCCGGATCGCCGTCATGTAAGGCTTATACGGGAAGGTACGGTTCACCGGCAAGCATTGGGCCGCCCGCCAAGTGATTGCGGGCGGCAATGTCCAATACTTAACTGTTGCCGCAAGCAACCATGCGGCCGTTGACAACGACGGCCGCGACGTCGCCGACGGCGCCGACGGCGCCGTCCGGGGTGCTGGTCAGCTGGACAAGGTCGGCATGGGCACCGACCTCCAGACGGCCGCGATCGTGCAGGCCGAGCAGGTCGGCCGGCGTCCGGGTGGCCATCGTGACGGCGATGTCGAGGGGGAGTCCGCCGGGGCCGGTCGCCCACCGCAGGCAGTCGAGCAGTGAGGCGCCGCTACCGGCCAGGTACGGCGTGCCCTGGAGGCGGAGGCTTCCGTCGGGCCCCACGGTGACCGCGCCGCCGACCGCGGTCCGGTAGTCGCCCGGTGCGCATCCGGCCAGGGCGGCCGCGTCGCTGGTGAGAACGCATCGCTGCGGACCTTTGGCGCGCACGAGAGCGGCGAAGGTGTCGGCGGGCAGGTGATGGCCGTCGGCGATCAGTCCGGCGGTCAGGGTGTCCTCGGTGAGCTGGGCCCAGATCGGATTGTGGTGACGGTCGATCTGGGCTGGTAGTCCGTTGCCGAGATGGGTGGACAGGCGTCCGCCCGCGGCGGCGAAGGCGTGGATGTCGTCGGCGGTCGCGAGCGAGTGCCCGACCGAGGCGAGGACCGGTCGCATCGCCAACGGGGGCGTACCTGCCCGGAGGTGTCGGGTGAACTCGATGGCTCCCTTGCGTTCGGGAGCCAGCGTCATGATCGCGATCGCGCCGTCGGCCGCGGCCTGCCAGCGGTCGAACTCGTCGGCGTCGGGGTCCCGGATGACCGCCGGGTCATGCGCGCCGCGGGCACCTTCCGCGGACGAGATGTACGGACCCTCCAGGTGCAGGCCCGGTACGCCGTACGCGACGTCGGGGTCGGCCGCGCGGGCGGCGGCAGCGCGCTTGACGAGGGTGAGCGTGGTCGCGTCGTCCGCGGAGATGATCGTCGGGTAGACCGTCGTCACGCCTTGTCCCCACAGGGCGCGGACGAGGTCGGACAATTCGCTCGCCGGGCGCGACGGGTCGTTGACATCCAGACCGCCGTACCCGTTCAGCTGGATGTCGACCAGCCCCGGGATCAGCAGCAGGTCCGGCGCCGACGGATGGTCGGTGATCTCCTCGATGCCGTCGGCCGAGAACCGCACCCGTACACCGCGGCCGGCGGCGGTGCGGCCTTCCAGGACCTCGCTCGTCACGGGTTCTCCTCACCCTCGGTTTGCGGACAACCCAACTGCATCCGGCGACCCGCGGCAAGGACGCTGATCGCGACGCCGCGACCGGCGAGCTCGGCCGCACCCATGAACACCCTGGTCAGGCGCGGGCGAAGGCGGTCCGGAGCTGGCGGCGGGAGGTGATGCCGAGTTTGGAGAACGTCTTGCGGAGGTGCCACTCGACGGTGCGCGGGCTGATGAAGAGCTGGGCGGCGATCTCCGGATTGGTCAGGCCGTCCCTGGCCAGGCCGGCGATCTGCGACTCCTGCGCGGTCAGGTCGTTCGTGGTTTCGGGCGTGCGCTTGCGGACGGTCTCGCCGGTGGCGAGCAGCTCGTGGCGGGCGCGTTCGGCGAACGCCTCGGCGCCGATCGCGGCCAACTGCTCGTGGGCGGTCCGCAGGTGCTCGCGGGCGTCCTGCCGGCGGCCTACGCGGCGCAGCCATTCGCCGTACAGCAACTCGGCGCGGGCCGATTCGATGCGCAGACCGGTCCGGCTCAGGTGGTCGATCGACGCGCGGTACGCGTCCTCGTCGTTGGCCAGCAACGCTCGCGTGCGGGTCTGCATCCCGCGGCCCCAGTCCGTCGGCGCGGCGGCGACGCGTTCGTCGAGCCAGGCCAGCGCGGTCTCGACGAGCTTGGTGTCAGCGGTCCGCGAGGCGGCCTCGGCCAGTTCGCCGATCACGAGTGCGCTGTACGCGACCACGTCCTGCTCGAAGACCTGCCGCGCCGCGTCGCGGGCGGTCTCGTACCGTCCGAGGCCGTTGTTCAGCAGCGCGCTCGTGTACGTCGCGATCGCGGTCATCCGGCCCTGGCCCTGGGTGCGTGCCTCGCGGATCATCGCGTCGATCAGTCCGGTCGCCTCGGCCTCGTGCCCGCGCAGCGCGGCGAGCTGCATCCGGCCGATCCCGAGCACCCGGTTCCCGGTCGCGGCGCCGATCTGCCGCTCCTCCTCGACGTACGCCGTCGCGGCCGCGAGGTCACCGGTCATCGACACCACGTTGGCGCGGAAGTTCAGCGCCCACTGGAGCTGGACGAGGGCGCCGCTGTCGCGGGCGATCCGTTCGTGGCGGGCGGCCAGTTCGAGCGCCGCGTCGAGGTCCCAGACGTCGATCGCGACGATCCCGCTGGACCGGCTGCCCGCGAGCCACAGCCAGCCGCGGACGTCCTCGGCCTCGCCGGCGCTCCGCCGGGCGTGGTCGACGGCTCTGACCAGCTGGGCCGCGGCGTCGGCGTACCCGCGGGTGAAGCGCAACGCGAGCGCCTGCAGGAGCAGGTCGCCAGCCCCAAGCTGGTCTTGCCCAGCCCCGGCAGGTCCTCGATCAGCAGATGCCCGCCGGCGAACAGCGTCGCGACCGCCAGCCGGACGACCTGCGGCTTG
>NZ_JBSGFZ010000049.1:0-28606 GCF_053603655.1 Kribbella sp. NPDC004138
GCGCCAACGCCGGACCCTCGAAGGAACCTGATGGGTCCCTTCTGACACCTCCGGAGGTGTTCGTGAAGGGGCTACGCCCGACCTATATCAGCCGAGGCCGGGCGGGTCGCTTGACTTCCTCGAGCCTGGTTGGTTCCGTCGAGCAGCATGATGGCAATCGAGGGGTTGCGTACGGCGGGGGAGCTGGGTGACGCCGAGGCGGTGGGTCGGCTGTTGGCCGATGAGGTGGTGTTTCATTCGCCGCTGACGGATCGGGTCACGTTCGTGGGACGGGACGAGGTCGTCGCGTTGCACCGTGACATCTTCGCGGTGCTCGAGGACATCAGGACGAGTGAGCCGCTCGCGTACGGCGATCGGCAGGCGTTCTCGTTCCGGGCACAGGTCCGGGGCGTCGAGCTCGAAGCGATGAATCTGGTGCGGACCGACGACGAGGGCAGGATCGTCGAGCTGACGGTGTTCATCCGTCCGCTGCCGGGTCTCGCCACGCTGTTCGCGACGCTCCCGCCGCGGGTTTCCGCCCGGCGTCGAGGGCCGCTCGTCGGCGGGCTGGTGGCGTGCGTGGCGCGGCCGCTCGCTTTCGCCTTCCGTACGGCGGATCGGCTCGCGCCGCGCTTTCTCTAGCGCACGACGGTGTAGTCGGACTGGGTGAAGCCGGCCTTCAACGTGCGGGTGGCGTTGTGGTTGAGGGGGATGTCGGCCGGGACGGGGCCGAAGAGGGGGATGCCGGCGCCCAGGAGGACGGGGGCTGTGGTGATGGTGAGCTCGTTCAGGAGGCCGGCCGCGAGGAAGGTCTGGATGGTGGCCGCGCCGTCGGCGTAGATGCGTTGGGCGCCGCGGTCGTCGAGTGTCTCGACCAGGGCGTCCAGGGTGCGGTGGACGAGGATGCGGTCGTCGGTGTCCGGGTCGAGCGTGGTGCTCAGCACCTCGACCTGCTTGCCTTCGTACGGCCAGCTGTCGAAGGTGCAGGCCAGCTGGTACGTGTTCCGTCCGACGACGACGGTGTCCACCGACGCCAGGAACTCGTCGTACCCGGTCTCGCCGGCGTGCTCGGCCCGGCTGGTGAGCCAGTCGATGGAACCGTCGGTACGCGCGATGTACCCGTCGAGGCTGGTGGCGATGAACGCGGCCGCATGGAAACTCACAGACCCATTTTTCCACGCGGGCGCGAGCCGTTCCCTCGCCGGTGGCCGGTCGGCACAATGGCAACCGGGGAGGAGACGGTGGCGGCTGAGTTGTTGCCGATCGTGGCTGACACGCCGAGCGAGCAGCCCACGATGGGGTTCCAGGCGTACGCGGAGGCGATCGCGGCCGCGATCCGGGGCGGGTCGCCGCCGCAGTTCACCGTGGGCATCTACGGGTCCTGGGGCAGCGGGAAGTCGTCGCTGCTGAACGCGATCCGGGCCGAACTCGCGAAGGACGCCGGTGTGCTGACCGTGCCGTTCGACGCCTGGCGGTACGAGCGGGCCGAGCACATCGTCGTACCGATGCTCAACGCGATCTACAGCGCCAGCCCGGGGCTGAACGACCCGAAGCTGACCGAGAAGGTCCGGTCGGCGCTGGCGTCGGTGGTCCGCAGCGTGACGATCAGCCTCGGCCCGGTGAAGGTCGACCCCGGCGCGGCGTTCGCCCCGGCGGCGCCCGACGCGGGGTACGCCGCGGCGCTCGACTCGGCCTACGTCCGGCCGTACCAGGACCTGAAGGCGATCGCCGGCGCGCTCGGGAAGCGCCGGATCGTGGTGCTCGTCGACGATCTGGACCGGTGCTCGCCGGCCAAGGTGGTGTCCTTGCTGGAGGCGATCAACCTGGTGCTGGACGTGCCGGGGTTCGTGTTCGTCCTGGCCCTCGACTACGACGTCCTGGTCCGCGCGGTCGCCGCGAAGTACCCGTACGCGTCGGGGCACGTGTTCATCGAGAAGATGGTGCAGGTCCCGTTCCGGGTGCCGCGGCTGGACATCCAGGCCGGCGTCTTCCTGAACGAGCTGGTGCCGGGGTGGAGCCCGCCGAAGGGTTCGCTGCCCGACGACTTCGGCGGCATCGCGTACGACGTCGCCACGCTGGGGCTCGCGGTGAACCCGCGGCAGGTCAAGCGCTTCATCAACTCGTTCCTGCTGCTGCTCCGGATCGCCGGCGTCCGCGCCATCTCGGCGAACCCGCGGCTGATCGCCGGGCTCGTCGGACTGCAGTTGCGCTGGCCGGCGGAGTACCAGGACCTGACCGACGCGGTGTACGCCGAGGACGACGACCCGCTGTCCGCGCTGCAGTCGACCGACCAGCCCGATCTGGTCAGGTACGCGAAGGCGTTCTTCGATCCGGTCCCGCGCGTGGAGGAGCTGCGGGCGGTGCTGCACCTGACTGAATCGGTGGCGCAGCCCGAGTCCGCCAGCGGTTTCCAGACCGGTGAGTACGACGTCTCGCACGTCAGCGCCCAGGACCTCCGTGACATGGCGGCCAGGGAGATCCGTGCGTCCCTGCTCGAGAAGGGCTTCACCGAGTCCGCGCGCGCCGCCGGAGTGTATCTGCACGAGAACCTGCCGTACCACCGTGTGCGGATCGGCAAAACCGTCGTCCGGTTCGAGGTCAAGGACGTCAACGGCAGGTGGTCGCTCGGCCTGTCCTTCTGGCTGACGAAGGCCATGCCTGAAGCGGTCGACCTGATCGGCAACTTCGCGGTCCTGCGGCGGCGGACGAACAAGGGTGCGCGCAGGATCCGCGAACTGCCCCCGGAGGCCGAGCGCGACTTCAGCTGACGGTCAGCCCTTCAGGCCGGTCTGGGCGAGCCCCTCGACGAACTGGCGCTGGGCCAGGACGAAGATGATCAGGACGGGCAGGGCGGACAGGGTCGCGGCGGCGAGCTGGGTGTTCCACATCGGCCCGCCGTACGCGTCGACGTACTGGGTGAGGGCCTGCGGGACGGTGAATTTCTGCTTCGACGACAGGAACACGATCGGTTCGAGGTAGAGGTTCCAGCTGTGCAGGAACGTGAAGATCGACACCGCCCCGATCGCCGGCCGGGCCAGCGGGAGGCAGACCCGCCAGAACAGGCCGAAGCGCCCCAGCCCGTCGACCCTGCCGGCCTCCTCCAGTTCGGAAGGCAGGGTGATGAAGAACTGCCGCATGATGAACGTCGCCAGCACGCTCGGCGCGCCGAGTATCGGGATCAGGATCAGCGGCCAGTGCGTGTCCACCAGACCGAAGGCGTCGAACATCCGGTACAGCGGGATGATCGTCACCTCGTTCGGCACGAGGAGACCGCTCAGCACGATCACGAACACGATCCCGGCGCCGCGGAACCGGATCCGCGCGAACGCGTACCCGGCGAGCGCCGACACGGCCAGCGTCCCGAGGGTGACGACCAGCGCGATGTAGAGGCTGTTCAGGTACTGGCGGCCGAACGGCTGCAACGCGAACACCTGGCGATAGGCGTCCAGCGTCGGCGATCCCGGGAGCAGCGAGGGCGGGAACGCGAAGATCTCGGACACCGGCTTCAGCGACGTCGTCGCCATCCACCAGATCGGGAACACGAACGGCACACAGCACACCAGCAGTACGCCGTACACCACCAACTTAAGCCTCATGGAACACCCACCTACGACGCATCCGCCATTGGACGACGGTCAGCACCAGGACGATGAAGAACAGCAGCAGCGAGAGCGTCGCGCCGTAGCCGAAGTGATGGAACTGGAACGCCTGTTGGTACAGGTAGTAGACGAGCACGGTCGTCGACGTCTCCGGCCCGCCCTGGGTCAGTACGGCGATCTGCGCGAACACCTGCAGCGATCCGACGATGGTCAGGATCATCGTCAGCAGGATCGTCGGACTGATCAGCGGCACGGTCACCCGCCGGAACCGTGCCCACGCGGACGCGCCGTCGATCCGCGCCGCCTCGTACAGCTCCGCGGGCACACCCTGCAGTGCGGCCAGGAACAGCACCATGTTGAGGCCGACGTTCTTGAACAGCTGGACGACGATCACCGACGCCATCGCCGTGCCGCCGGACCGCAGCCAGTTCGGCCCGTCGATGCCCAGGAAATTCAGGAAACCGTTGATTCCGCCGTTGTCCTGGAGCAGGAAACCCCAGACGATCGTCCAGGCGACCAGCGTCACGACCACCGGCGAGAAGAACAAAGTCCGGAAAACCACCGTTCCGCGCAGTTTCTGGTTCAGCAGCACGGCCAGGAACAGCGCGAGGCTGAGGTTCAGCACGACCAGACCGACCGAGAACAACCCCGTTGCCCTGAGCACCGGACCCAGGCGGGCGTCGGACGCCAGCGCCGCGTAGTTGTCGCCGCCGACGAACTCGAACGTCCCGCCGAGCACGTTCCACTCGTGCACGCTGTACCAGACCACCAGCCCGAGCGGCACGAGGACGAAGGCCACGATCCCGGCGAGCTGCGGCAGGACCATCAGCCAGCCGGCCACCGTGTCCCGCCGCCGCATCGTCCAGTACGGCGCGCGCTCCGCCGGCGCCACCGGAGGCGCCGGCTTGTCGAGGAGCAAGGTCATTTCGCCAGCAGGGGGTTGATCTTCGAGCAGACACCGGACAGCACGCTCTTGACGTCCGCGTCCGGCTTCCACAGCGGATCGAGCGCGGCGCGGACGGTCTGCTGCACCTCGGCGTACCCGGTGTGGCTGGGCTTGATCGTGCCGGTCTCGATGCCCTTGACCACGACGCTGTCTAGCTGGGCCGGCTTGAGCAGCGGGTTGGCCTTGGCCAGCGTGGCCGAGTTCAGCTGCGACTTGCGCGGCGGCGGGAAGAACTGTGCGAGCTTGGCCGAGTTCTCCGCGTTGCTGAAGTACGCCAGGAACTGCTTGGCCGCGTCGGCGTGCTTGCCGCGCTTGAAGACGCCGATCCCGGCCTGCCCGACCACGGAGTACTCACCCGACGGGCCCTTGGGCAAAGGCACCAGATCCCACTGGAACTTGGCCTTCTCCAGCAGGGCGGCGCGGCTGATCTGCGTCACCACCATCGCCGAGTCGCCGGCGTAGAAGTCCTTCGTCACACCGGGACCCGGCATGCCCTTGTCGATGAAGATCAGCTTGTGGACGAACGTCATCGCGTCCACCATCGCCGGCTGGTCGAACTGGCAGGTCTTGCCGTCCTCGCTCCACGGCCGCGCGCCCCAGCCCGCCCAGATCGCGTTCAGTGTGTCCCAGCCCTTGTAGTCGAAGTCGCCGACCGCGACACCGCCCTTGCCGCGCGCCTGGACGGCGGCCGCGGTCTTGGCGGCCTCCTCCCAGGTCCACGTCCCGGAGGCGATCTGCTGGGCCGGAGCCGGCCGCCCTGCCGCCTTCACCAGGTCGGTGTTCACGAACACCCCCAGCGGCGAGGTGGAGAACGGGTACGCGTACAGCTTGCCGTCCCTCTCCCAGTTGGCCGTCGTGCTCGGCAGCAGGTCGGCGTCCTTGTCGATCGGCTCGAGCGCGCCCGAGCTGACGAAGTCCGGCGCGTTGCTCTCGAAGATCCACGCCAGGTCGGGCACGTTGCCGCCGCCGATCTGCGTGGTCAGCGTGGTCGTGTAGCTGTCGAACGGGATCGACTCGAAGGTGATCTTGCCGATCTCGGGATGGTCCTTCTTGTAAGCGGCGGCGATCTGGTCGAACAGCGCGACGTGTTTGGCGTTCGCGCTCCAGATCGTCATCCGCAGGTCGATCGGCCCGCTGTCACCCGAGCCCGAGCCGGAGCCGGACCCGCCCCCGCAGCCGGCCGCCGTCAGCAGTGCCGCGGCGGTCAACGCCGCTGTCAGGATCTTCATGGGAGTCCTCCATCAGTAGCCGGCGACGGCCGGCCAGGCGAGTTCGATGCCCTGAGCAACCAGGCGGTCCTGGAACTCGGCGAGCAGAGCAGGGGTGTTGCGGACCGCCCGCGGCGCGACGCCGCGGTTCAGGCAGTACGCCGCGAGCGCGCCGGCGGCCTCGCCGATGTTCCACTCGACGGGGTGCAGCCGGTAACAGCCGTTGGTGATGTGGGTGGTGCCGAGGTTCTTGTTCGCGGGCAGCAGGTTCTCGACCCGTTCCGGGAGCAGGGCGCCGAGCGGGATCCGGAACGGGCTGCTCGCCACGTCGATGTAGTTGTCGCCGCCGGTCGACGGGTGCAGGTCGATCCGGTACATGCCGACGCCGACGCTGTCGTCGTACTCCACCGCGCCGCGCTCACCGCGGACCGCGACCGACAGGTCCTGTTCGACGACGGTGTACTCCGCCTTGATCCGCCGGGACTCGCGGATGTACGGCGCCTGCGCCAGACCGTCCGCGGAGCCGACCACGTCCGTGCGCAACCGCAGTCCGGGGAAGCCGGTGCCGCCGTCGGGCCGCGGCGCCTCGGTCTGCAGCCAGTAGAGGACGGAGTGCGAGAGTTCGCGCGCCGCCGCGAGATGTTTCGCCGCGTCCGGTACGTCGATCACCGGGCCCTCGAAGTAGTCGATCATCGGCCAGTTCACCAGGCAGATGTCGCTCGCGTACGTCCCCGGGACGAAGTGCCGGCGGGCCGCGATCCGGCGGAACGTCCACAGGTTGGTGTCACCGCCCGTCCGCCGCTGGTCCGCGACCACCGCGAGCGGGTCGTCGTCGGGGTTGGGCGTGAAGGTCCGCCGCGAGCTCTCTAGGGTGCGCGGGTTCGGCGCGGTCCAGGACAGCAGCCGATCACCCCAGAACGACGGCTGGTAGTTCCGCCAGAAGGCGTAGCTTGCCGGCTTGTCCCCGACCTGGTCGCCGTCGACGTGGTCGACCGCGAAGCAGTACGAGACCGCCTGCATGTTCAGTGGCTGCGCCTCGGCGGGCGCACTCGGCTCACCGGTCTGGCTCTGCGCCTCGAAACCGGTGACGTACTCCGTCCCGGTCAGCGGCAGCAGCTCGCCCGTCTCGGTCGCGTCGAGGATGTACGGCGCGGTCAGCGTCAGCCGCTCCTCGGTGTCGCGATGCTGCACCGTGACCGCGGTGACCCGATCGCCGTCGGTGTCGGCCGCGACCGGACGGTACGGCTGCAGGACCTGGAGCCGGCGACCGGCCCGGTACGGCGCGAGCATGGCCTCCAGCACCGCGAGCGCGACGCGTGGCTCGTGGCAGAGCTTGGACACGTAACCGGCGCCTGGGTTGAGGTGAGCGGCGGCCCGCGACGCCACGGTCAGCGGGTAGTGGCGGCGGTAGTAGTCACGGATGCCGGCACGCAGCGCCCGGTACGACGCCGTGACGCCGAACTGCTCGACCCAGGTGTGCTCGTCCGGCGGGACGGCCTGGCTGGTCAGCTGGCCGCCGAGCCAGTCGAACTCCTCGGTCATGATCACCGAGCGACCGGCACGCAGCGCGGCGAGAGCCGCGGCGACGCCGCCGAGTCCGCCGCCGATCACAAGGACATCGGTATGCATTCAGGCACCTTCGGGTGGAGTGAGTGTGATTCCGTCGGTCAGTTCGCAGGGCAGCAGCAGTTGTTGCTCGGTGGCCGTGCCGCTGAGGACTGCCTCGAGCAGCTCGACCGCGCGGACGCCCATCGCCCGCCGCGGGACGTGGAAGCCGGAGAAGTCCAGGTCGCTGGCCGCAGCCCGGGTGGCGTCGCCGAGCGCGACCACGGACAGGTCACCCGGTACGTCGACCCCGCGCTCGGCCGCCGCGGCGTACAGCGCGATCGCGTCCGCGCGCTCCTCGACGAACGCGGCGGTGATCCGGCGGTCCAGCAGGTCGTCGAGCACCTCGCCGGGCGTTCGGTCGAGCGTCGGCAGGTGCGGCGCGCGCGGGCCGGCCGCCTCCCGGAAACCGCGCAGCCGGTCCGCCGACGACTCGGCGCCCTCGCCGAGCCCGACGAACGCGATCCGCCGGTGACCGAGCGCCTGCGCCCGCTCCGCGACAGTCCGCGTGGCCGTGCCGTAGTCGGCGCCGACGTACGGCACCGGGCCGCCGGCGTCGTCGCGGCGGCCGACCGAGACGAACGGGTAGTCCTCGGCGATCAACCGGGCCAGCTCGTCGGGCGGGATCTCGCGCCCGAGCAGCAGGCAGCCGTCGGCGATCCGGAGCCGGTTGTTCTCGTGGAAGATCCGTCGGTGGCCGTCGGTCACCGGAGCGCTGGTGAACAGCAACAGGTCCCAGCCGAGCCGCTCGGCGCGGTCCTCGATGCCGGCCAGGAACGGGTGGTAGAAGTCGCCGCTCGCACTCGGGAACACCGACTCGTAGGTGAACACGCCGAGAATCTGGTTGCGCTGCTTGGTCATCCGGCGGGCCAGCGGATCGGCCTGGTAGCCGGTCTCGCGGATCACCTTCAGCACCCGGTCGCGGGTCTCGGCCGGGATCCGCGCGCTCGCGTCGCTGCGGTTGTTCAGCACCAGCGAGACGGTCGTCTGGCTGACCTTGGCCAGCCGCGCGATGTCGCGCTGGGTGAGTCGGGCGGTCGCCTTGTCCGGCATCGATCGATCCTTCGCAGTAATACGGATTGCCGGGGACACTAGAACAGCTGCCCGAGCGACGTCAAGAGCTCGCCGACGCTGCTAATTCGGATTACTAAAGCCGAGGTCTTGACCACCGCTGGTTCAGCGCAGAAAACTCGCCGCAGTCCCGATCGTCGCGAGGAGAGCGCCCATGCTGAGTCGCCGCCACTTCACCGGCCTGGCTGCCGCCGCCGTCGCGGCCCCGTTCGTCGCCGCGGGCCTGCAGCCGGCCGCGGCGTCACCGGGCGTGCTCGACCTCGACCCGTCATCCGGCTTCGGGCCGGCGCCCGGCTTCGGGTCGGCGTACGACGCGTGTCCGCCGGACCCGACCGCGGTCGTCCTCGGCTCACCTGGCTTCGAGGTCGGCGCGGATGCCACCGGTGCGCTGCAGGCGGCCGTCGACGAGGCGTCCCGGCGTGGTATCGCCAACCGGCTCGGCGACATTCTCGGCGGCGCCCGCGACTTCCCGCTCGGTGACGGCGGCGGCGTCGTCTTCGTACCGCCCGGGATGTACACGCTGTCGGCTCCGATCGACGTGCACGACTCGGTCCGCATCATCGGCTTCGGCCGCTCCCGGCCGCGGTTCGTGCTCGCGCCGAACAGCCCGGGGTACGCCGGCGCCGCGCCGCGCGACGTGTTCTCGTTCCGGCGTCGTCCCGTCGGCGGTCCGGTCACGTACGCGAACAACGACACGTTCGGATCCGGCCTGATCAACGTGGACGTCGAGATCGGCGCCGGCAACCTGCGCGCGATCGCGGTCCGGTTCGGCGGCGCGCAACTCTGTCTGCTGCAGGACCTCGACCTCGACGTGGGCGACGGCTGGGCGGGGATCGACCACAACGCGAACCTGATCCAGCGCGTCCGAGTCCGTGGCGGCGTGGTCGGTTTCAACGCGTATGCCGCTTCCGCCGGCTGGCCGACCACGCTGCTGGACTGTCGCTTCACCGGGCAGCGCGAGACGGCCGTCCGTGCGAACAACGACGCCAAGCTGGTGTTCGTCCGCACCGTCCTGGCCGACGCGCCCCATAGGGTCGAGTGCGTCCCCGATCAGTTCCTGCATCTGTATCTGCATGGCTGCGTCCTCGAAGACGTTGCCGAGGGCATCGTCATGAACGACAGCGACCAGCTGCCCGGAGCCGCCGATCCTCGGATCCTCAACAGCAACCAGCTCAACCTGGTGACCAGCGTCGTACGCCGGACCCCGACCGTGCTCGCGCTGGCGCAGAGCGGTCGCCGGGTACCGGCCCACGACGGTGGTATCGACCTCAGCTACGGACTGCGGATCACCGATGCGCTGTCGGCGCGCGAGGCGCGGTCCGGCGGGGTGGCGATGTCGCAGGGTACGCCCGGCCGCGATGTGTTGAGGAGCGACGTTCCGGCTCTGCCGAGCGTGACGACCTGGGTCAGCGTCGCCGACGTGGCTGCGCGGATGGGCCGGACGATCGGCGCGGGCGGTGACGATCTTCCCGTGTTCCAGGAGGCCGTGGACCGGCACGACACCGTGTTCGTGCCGATCGGCGAGTACGTGCTCGCCGAGACGCTGCGGCTGCGGCCCGGCTCGAACCTGATCGGTCTGCATCCTCGTCAGACCTGGCTGCGCACCCCCGACGGCACGGCGTACTTCGGTGATCCGGAGCGGCCGCGTGCGCTGGTCGAGACGCCGCCGGGTGGGCGCAACATCGTCCACGGCCTCGGTCTGGACACGGCCCGGAACACCCCCGGCGCGGTCAACGTCAGTTGGCGGTCGGGGCGCGGGGCCTACCTCGCCGACATCGCCACCCAGTTCGTGAAGTGGCACCCGGACGACGTGCCGGGCGGCGACCCCGGCTACACGTACAAGGGCAAGCACAAGTACGGCGTCTGGGTCCGCGCCGGCGGGGGAGTGTTGTCGAACATCTGGAGCTCGAACGGCTGGGCCGACAACGGGTTGCTCGTCGAGCAGTCGTCCGTGCCGACGTCGGCGTACGAGCTCTCGATCGAGCATCACCAGCACCGCGAGGTCGTCCTCCGGCAGGTCTCCGGCTGGCAGTTCTTCGGGCTGCAGACCGAGGACCACATCTACGGCTGGCAGTCGCAGGCCCTCGAGCTCGACCGCTGCCACCACCTGCTGTTCGCCAATTCCGTCTTGTTCCGGGTCGCGACGGTCCTCGGCCCGTCCCCGTACGGCGCCGGTCTGCGGGACTGTCACGACATCGTTTTCCGTGGCATTCGCGGCTACCGCGACAAGACACCCGAGTTCACCCAGTGGGGCGCCGCGGTCGCCGACGTCCGGAGCGGCCGCGGCGTGCCCGATCCCGAGTTCGCCGTTCTCACCGTCCGCTGAAAACTACTTCAGGAGCTCACTCATGCACGTCAAACGTCGTACCGTGCTGCTCGGTGCCGTCGGCGCCGGTCTGGTTCCCGCTGTGACGGCCGCCCCGGCCCGTGCTGCTGGGCTGCCGTTGCTGGCGGGTCTGCCGGCCGGCGCGCCGGACCGGCGGCTGTTCACGCCCGGCGAGCAGCGGTTCGCGGGGTACCTGGTGATCCTCGCGCCGATGACGAACGACATCGTCGACACCGACCCGTACGGCTTCATGGGCGGCGGCTGGTGGCGGTCGCCGGCCCAGCCGTACAACTCCCGGGTCCAGGAACACGTTTTCACGCTCAGCTGGTTCTACGCCAACCAACGTGCCTGGAACCCGTACTACCGCGACAGCGCACTCCTCGGCCGGCTCGACGCCGCGCTACAGCACTATCTGGGTCTGCAGAACCCGGACGGTTCGTGGCCGGAGTACTCCCCGGGCGAGCGCGGAAAAGCGTCCAGCGGTTTCGGAATCGGCTACCTGGCCAAGACACTGGCCAATCTGCGCCAGGCGAACGCCTTGCCGACCCGGCGGACCCAGCTGGAAGGTGCCCTGCGCAAGGGCGTCGACTGGTACCTGGACCCGGGCAACTCGGTCGTCTGGGACGACCCGTTCGAGTACACGAACCAGGCCGTCGCCGGAGTGGCCGGCTCGGCACTGACGCTGCGGCTGCTGCCCGACCAGGCCCGGTGGCTCAAGCTGCAGGACCGGATCCGGTTCGTCGCGAAGTGGGCGCAGAGTCCGGCCGGGTTCTTCTACGACCCGCGCGGCATGGACATCAACTACAACTTCGAGGTCATGCTGCCGGAGATGGCCGAGCTCTACCTGCAGACCAGGAACCCGCTGCTGGTCTCGATGACGCGCAAGTTCACCGACTGGTTCGGCTACAACCTGCTCCGCGAGCCCGACGGCTCCGGCTGGCTGACGTACTACGCGGTCTCCGACCGGACCTCGGTCGCGTACTACGACGACGTGATCCCGGACCCCGACCGGAGCATCCTCGGCTCGCACTTCGTCCCGGCAGTCCCGAACCTCGGGGCGTTCTTCACCTCCCGCGAGGACAAGGCCGCGACCCGCCAGGCATGGGCCGCGGACCCGGCGCCGGTGCCGGCCCTGGCCAAACAGGACACGTCGCCGCGGATCATCGCGCACGCGCCGTACGGCGAGACGCTGCCGACCCGGTCCGCCAAACGCGCCGCGATCGCGAACATCCCGTACCTGAGCCGCGACAACTTCACCGAGCGCCGCCACGAGAACGACGGCAACCAGGACTACCTCTACGTCCGCCGGCCTGGTCTGTACCTCGGCGCGTTCTTCGGCGAGCGGCAAGGCAGCGCGGTGAAGGCCGGGACCGGCTTCCTGTGGCACCCGGCGGCCGCCACCGTGATCCACGCGCAGCAGACCGCGACCGGCTGCTGGGGAACGGTCCGCGACGGCAAGGCGGATGCCGAAACCAACCTGCTCGCGGAGTACCCGTCGAAGGACCTGGTCCGCTACCGCACCCCGGACGGCTCGGTGTCGACGGAGCTCGTCATCGGCGCGCACTCGGTCAGCCGCCGGGTCACCGCGACGGGCGCCGCAACGGAGCAGATCCCGTTGGTGCTCCAGCCGGGCGACGACGTGGTGTTCTCGGACGGCACCGTCGTGCCGTACGGCGAGACGCGGACGGCGACCGCCGACGGCATCGTGATCCGCCGCGGCGCGGCCACGATCGCGATCACCTGGTCGGCACGCCGTCCGGCGACGCTCAGCACGTCGTCGCGGACGTATCTGCGGGACCAGCGGCGGCGCGTCCACGTACTGCGGATTCCGCACGACGGCTCGCTGGAAACCGTCGTGCGGACCGCATGATCAGGAGGTGCGCAGCCGGAGTACCTGACGCCCCGGTGTCCGGCCGGTCAGGTACACGCGCAGGCCGTCCGGGGTGAGGCTGCCGCCCAGGTAGGTGTAGCGCTCGCCCAGGTCCATCGCGACCCGGGCGGCGCCGTTGCCCGGGCCGAACTCGATCCGGTCCGTGCCGACGGTGTAGCTGCCGGTCCCCGACGACAGCTGGTAGTTGCCTGCGGCATCCAACTGGTCCACGCCGCTCAGGGTGCCGCCCGGGCGGAAGCAGAGCTCGACGGCGTAGCCGGTCTCGTCTCCGGCGAAGTCGAACGTCAGGTCGTAGCCGGACGGAACCTCGGCGACGGTGATCTCGGTCCGCAGTACCCGGTACTGCTTCGGGCGGTGCGGGAAGTCCATGGATGCGTAGAAACGGCCCTCAGGAGTGAGTGCGTAGCGGCCGTCCGCCCGGCGGTAGCGCTTCGGGAGCGGCAGGTGGTACGGGACCTGCACCTCCTGCTGCAGCTTGAACGTACCGGGCGCCGTACGCCGCAGCCCGTCGCTGCGGAAATGACCGGTGCTGAAGAACTGCGGTGACAGCCGGACCGAGTCGAGGATCGCCGCACCGTTGCGGAGCTTGAAGAAGGTCGGGTTCGTCGAGAGGCCCGACGAGATCACCGGGATGTTGTGGAAGTCGGTGCCGCCGAAAACGGTTGCCGTCCGAGCCTCGTGGCGGATCCGCACCGAGGCCTGCGACGGGTAGTGCTGCACGAACTCCGTGGGCGCCGGGGTCGCGTCCGGCAGCACCGCGGACAGCTCCGGCCGCTCCAGCACCTCGGCGAGGAAATCCCCGAGTTCACCGGTTCCGCGCGCCTCGATGCTCTTGGCGACGGTCGTGAACCGGCCGTCTCCGGTGTGCAGCGCCAGCTCGCGGAACTGCGTCAGGTACCACCAGACCTCGCGGACGCCCTTCTGGTCCTGCCGGCGCGACGCGGTCGTGTCCACCTCGCCGTTCGGCTCGAGCAGGTACAGCGTGACGTCGAGATTCCGCTGCACGTAGTCGAGCAGGGCGGGCTTGTCGGACAGCCAGGCGATCGTCAGCAGGCACGGGTTCGTCACCTCGGCGGCGTACGTCGAGCTGCGCTCGCTGTAGATCCCGTCCGGGGTCGCGTCGATGCCCTCGTCGAGCCAGTCGTCGATCCGCGCCGCGTACCGCCGGTCCGGGAAGAGGTGGTGCGCCCGGGCCAGCGCCGCGGACACCTCCCACCGGTGGTTGGGTGTGTGGACGCCGCCCGACGCCAGCGCGGGCCCGGCCTTCTTGATCACCGAGGCCAGCGACGCGCGCATCGACGCGGTCTCCGGCCGGCCGTCCGCGTCGAGCAGTGCGTACAGCATGCACACGTCCTGGATCGCGAAAGCGCTGTCCGGCGGCGAGTGCAGGTTGCCGACGTCGTACAGGCCGTCCTCGTGCTGCCGCGCGGCGAGCTGGTCGACGAGCCAGGCCAACGGCTCGAGGAGCGTGGCGTCGTGATGGTACGGCGACCGTCCCCACGCATAGCCGGAAACGAGCCGGCGGGCCTTGCGGGCCACGGTCCGGACACTGTCGGAAACGTTCTGAAAGTTGCCGAGCACGATCGGAATCTGTTTCCGGTTCGCCTCGGTGAGCAGGGTCAGGAAGTCCTCGTCCACGGCTGCCACCTCAGCACGTGCCGCACCTGGATGCAGCGCGCCGAGCGCGACCGTGGTCAGCGAACCGGTGAGAAAAGTACGTCGCAGCATCGGGATCTCCGTCGGTAAGCGGTTGCCAAATGCTCAGAACTGTCGCGCCGGAACTTTGTCCTGTCAATAGCTCGCAATCGGTCCGGATCCGGCCCTTTCCTTCATCGATGAACTCTTGCGGGAACCGGTTTCTTGTACTAGCTTGACCGGCCAAGGCAAGCGCTTTCCTGAGCGTCGGGCCGAAGGCTGACGGGGACGGAAGAGAGGTGACCATTGAGTGCGCTGGGTGAGCTGGGCAGTCTGAGGGGCAAGAAGACGGCAGGTCAGAAGAAGGACAACCTGGCCGGCTATCTGTTCCTGGCGCCGTGGTTGCTGGGTCTGTTCCTGATCACGATCGGGCCGATGCTGGCCTCGCTGTACCTGTCCTTCACGGACTACAACCTGATCCAGGCCCCGAAGTGGATCGGCCTGGAGAACTTCGCCCGGATGCTGTCCGACGAGCGGCTGCACAACTCGCTGCGCGTGACGTTCACCTACGTGTTCGTCTCGGTGCCGCTGCAGCTGGCGATCGCACTGCTGCTGGCCGTCGTCCTCGACCGCGGCGTCCGCGGGATGGCGTTCTACCGCTCGGTGTTCTACCTGCCGTCACTGCTCGGCTCGAGTGTCGCGATCGCGATCCTCTGGCGGCAGGTGTTCGGCACCACCGGCCTGCTCAACCAGGTGTTGGACGTGTTCGGCATCGAGGGTAAGGGCTGGATCTCCGACCCGAGCACCGCGCTCGGCACGCTCGTCGTCCTGAACGTCTGGACGTTCGGGTCGCCGATGGTGATCTTCCTGGCCGGGCTGCGGCAGATCCCGACGATGTACTACGAGGCGGCGTCGGTCGACGGCGCCGGCGTCCTGCGGCGGT
Organism: Kribbella sp. NPDC004138; assembly: GCF_053603655.1. Classification (NCBI taxonomy): domain Bacteria; kingdom Bacillati; phylum Actinomycetota; class Actinomycetes; order Propionibacteriales; family Kribbellaceae; genus Kribbella; species Kribbella sp. NPDC004138. The sequence continues at coordinate 15,204 of NZ_JBSGFZ010000049.1, forward strand.
TCTTCAGCATCACGCTGCCGCTGCTGACGCCGATCATCTTCTTCAACCTGGTGCTGCAGATCATCCACGCGTTCCAGTCGTTCACCCAGGCGTTCGTCGTCTCCGGGGGCAGCGGCGGGCCGTCGGACTCGACGATGTTCTTCACGCTGTACCTCTACGACCGGGGCTTCGGGAACTTCGACATGGGCTACGCCTCCGCGATGGCGTGGTTCCTGCTCGTGATCATCGGGGTCTTCACCGCCGCGAACTTCTTCGCCTCGAAGTACTGGGTGTTCTATGACGACTGAGACGACGACCGAGACGCTGACCCGCACCGTCGCCACCCGCCGGGCCTCGGCCGTCACCTGGTCCCGGATCCGGCCGCTGGTGATCCACGTCGTGCTGGCCGGTTCCGCGCTGGTGATGCTGTACCCGGTGATCTGGATGGTGGTCAGCTCGCTGCGCCCGGGCAACGAGATCTTCCGCGACCCCGGGATCCTGGTGAAGGACCTGCGGATCGAGAACTACCGGGTCGGCTGGCACGCGCTGACCGAGCCGTTCACCCGCTACCTGCTGAACTCGGCGCTGGTGGTGCTCGGCTCGATCGTCGGCAACCTGGTGTCCTGCTCGATGGCGGCCTACGCGTTCGCCCGGCTGGAGTTCACCGCGAAGAAGTTCTGGTTCGCGATCATGCTGCTCAGCATCATGCTGCCGATCCACGTGGTGATCGTGCCGCAGTACATCCTGTTCTCGAACCTGGGCTGGATCAACACGGTGCTGCCGCTGGTGGTGCCGAAGCTGCTGGCCACCGACGCGTTCTTCGTGTTCTTGATGGTGCAGTTCATCCGCGGCATCCCGCGCGAGCTGGACGAGGCCGCCCGGATCGACGGCTGCGGCAAGGCCTCGATCTTCCTGCGGATCATCCTGCCGCTGATGGTGCCGGCCCTGGCCACCACGACGATCTTCACGTTCATCTGGACCTGGAACGACTTCTTCAGCCAGTTGATCTACCTGACCGACCCGCACATGTACACCGTCCCGGTCGCGCTGCGGTCGTTCGTCGACTCGACCTCCAGCTCGTCGTGGGGATCGATGTTCGCGATGTCGGTCGTCTCCCTCGTCCCGGTCTTCCTCGCCTTCCTGCTGGGCCAGCGGTTCCTGATCAAGGGCATCGCGACCACCGGCATCAAGTAACTCCCTGAAAGGTGCACTTCATGAGGCACATCCCACGCGCCCTGACGGCCCTGGCGCTGGCCACCACGTTGCTGGCGGCCAGTGCCTGCGGCGGCGACTCCGGCGGCCCGGGCGGGTCGTCCGACGCCGGCGGCAAGGTCACGCTCCGATTCACCTGGTGGGGATCGGACACCAGGACCAAACTCACCCAGCAGGTGATCGACGCGTACCAGAAGGACCATCCGAACGTCACGATCAAGGGTGAGTTCGGCGAGTGGTCCGGCTACTGGGACAAGCTCGCCACCACGGTCGCGGCGAACGACGCGCCGGACATCATCCAGATGGACGAGAAGTACCTGCGGGAGTACGCCGACCGCGGCGCGCTGCTCGACCTGAAGAAGGCGCAGGGCCTGGACACCGGCAAGTTCGAGCCGGACACGCTCGGCGCCGGCGAGTTCGACGGCGGCCTGTACGGGCTGAACGCCGGCATCAACTCGTTCGCGGTGGTCGTGAACCCGGCGGCCTTCAAGACCGCCGGCGTGGCGATCCCGGACGACACCACGTGGACCTGGGACGACTTCTCCCGGATCGCCGCGGAGATCACCACCAAGACCGGCGGCAAGATCACCGGAACCGGCGCGCTCGGCACCAACGAGGCCGGCCTGAACCTGTGGGCCCGGCAGAACGGCGAGTCGCTCTGGACGAAGGACGGCAAGCTCGGTGTCTCCCCGGAGAAGACCACCGACTTCTTCAAGTACGTCCTGAAGCTGCGCGACGCGAAGGCGATCCCGTCGGCCGAGGCGATCTCCCAGGACATGAACGCGTCGCTCGACCAGTCGGCGTTCGCGACCGGCAAGCTGGCGATGAGCTTCATCTGGAGCAACCAGCTGGTGGCCTTCAGCAAGGCGACCGGCCAGCAGCTCAAGCTGCTGCGGATCCCGAGCACCGACGGCAAGGCCGCCGACAACGGCTCGTACTACAAGGGCTCGATGTTCTGGTCGATCTCGGCGCGGTCCAAGCACCAGAAGGAGGCCGCGGAGTTCGTCAACTACCTGGCCAACAACACCGCCGCCGGCGACGTACTGCTCGCCGAGCGGGGCGTGCCGCCGAACACCGAGGTGCGCGCCTCGGTGACGCCGAAGCTGCAGCCGGCCGACGCCGCGTCCGCCAAGTTCATCCAGGACATCGGCAAGGACCTCGGCGACCCCTCGCCGGCCCCGCCGGTCGGCGGCGGTCAGGTGGAGAAGATCATCCAGCGGTACACGACCGAGGTGCTGTTCGGCCGGCAGGCGCCGGACGCGGCCGCCAAGGCCTTCCTGGACGAGGTCAACGGGGAGCTCAAATAGTGTTGCTAACGGCAACTGATTGCCGATGACGGGGGCCCGCGTGGCCGTGGTGGGGATCCACGGCCACGGTGCCTCCCATGTCCGTAACGCCGCCCGGCTGGCGAAGACCGGCCGGGCCGAGCTGGTGGCGGTCGCCGATCCCCGGGGCGGCGGCGACCTGCCGCCGGGCGTCCGGGTCTTCGGCGGCCTGGACGAGCTGCTCGCGGCGACCGAGGTCGACGTCGTGGTGATCTGTACGCCGATCCAGACACACGTCCCGCTGGCCGAGCTGGCGATGCGCGCGGGTGCCGACGTACTGCTGGAGAAGCCGCCGACCGCGTCGATGGCCGAGTTCGAGCAACTGTCCGCGGTCGTGGCCGAGACCGGGCGGGCGTTGCAGGTCGGGTTCCAGGCGCAGGCGTCGGAGGCGACGCTGAAGCTCGCGGCGATGATGGCCGAGGGGCAGCTCGGTGAGATCCGCGGGATCAGCGCGGTGGGGAAGTGGGTGCGGACGGCGCGGTACTTCCAGCGCGCGCGCTGGTCCGGCAAGCGGCGGCTCGACGGCGTCGACGTCGTCGACGGGGCGGTGACGAATCCGCTCGCGCACGCGACCGCGGCGGCGCTGCTGCTGGACGGTTCGACCGGCCTGGACGACGTACGGTCGATCGAGACCGAGCTGTACCGGGCGAACCCGATCGAGTCCGATGACACCTCGTCGGTGCGGATCATGACCGCGCGCGGTACGCCGATCCTGATCGCGGTCACGTTGTGCGCGGCCGAGCACCTCGAGGCGACGGTGATCGTGCACGGATCGGAGGGCCGCGCGGTCCTCACGTACCAGTCGGATCTGATCGGCGACACGAAGTACGGCCGGGCCGACCTGCTGGAGAACCTGCTCGCGCACCGGGCCGACCCCGCGGTGCCGCTGTACGTGCCGCTGGCCGCGACGGGTGGGTTCACCCGCGTGGTCGAGGCGGTCCGCACGGCGCCGGCCCCGGCACCGATCGCGCCGGAGCTGGTGCGCTGGGAGGGCGAAGGACTCGAGCGCCGGCCGATCCTCCTCGACGTCGAGCAATGGATCGACCGGGCCTCGGACGAGCTGGCGCTGTTCAGCGAGATCGGGGCGCCCTGGACCGAACAACGGGAGAGCTGAATGTCGCAGAAACTCGGCTGCAACCACGCCGTCAACCAGTCGATCCAGGTGACGGCGGGCGGCGGCGAGCTGTTCACCTATGTCTACAACGCGGACGACCCGCAGTACGAGTCGCCGCGGCCGTACTTCCACCCGATCCGGACACTGACCGGCGACCTGGTCAGCGTCTACCGCCCGTGGGACCACCTGTGGCACAAGGGCCTGTCCTGGTCGCTGCCGCACTTCGGGCACGACAACTTCTGGGGCGGGCCGACGTACGCGCAGCAGGACGGGTATCAGCCACGCGACAACAACGGCTCGCAGGACCACGACCGGGTCCACGCGCTGGACGTGTCCGACGACGAGGTCCGGTTCGCGCACCACCTGTCGTGGCACCGGCAGAGCGGCGAGCACGTCGTCGACGAGTCCCGCACGATCACCGCGCGGCTCGCGGACGACGGCTGGGTGCTGGTCTACGACACCGCGATGACGAACGTGTCCGGCGAGACGATCCAGATCGGCAGCCCGACCACCGCCGGCCGCCCGAACGCCGGGTACGGCGGACTGTTCTGGCGCGGGCCGCGGGCGTTCACCAACGGCACCATCCTCGCCCCGCAGGGCAGCGGCCGCGACGAGCTCCGCGGTCAGCGCGCGCCGTGGATGGGCTTCACCGCCCGCCAGGACGAGACCGACACCGCGTCGACGATCATCGTCGCCGACGCCGCCGACAACGTTCGCCACCCACCGGAGTGGTTCGTCCGCTCGGAGGACTTCGCGGCGGTCTGCCCCGCCCCGTTCTTCTCCGAGGAACTCCCGTTCCCCGCCGGCGACACCCTCCGCCTCCGCTACGCCGTCCTGGTCGCCGACGGCCTCTCTGACGACAACCGCGCGGCCACCCTCGCGGCCCAGGCCACCAAGGCACTCGCCGAGATCCGCCTCACGCGGGCAACGCCAGCGTGAAGCTGGTGCTGCCCGGGCTCGAGCTCAGGGTCAGGGTGCCGTTGTGGGCCTCGGTGATGGATCGGGCCAGGGACAGGCCGAGACCGGTGCCGCCGGTGGCGCGCGTTCGGGCGGTGTCGGCGCGGGTGAAGCGCTGGAAGACGTTGGGCAGCAGGTCGGCGGGGATGCCGGGGCCGTCGTCGTGGACGGTGAGCAGGGCGGAGTGGTCGCTGCGGTTGGCCGTGACGGTGACAGTGGTGCCGGGTGGGGTGTGCCGGCGCGCGTTCGTCAGGAGGTTGGCTAGGACCTGGTGCAGGCGTTGCTCGTCGCCGATGACGACGATCGGCTCGGCGGGCAGGTCCAGCTCCCAATGGTGGCTGGGGGCAACGATCCGGGCGTCGGTGACCGCGTCGAGGGCCAGCCTCGACAGGTCGACCGAGCGGCTGTCGAGCGGCCGCCCGGCGTCCAGCCGGGCAAGTAGCAGGAGGTCCTCGACCAGCGACGCCATCCGGGTGGTCTCGACCATCACCTTGCCCATCGCGTGCGCGAACAGGTCGGGATCGCGCTGGTGCAGGCTCAGCTGGGCGTAACCGTGGATCGTCGTCAGCGGCGTCCGCAGCTCGTGCGACGCGTCCGCGACGAACTGCCGGACCTGCTGCTCGCTGCGGTGCCTGGCGTCGAGCGCGCCTTCCATGTGCCCGAGCAACGTGTTGAGCGCGACCGCGACCTGTCCCACCTCGGTCCGTTCGTCGGTGAGCTGGTCGGGCACCCGGGCCGTCACCCCGATCTCGCCGGTGTCGAGCGGTAGCGCCGCCACCTCGCGGGCCGTCTGCGCGACGCGGCGCAGCGGCCGCAACTGCCGCCGTACGACGAACACCGCGACGCCGCCCGCGGTGAGTACGCCGATCCCGCCGAACAACGCCTCCCACCCGATCAGGCTGTTGATCGTGTCCTGGATGTCCTTGGTCGGCAGCCCGGTGATCACGGTGACCTGGTCGATGCTCGCCGCGCGCACCCGGTACTCGCCGAGGCCGGGCAGGTCGACCGTGCTGGTCCGACCGGCCGCGAGGTTGTCGAGCTTGCCGACGACCACGTCGGTGAGGTCGGTGACGTTGCCTTCGGCAGTGACCACTGTCCCGGCCGCATTGTCGCCCTGCGCGTAGACCGTCACCGTGCCGGCGTCCTGCCCGTGCGGCGCGTCCGGTGGTGGTCCCCACGACCCGTTCTTCAACGCGCCCATCGCGCGCCCTTGGGCGGCCATCACCTTGCCGTCGAGCTGCCCGGTCAGGTACGAGCCGATCGCTGCGGTCGTCAGTACGCCGATCACGATGCTCACCACCGCGACCAGCGCCACCATCGCCGCCGCGACCCGCACACTCAACGAACGCGCCGCGACCCTCATGCCCCCAGGATGTGCGGCCGGCCCTCGGACCCGCTGCACGTTTCCTGCCATCTTGCTGTGAACCGCGATGCCGGGGTAATTTCCTGCTTCGTCAATAAATCCGTTCTGCAAAGAATTCATAGGTTAGAACCGGGATCGGAACGGGGAGGTTCGAGACGTTTCCGGATTCGCCTCCCCTTTCGGGGCCGGAAACCGGTAGCCTCGTGCAGCGCGCTATGGGGGCCGCCGTACCACCCACCCGACGAACTGCCGGAGAGCCCAAACCGGTCAGGAGTGCACGTCTTGCAGGAGAACACCAGCACAACCAGTACTGGCGAACTGGTCAACGTACCCCTCACCGGTGCGGACAAAGTCGCCTACGCTTTCTACGCGACCGCGGCTGCCGCGGCGCTGGTCGGCCAGGTCTGGGCCGGCGTGACCCATATCCCGTGGCCGGACAGCGGCTTCTCGACGCTGCTCAAGATCGTCCTCGTCACGCCCGCGGTCGCGGTGCTCGAGCTCGGTGGCGTCGCCACCGCGGCGCTCGCGGACCTGCGCCGCCGCAAGGGCGAGCAGGCCTACGCGTACCGGGCGATGTCGTTCTTCGCGGCGCTCGTCGCGGTGGTCTTCAACGTGGTCGGCCACTGGCGTCCGGAGGAGCGGTTCCTGGCCTTCGGCTTCGGCGGCCTGTCCGCGTTCGCCTACGTGCTCTGGCTGATCCACAGCTCGGCCCGGCGCCGTGACGCGTTGCGTCGCGCGGGCCAGATGCGCGACACCGGTCCGGTGTACGGCATCGTGCAGTGGATCCGCGAGCCGAAGACGACCTGGCTCGCGCGCTCGCTGGCGATCGAGCACGGCTACTCGCTCTACGAGAGCCTGCGCGCCGCGCAGCACCAGATCCGCAACCGCAGCCGCCGCGAGGCGATCGCCGGGACCGTTGCCGAGTACATCCGGTCCGAGCACCAGGACGAGCGGCTGGCGAAGATCGCCGAGACGACGTACGACCCGGACCGGCTGGCCGGGATGCTCGAGGAGCGGATCAACTACGAGGTCATCACCAACAAGCTGACCAAGGCGATCTCGCCGCCGCCGGAGCAGCCCGAGGAACGTCCCGCCGTACCGGCGGCCGTCTGGGTGCTGGAGGGCGGGCAGCCGCGACGTGCGGACAGCACCGGCGTCGGACTGCGCGACGACGACGCGTGGACCGGTGAGCTGATGGCGATCGTCGACCAGGGACCGGAGACCGACGAGTCGGTCGCCGAGGCGGTCGTGGTCGAGGACGCCGGCGAGCCGCAGCACGTCGTCAACGGCAACGGTTCCGTGAACGGGAAGCTGAAGCCGTTCGCGCCGCAGCCGAAGGCCGAGCCGATGGTGGAGAAGCCGAAGCCGCCGTCGCCGTTCGCGGGCCCGGCGGACCCGCAGCCCCCGGCGCTGATCACCACCCCGAAGGTCGAGCCGGTCCTGCCGGACCCGGCGCCGGTCGTCGTCCAGAAGGCCGAGCCGGAGCCGGAGGAGGACAAGCCGGAGCCGACGGCGCTGGAGAAGAAGCGGATGCGGGCCTACGCGCTGCTGGCCGACTGGCCGGCCGGTCGCGAGCGCAGCGCGAAGACGCTGGCCGACGCGATCGCGTCCAGCGAGCCGATGGCCGCGCGGTTCATCGAGCAGTACGAGACCGAGCACGGAGTCGTGTTCGCCTCGCAGAACTGATTCATCGAGCTGCCGGTGGACCTCACAGGTTGAGGTTCACCGGCAGTTCTGCGAGACCGCTGACCAGCACGCGCCGCCACTCGAGCTCTTCGGCCGGCTTCGCGAGGCTCATCCGCGGAAACCTTCGGACGAGGGCCGCCAGCGACTCCTGCAGCTCGATCCGCGCCAGTTGCGCGCCGAGGCAGAAGTGCGGACCGAAGCCGAACGACAGGTGCTTGTTGTCCGGCCGATCCAGCCGCAGCTCGTCCGGTGCGTCGTACGCCCGCGGGTCCCGGTTCGCGGAGTTGAGCGCCGCCATTACGCCGTCACCGGCCTTGATGTGTACGCCGTGCAGCTCGATGTCCTCGACCGCGACGCGGAGCTGACCGACCTCGCTGAACCGGTTGAACCGCAGCAGTTCCTCGATCGCCGACGGGGTCAGACCGGGCTCCGCGACCAGCCGGGCCCAGTTCTCCGGCCAGCGCAGCAGGGCGGCGACGCAGCTGGAGATCTGGTTCGCCGACGTCTCGTGCCCGGCGACGAGCAGGTTCACGCCGAACGCGATCAGCTCGTCCTGGCTGAGCCGGTCGCCCTCCTCGCGGGCGCGGACGAGCTCGTCGAGCAGGTCCTCGGAGGGCTGGTCGGTGTTGGCGAGCTTCTTGGTGACCAGGTCCTCGATGTACGCCGTCAGGTTGGTCATCGCGTCCTCGACCAGATCCTTCTCGGCCATCTTCATGCTGTACCCGAGCTCGGTCCACTCCCGGAACTGTTCACGGTCCGCATACGGCACGCCGAGCAGCTGGCAGATCACCTGGATCGGCAACGGCAGCGCGACCAGCTCGCGGATGTCGGCGCCGTCGCCCGCCCGCGCCACGTCCTCGGCGAGCTGCGCGGACAGCTCCGCGACCCACGGCCGGGTCTGCTCGATCTTCCGGTGCGCGAACGTTGGGACCACCAACCGTCGCAGCCGGCTGTGCTCCGGCGGGTCGGTGGTGGTCAGGCTGTTCGGCATCGGCTTGGCCAGCGCGACCCGGGGTGCTCCCTGCTTCACCACCGCGGCGCGCGAGAAGCGCGGATCGGCGAGCACCAGTTTCACGTCGTCGTACCGGGTGACCAGCCAGACCTCGGCGCCGGCCAGCGTCCGCACCCGCGCCACCGGGCGGTCCTCCCGCAACGCGGCGAACGTCGGCGACGGATCGAACCGAAACGCGTCCTCGAACGGAATCTGCAAGACCGGCTCAGTCATACCCCCGACCCTAGGCAACTTAGGTAACCCTTGCTTCGGGTTCCGGCGCGTCGAGAGTGTTACAGCCGGCCGTTCGGCCCTCTGTCCGCCACGCCGTACGGCAGTACCGTCAGGACCTCAGTGGTCGGCTCGGTCAGTTCGTCGGGGCCTGGCCGCGCGGACCCCGGTGTGTCTGCGGCGTGTCGGCGCCGGTGCGTGCAAGCTCGACAGGTAGTGCACGGCGGGACGGTGTACGCCTCGCGCTGAGGTGCACTAGGTAAGGTCCGGCAGGTCCTGTGCAGAGTGCACATCCACCCTCCGCCGACGCCCGCCCAGCCCCCGACGAACTCATGGCGCGGACCTTTGAGCCTGGATCCGTGGATTGGCCGGGTGACACCTGTCAGCCGGCTGAGCAGCACCGGCAATCCCAAGGGGTTGTCCGGTCGCGTTGGGGGTTCTCTGCTGGTATCCGAGCGAAGAACCCCCAACAGGGGTGGAGAACCAGCCGATCCCCGGCGCGCCGACGGGCGAGCGCAGCAGCGCGGCACGGCGGGATCGGAGCGCGCAGCACCCGGGGCGGCCGGCCGCACTTTGGGAGGTTCACCTGCCAACTCGTCCCTTTGCCCACGGTGTGCAGGGGGTGAAGGGACACTTTCAGAGGTGAACCCCTGAAAGTTCTCCGGCGGGTGGCGTGCCCGGCCGTCCGTCCCGCCGACTCGTCCACGGATTCAGGCTGAGGTACGGCTGTACCGCGGCGACTACTTGGTGCCGAAGGAGTAGATGGTGGTGGACTTGTAGGTCTCGCCGGGGCGCAGGACCGTGGACGGGAAGTTCGGGTGGTTCGGCGAGTCCGGGAAGTGCTGGGTCTCGAACGCGAACGCGTCGCCCTGCCGGTAGGCCTTGTTGCCGATGCCGAGGAACGTGCCGTCGAGGAAGTTCCCGCTGTAGAACTGGACGCCCGGCTGGTCGGTGAGCACCTCGATCGTGCGGCCGTGCTCGGGCTCCCAGAAGCGGCCCGCGAGCCGCAGGCCGTCGTCGTCCGGCTCGCCGCCGATGACGAAGTTGTGGTCGTACCCGCGGCCGAAGATCAGCTGCTGGTGGTCGCCGCGCAGCCGCTTGCCGATCGCCGTCGGCCGGCTGAAGTCGAACGGCGTCCCGGCGACCGGGGCGATCTCGCCGGTCGGGATCAGCGTCGCGTCGACCGGCGTGTACTGCGGCGCGTTCAGCTCCAGCACGTGGTCGTAGATGGTGCCGTTGCCCTCGCCGAGCAGGTTGAAGTACACGTGGTTGGTGAGGTTCACGATCGTCGGCTTGCCGGCGACCGTCGCGTGGTAGTCGATCCGCAGGTTGTCGCGCCGGTCCAGCGTGTACGTGACGGTGCTGGTGAGCTCACCGGGGAAGCCCATCTCGCCGTCCGGGCTGACGTAGGTGAAGGCCACGCCGACGGCCTTGTCGCTCTGCACGACCTTGGCCTTCCAGACCTTCTTGTCGAAGCCGAGCGTGCCGCCGTGCAGCGCGTTCTCACCGTTGTTGACCGGGATCTGGTACGTCGTCCCGTCGAGCGTGAACCGGCCCTTCGCGATCCGGTTGCCGTACCGGCCGATGGTGGCTCCGAAGTACGGGCTGAGCTTCGCGTAGTCGGGCAGGTTGTCGAAGCCGAGGCTGATGTTCGTGGTCCGGCCGCGGCGGTCCGGCGTCTCGACGCGCTGGATCGTCGCGCCCCAGGTGAGCATCGAGATCGTCACCCGGCCGTTGGTGAACGTGTACACGTCGACCTGCTGATCGTCCGGTGTGGTGCCGAACGGGGCCTTGGTGATCTCGAGCTTGCCGTGGTGTCCGCGCATGCCGGTCAATCTATCCGGCGTACCAGTGGCCGAACCGGTTCGGGCGGCGTCGGCGCCGGCTTGGGCGGTGTTGGTGAGTGCGCCCGCGGCGGCGGCACCGAGGCCCAGGGCGCCGGCGGTCCGCAGGACCTGGCGGCGGGGCAGGTGATCGGGCATCGCAATCCCCTCAATCGTTGTAGAGACCAGACCCAGGCACGATAAGCACGCCAGACCAGTGTTTGGAACAGTTCGGAAGGGTGTGAATTCGTCCGATCTCTCCGCGCTGACCGGATCGTTCCGGTCCCGGCCCCGATCGAGCCTTCAACCGGGCGCCGGGCGCGGGCGATCCTGGGGGCATGAGCCGAACCGCACTGATCGTGATCGACGTCCAGGAATCGTTCCGGGTCCGCCCGAACTGGCAGCTGGTGAACCACCCCGACATCGCCGACCGGGTGGACCGGCTGGTGCGCGCGGCCCGGGAGGCCGGCGACCTCGTCGTCTGGGTGCTGCACACCGAACCGGGGACCGGCGGCGCCTTCGACCCGGCGAACGGGCACGTCCGGCTGATCGACGGCCTCGAATCGTTGCCGACGGAAACGACGATCCGGAAAACGTCGCACAACGCTTTCACCACCACGAATCTGCAGCAGGTGCTCACTCAGAACGGCGTTTCCGAAATCGTTGTCTGCGGCATCCGGACCGAGCAGTGCTGTGAGACCACCGCGCGGGTCGGGTCCGACCTCGGGTACGACGTGGTGTTCGTCTCCGAGGCGACCGCGACGATGGCGCTGGCGCACCCCTCGATCCGCGACGAGGCGACCGTCGAGGAGATCCTCGCCGATCCGCGGACCCTGACCGCGGAGCAGGTCGTCGAGCGGACGGAGTACGTGCTGGCCGGCCGGTTCGCCACCATCCGGACCCTCGACGAGCTCACCGGCGTACCTGTGGCATCCTGACCGGATGCGTCCTACTCGGGTGGTCTTCGTGCTGGTGCCGAGGCTGCATCTGCTCGATCTGGCCGGCCCGGCGCAGGTGTTCACCACCGCGAACGACTTCGGGTACGGGTACGAGGTGTCGTACGTGGCCGAATCCGACGAGATCGCGACCGCCCAGGGCGTGCCGTTGCGGACCTCGTCGGTGTGGCCGGAGCTCGATCCGGGCGACCTGGTCGTGGTTCCGGGATGGCGGTCGCCGCGGCTGTCCCCGGAGCCGCCGATCGGGCCCGGGTTCCGGCAGCGGCTGCGGGCGCACCACGCGAGCGGCGGGTCGGTGGCGAGCGTCTGCTCCGGCGCCGACGCGCTCGGCTGGGCCGGCCTCCTCGACGGGCGCCGGTTCACCACCCACCACGACCTGACCGACGAACTGGCCGCCCGCTACCCGCGGGCGACCATCGTGCGTGACGTGCTGTACGTCGAGGACGACCGCGTCATCACCTCCGCCGGGATCGCCAGCGGGATCGACCTGGCGCTGCACCTGGTCGCGGTCGGCCGGGGCGCCGAGGCAGCCGCGCGGGTCGCGCGCGAGATGGTCGTCTACGCCCGGCGCAACGGCGACGAGCTGCAGGAGTCCGTGATGCTGCGGCACCGGGACCACCTCAACGATCTGGCGCACCGCGTCCAGGACGTCATCGACGTCCGGTACGCCGACCGGCTGCCGCTGGCCGACCTGGCCGGGCAGGTCGGCGTCAGCGAGCGCACGCTGACCCGCCTCTTCACCGCCTCAACCGGCCTTACGCCGCTGCGGTATCAGCAGCTCCTGCGGCTGGAGCGGGCCGAACACCTGATCGGCCACGGCGCCACCGTCGAGTCCGCCGCCCGGACCGTCGGTTTCGAGGACGCGCGGATGCTGCGCCGCCTGCGTAGCCGGAATTCCGTCTAGTCCGGAACAACTTTTTCCGGAACCCGTACGTCTACTCGTGCACAACCAACGACGAGGGGGACGGAACATGAGGTTTGTTGCTCGGGGCATGCGCCGGGGTGTGGTTGCGACCGGTGCGGCGGCCGGCGTGCTGGCCGTGGGACTCACCGTTCTGGTGGCGCCGGGGGCGGACGCCGGTACGACATCGGCGACGTCGGCGACCGTGCTGAGCCGGTCGCAGATGCTGACCGTCGCCGAGGTGCGCAAGGCGGACGCGCGGGCGGGCTGGCTGCGGCAGGTGGACAGGGGAATCCTGCCGAGGACCTACTGCGGACCGGCCTCGACCGAGGGCAAGCGGGTCGCGGCGCGGATGGCGCGCGGGTTCAGCAACGACATGAGCTCGTGGGGCGCGCAGTACGTCAGCCGGTACGCGAACGCGGCGAGTGCGCGGGCGGCGTACAACTCGATCATCGCGACGCTGAAGAGCTGCACGTACAGCAAGCCCGCGCCGACGCACGCGCGGAAGATCACCGAGAACCGGGTGGTGAAGGGTGCCTCGGGTGACGTCACGCGGGTGATCCGATGGTACGACTACCCGAAGCCGAACGACCCGGGCAGCGAGCCGGGCGGGTTCCCGTACGCCGTCACGCTGAAGGGCCGCAACGTCTCGGTGCTGGCGTTCAGCGAGATGGGCGCGGGGATGCCCGCGCCGAACTTCGACAAGCTCGCTCGGCAGGCAGCGGCCAAGATCAGCCGCTAGGAGCCCAGCGGGGGGATGTGCTGGGCGGCCGAACGCCGGAAGAGCTCCTGGTAGTCGGCCACATGCTCGTCACGCAGGTCCTCCGCCTTGGCAAGCGCAGTTCGGGCTGTCGTGTCGGCGGCA
>NZ_JBSGFZ010000050.1:0-20414 GCF_053603655.1 Kribbella sp. NPDC004138
GGTGCGCGGAACGGTCGCGCACCGGCCGGCCTTGTGCTGTCCGGATATCGGTACTGCGGAGTCTTCGAGCGGACCAGAAAGCGGGCCCCTCCGAGTATGAGTCGGAGGGGCCCGCACAGCTGAAGGAAAGTGACGTCTCCAGCTTCCCGAAGCGGGTCCGTAGATGCCGGCAGACCCCGTCACCGGTCTACCTCGGTGGGGATCCCCACCGCGAGGGCCCTCGGTTTCCGTTCGACCCGCCACCCCGATCGAAGTAGCGTGTCGATATTTCTACCGCTGCCGACGGGCCCGCACAACCCCTTCCAGGCAGCAGTTTTCCGTCGTCCACAATGATTGTGCACCCATCCACAGAATTGGTCCGAGTTATACACACCCCCTGTGCATAACGTCCCTCAACCTTTCGTTGGTTTGACTGCCATCGGTCGCAGAACGCGATAGCCGGCGTACACACCGAGTGCGCTGACGACGAGGACCGCCGGCACCGCGATCGCGAGCGGCGGACGGCGGTACCCGATGTTGTCGAGCACGTCCGCGAGCCACTGGGCGACGAGCAGGAACTCGGCCGCCGCGGCCGGCAGCAGCGCGAGCGGCAGCAGCACGATGCCGCGCCAGGCCCCGAACCGGACGAACGTGATACCGAGCAGCCAGCCGGTGACCTCGTGCGACAGGATCAGCAGGAAGAACTCGGCGAAGATCAGGCCGGCCTGCGTCGTGCTCGTGAACAGGTGCGGGTTCGTCATCGTGTCGGGCCAGCCCTGCGCCGCGTAAAGCAAGCGTTCCAGCTGATACATCAGCACCCAGAGCAGCGAGGTGCCGGCCGCGGCACCGGCGAGATAGATGCCTGAGGCAAACGAAAACATCCGGCGGGTGACGCCCTGGGAGATCAGCAGCGCGAAGTACGCCGGGGTGACGGTGATGCCGACGGCCATCGAGAAGTACTTCGGCGACTGGGTTCCGTAGTCCCACGCGCTGGTGGTGACGCCGCTGGTGACGAGTTGGACTGCGAGTCCGCCGAGGAACAACGCGACCACCATCACGGCCCAGTAGCCGAGCAGCATCGGCCGGAGACCGATGACCAGCGACCACAGCACATTCTTCAACCGGTGTACGTCGGTGGCGCCCCGCGGCAACGCCCTGCTTTGAACCGCCGTGCTCATGCCTTTGCTCCCGTGAGGTGGACGAAGAGGTCCTGCAGACCGACTGGGCCGATCTCGAGGCCGGCCCCGGTCGCCTGCGCGAGCAACGCCGGGTCGAGGTCACCGAGGACAGTGGTCGACTTGGTCCCGCCCAGTCGCTCCTCCGCGAGCACGGTGAAGCCCGCGGTGAACTCGTCGACCGCCGCGGCCGGTCCGACGATCGAGGCGCCGCGACCGCGCAGCGCGTCCACCGGCGACTGGGTGACGAGTCGGCCCCGGTCGAGGATCAGGACCTCCTCGAGCATCGTGCTCACCTCGCTGACCAGATGGGTGGACAGCACGATCGTGCGCGGCACTTCGACGTAGTCGGCGAGCAGCCTGTCGTAGAACAGGTTCCGCGACGGCACGTCCATGCCCAGGTAGCTCTCGTCGAAGATGGTCAGCGGGGCGCGGCTGGCGATGCCGACGACGACACCGAGCGCGGACTTCTTACCGCGGGACAGCTTCTGGATCTTCTTGTTCAGCGGGATCTCGAAGCGGTCCAGGAGGTCGCCGGCGAGGTCGGCGTCCCAGTAGGGGCGCAGCGCGGCGGCGAGCCCGACGGCGTACTTCACCGGTACGGCGTCCGGGCGGTCGCCGGACTCGCGGATCAGGCAGACGCGGCTGGTGACGACGGCGTTCTCGTACGGCTCCTGCGCCGCGCCGAGGTCGCCGCCCTCGATCAGCACCCGCCCCTCGTCGGGCCGCCGAAACCCGGCCAGGGTCGCGGCCAGCGTGCTCTTGCCGGAACCGTTGCGGCCGAGCAGCCCGTGAATCTTCCCCGGCGCCAGCCGCAGGTCGAGCCGGTCCAGCGCGGGCACACCGGCGAACCGGACCGAGACGTTCTCGGTCCTGACAGTCAGGGCGGTCATCAGGCGTCTCCGTAACTGCGGACGTGCTGGAGGATGTCGTTCAACGGGATGCCGATCGCCTTCGCCTCGCGGATCATCGGGTCGACGACGTCGGCGAAGAACGAGTCGCGGCGGCCGGTGCGGAGCAGGTCGCGGGCGTTCGGCGTGACGAACATGCCGATCCCGCGCTTCTTGTAGAGGATGCCGTCGTCGACCAGTTGGGCGAATCCCTTGGCCGCAGTCGCCGGGTTGATCCGGTAGAAGGCGGCGTACTGATTGGTCGACATCACCTGTTCGTCCTCGGCCAGCGCGCCGGAGACGATGTCGTTCTTGATCTGCTCGGCGATCTGCAGGTAGATCGGACTCCGGTCGTCGAACATCGCCCACCCCCTTCCTCGGTTCGTTACCTGAGTAAGGAACCGTAGCGCCTGACCGGGTCACCCACCCGCGGAGTACTGCGACTGCTGGAGAGACTTCTTCAGCGCCGGTACGACGGGACCGACGCGGACCGCGAGCTGCGCCAGGCGGTCCTTGTGGCGGGTGCGCTGGTCCTTCGTCAGCACCGTGCGCAGATCCGCCGTCGACGCGAGGACGACGACGGACGCGTCCCGGAGATCCACGCGGGACACGAGCCGGGACGGTCGCAACGTGTCATGGACGCTCTGCAGGAGGTGGCGGCGTACCAGCGGATGGCGCAGCGTGATGCGGTCCGCCGGGAAGATCCCGAGCACCCGGCGCGGCTCGACCTTGATCAGTCGCGCGCGGGCGAGCTCGTCCCGAACCTGCCGCACGGTCGCACCACCCCGCCGATCGATCCAGTGCCGCCAGCGCCGTGGGCCGGTCGAGCGCAGTTCCTCCAGCACTCCCGCTGCCACCACGTCCGCAGGTGCCGGCGAGTTCGTCACGCGGACCCGACCGCCGTCGTCGACCACGTTCCCGCTCAGCTGCAGATCGACCAGTACGGCGGCCCGCAGCACCCTGCCCAGCTTCGACCGGGCCGTCAGCCGGCCCCGCTCCGGATCGTAGGCCAGCAGGAGAACCCTGGCAGCCGTGGAATCGGGCATCCCTGCGTTGCCAAGAGCAACAACCTGAGCGCCCCGCGACCGGGCCGCCCCGGCCTGTCCGCTCCGGCCCGATCCCACCCGCCCGGCCGGCCTCCGCGGCTCTCGACGAGCCGGACCCAGCCCGGTGGTCACGCTCTTCCTACTCATCGGCTTCCTCCTTGGACGGCCGGCCCGGGCGACGCTGTTTGGTCACGCCGCTCGGCAAGCGGCCGGCCTCGGCCAATGCCCGGCGGAGCAGATACTCGATCTGGGCGTTGGTGCTGCGCAGGTCGTCGGCCGCCCATCGGGCCAGCGCGTCGTGCACCGCGGGATCCAGCCGGAGCAGGACCTTCTTCCGTTCGACGGCCACGACGGGCTCACTGGTACAGCGAGCCGGTATTGACCACCGGCTGCGCGTCGCGATCGCCGCACAGCACCACCATCAGATTGCTCACCATGGTCGCCTTGCGCTCCTCGTCCAGCTCGACCACCTCGTGCTCCGACAGCCGGTCCAGCGCCAGCTCGACCATGCCGACGGCGCCCTCGACGATCCGCTGGCGGGCCGCGACGACCGCACCGGCCTGCTGGCGGCGCAGCATCGCCTGGGCGATCTCCGGCGCATACGCGAGGTGGGTGATGCGGGACTCGATCACCCGGACACCGGCCGCCTGGACGCGCGCGGCGATCTCCGCCGACAGCTTCTCGGTGATCTCGTCGGTGCTGTCCCGCAGCGACAGGCCGCCGTCGTCGGTGTGCACGTCGTACGGATAGCTGTTGGCGATGTGCCGGACAGCGGTCTCGGTCTGGATGGCCACGAACTCGACGAAGTCGTCCACCTCGAACGTCGCCTGCGCGGTGTCCTCGACCTGCCACACCACGACCGCGGCGATCTCGATCGGGTTGCCGTCGGCATCGTTGACCTTGGCAACAGCCGTCTCGTGGTTGCGGATCCGGGTGGAGACCGCACGCCGCGAGGACAGCGGGTGCACCCAGCGCAGGCCGTCCGTCCGGATGGTTCCGGCATACCGCCCGAGGATCTGCAGCACCCGGGCCCGTCCCGGCGAGACCGCGGTCAGCCCGGCGGCGACGATCAGCGCGGCCAGGAAGACCAGGATCCCGAGCGTGATCAGCACGCCGTTCCCGTCACCGGCGCCGAGCACGAACACCAGCACGCCGACCACCGCGAGCACGAACGCGAGCCCCGCCATCGGCCACCCGTTCAGCTCCCGCCCGGACCGCTCGACGACCTTCGGGGCCGGCATCTCCACCGCGACATCCACCATCACATGCTCCTCTCGAATAGCTCCAAGGTAGCAAAGTGATATCACTTTTACAACAAGCGGCCGCCAGGAGGCGGGGAGCGGGAGATGTCAGGGCAGCCGGGTGGCGAGGGATTCGAGGTGCGACTGCCACAGCGTGGAGTGCGAGTTCGGGAGCGGGTCGATGGCCGACGGACCCCAGGCGTGGATGGGGCGGATGCCGTGCAGCGCGTTCAGGAGCCAGACCTCGGTGCTGTTCTGCAGGGCCTGCGGAATGATCGAGCGTTCGATGATCTCGACGCCCTGCGCCGCGGCGATCCGGCGCAGCAACTGGGCAGTGACCGACGCGAGCAACGGGCGCTCGGACTCCGGGAAGCAGAGGGTGTCGTCCTCCCACCACGCGACGGCCGAATACGCGGCCTCGAGGACCGTCCCGTCGGCGTCCAGCAGCAGGATCTCGTCGGCGCGGTCGGCCGCGGACTCCTTCAACTTGCCGAGCAGTTCGAGATCCGGCCCCTTCACCCGCGGCGCGGTCCGCGGATCCGGCCCTTCGTGAACGGCGACCCGCACCCGGCCGCCGATCGGCGGCGCCGGGCGAAGCTGGACGGCGAGCTCACCCGAAGCGCGCAACTCGAAGCGCGGGAACCAGCGCCCGAAACCGGGCAGCCGCCCGATCTGCTCGTCCCAGAACCGCTCCGCGGCCACCCCCGCCGCGGCACCCGACCGGACGAACCGCTCCCGATGCAGTTCCAGCCCCCGAACCTTGCCATTGGCAACCAGGAACGAGTCCGCCACCTGCAGTTCCGTCATTCTCCCCCACCTTGTCCGCCGACGGCAGCCTGTGCCTTCAGCACCATTTCCTCGTACTCCGCGACCGGGTCGGAATCGAGCACGATCGCACCGCCCGCCCCGACCACGGTCTCGTCCGGCGTCAGCACCGCCGTCCGGATCACCACGCTGAGATCCGCCCGCCCGTCCACGCCCAGGTAGCCGAGCGCGCCCGAGTACACCCCACGCGCGCTCGACTCGAGCTCGTCGATGATCTCCATGGTGCGGATCTTCGGCGCGCCCGTCATCGATCCCGGCGGGAAGCACGCCCGGACGGCGTCGACCGCGGTCACGCCGTCGCGCAGCCGCCCGCGCACCGTCGTCACCAGTTGGTGCACGGTGCGGTAGCTCTCGACCTGCATCAGCTGCGGAACCGTCACGGTCCCCGGCACGCTGACCCGGCCGAGGTCGTTGCGGATCAGGTCGACGATCATCAGGTTCTCGGCGCGGGTCTTGTCGTCCTCGGCCAGCGCCTTCGCCGCGAGCTGGTCCTGCGCCGGGTCGAGGTCGCGTGGCGCGGTCCCCTTGATCGGCCGGCACTCGGCCCACCCGTCCGCGTCCACGGTCAGGAACCGTTCCGGCGACGAGCTGGCCACGGCGAGATCGCCGTACCGGAGGAAGGCGGCGTACGGCGCCGGGTTCGCGGACCGTTGCCAGCGGAAGAACTCGAACGGGTCCGGCACGGCCGGCAGGCGGATCCGGTTCGTCAGATTGACCTCGTAGGTCTGGCCGGCCTCGAGCTCGGCCAGGACGCGCGCGATACCGGCCAGGTACGTCGCCCGGTCCTGCTCCAGGTGCGCATCGAGATCCATCCGGGCGATCGCCGGGACGTCGACGCTGCCCATCCACCAGTTCGACGCGGCCTCCTCGGCCCGGTCCAGCCAGTCCTCGCCGCCGTCGAGCGCGACCAGGTACGTGAGGTCGCGGTCGTGGTCGATCACCAGGAACCGGTCCGCCCAGATCCACAGCGCGTCCGGCGTCGGGGCCTCGTGCGCGGTCGCTCCCCCGGTGAGGGCCTTGAGCTCGTAGCCGAAGTATCCGACGTACCCGCCACAGAACAGCCCGGACAGCTCGGGCGGCGGCTCCGCGGCCCGGGCCGCGAGCAGCTCGTTCAGCTCGGCGAAGACGTCGCCGTCGGCCACGTCCCGGACCACGACATCGGCGCCGGCCGTCGTCCCGAGGACCGAGATCCGCCGGGGCGCACGGTCGGTCAGGCTGCCGTCGAGCCAGAACGCGACCGGTTCGCCGGCCAGCAGCTCGCGGTAGACCGTCTCACCGTCGAGCGCCCGGTCGAGCGTCCGGACGGACCAGCGCAGCGCACTCACGAGCACACCGTACCGACTGGCGGCCCTCAGGAGGTGGCGAGTGCCACCTTGGTCCGCATCGCGGTGATCCGGCGGATCGGGATCGCGACCTCGAGGCCGTCCTTGGACTCGGCGCGGTCGGCGAGCCAGGCCGCGGCGGTGTCCCGGCGGGCGTCCGGCGTCCCAGGCAGGTACAGGGCGTTGACGAGGCGTGTGGCGTCGTCGCGGCTGCGGATCATGTACACGTACCGCTCGCGCTGGCTCTCCATCACGTCGAACCCGGCGTGCTTCAGCTGATCCTTCAGCTCGGTGATCTCACCACCGGCCGGGAACTGCGGCGTCGAGCGCAGGCGCGTGGTCAGACCGCTCAGCGTGCGGATGTCGCCCCGCCGCAGCGGCCGTACGGCGGGCACGATCGCGGCCAGGACGCCGCCGCGCCGCAGCACCCGGGCCGCCTCGGCGAGCACGTCCGGCAGCGGCTGCAGCACCATCAGGCCCATCGAACAGGTGACGACGTCGAAGACCTCGTTCGCGAACGGCAGGTGCAGCGCGTCCGCCTGCACCTTGGGGCCGGGCGCGTTCTCGAGCTGGGCGGCGTTGTTGTCGACACCGACCACCCACCGCCCGTACAGCTCGCGGGCCACCGGGCCGTTGCCGCAGGCCAGGTCGAGCACCCTGCGCGCCTCGCCGGAGACGGCGCGGACGAGCCAGCGGTACGGCGTGTGGTCGCCGGCCACCGCACGCGACAGCAACGCCTCGGTGCTGCCCGGGGTGGCGGTATGGAACTCCCGCAGGTACTGCGGCCAGTCGACAGGATTCTCAGACATCGCGGCCCGACGCTACCCGCAGTACACCCGACGTGCCGCATCGGGTGCACTGCGTTAACAGAGAGTTGACCAGGTGGGACTGTCAGACGCGGCTGACGAAGATGTGCCCGGCGGTCTCGTCGCTGATCACGCCGCCGGCCTCGCGGCTGCCGACCAGAACGCCCTCGGCATCCAGCGTGGAGTCGACCTCGCGGCCCGGCAGGGCCCCGGCCTTGCGCAGCACCGCCATCGCGCCGTCGTCGGTCTGCACCGGCTCGGCGATCCGCCGCACCAGCACCCGCACGCTCTCGCCGGTCGCGGCGTCGAGGACCTGGTCGAGCGGCTCGACGCCGATCCGGAAGTCCCCGATGTCGCTGACCTGGTGGTCCTTCTGCAGCTCCTCCAGGCCGGGGATCGGGTTCCCGTACGGCGACTCGGTCGGGTTGCCGAGGAGCTGCAGCAGCCGCAGCTCGACCGCGTCGCTCATCACGTGCTCCCAGCGGCAGGCCTCGGTGTGCACGTCCTCCCACTCGAGCCCGATCACGTCGACCAGCAGCCGCTCGGCCAGGCGGTGCTTGCGCATCACCCGGACCGCCTGCTTGCGGCCGACGTCGGTGAGCTCCAGGTGGCGGTCGCCCTCCACCTTGATCAGACCGTCGCGTTCCATTCGCGCGACCGTCTGACTGACCGTCGGGCCGGACTGGTGCAACCGCTCGGCGATCCGCGCCCGCAGCGGCACGATGCCTTCTTCTTCCAGCTCGTAGACGGTCCGCAGGTACATCTCGGTGGTATCGATCAGGTCGCTCACGACAACCATTCTCACCTATTGAGGCAAGCCTTACCCAATTCCGGCTGGGTACCGGTGCAGGATGAGCACGATGACATCGGTGATGTGGTTCCGGCGAGACCTCCGGCTGACGGACAACCCCGCGCTCCTGGACGCGGTGACCGCGGGCGACGGCCGGGTTCTGGGCGTCTTCGTCCTGGATCCGTTGCTCTGGGAGCGATCCGGCGACCCGCGGCGGGAGCATCTGGCCGCGTCGCTGCGCAGCCTGTCGAAGTCGATGGGCGGCCGGCTCGTGCTGCGGAAGGGCGATCCGGCAACCGTTGTCCCGGCCCTTGCGGAGGAGGTCGGGGCGGCCGGCGTCCACATCGCCGCCGACTACGCGCCGTACGGACAGCAGCGCGACCGAGAAGTTGAAGCCGCATTGAACTGTCCGCTGGTGCGCACCGGCTCGCCGTACGCGATCGCGCCCGGGCGGGTGCTGAACCAGCAGGGCCGGTCGTACCTGGTGTTCACGCCGTACTTCAAGGCCTGGCTGGAGCACGGGTGGCGCAAACCCGTCGAGGCGCCGCCGAAGGTGACCTGGGTGCAGGCCGACGGCGACGACCTGCCGGACGGCGACGCGGACGGCGCCGGCGAGCAGGCGGCGCTGAAGCACTGGAACGACTACCTCGAGAGCGTCGCGGAGTACGACGACCAGCGCGACCGGCCCGACCTCGACAGCACGTCGCGGATGTCGATCCCGTTGAAGTACGGCGAGATCCACCCGCGGACGATGCTCGCGGACCTGTCCCACCGGCGCAGCGACGGCGCGAAGGCGTACGCGCGCGAGCTCGCCTGGCGCGAGTTCTGCGCGGACCTGTTGTCCCGCAACCCGCACGCCGCGTGGAAACCGCTGCGGTCCGAGTTCGACAAGATGCAGTACGACGAACCGGACGAGCTGTTCGACGCGTGGCGCGAAGGCCGCACCGGCTTCCCGTTCGTCGATGCGGGGATGCGGCAGCTCGCCGGGAGCGGGTTCATGCACAACCGGGTGCGGATGGTCGTCGCGTCGTTCCTGGTGAAAGACCTGCATGTGCACTGGAAGCACGGCGCCCGGTGGTTCATGCAGTCGCTGCGGGACGGCGATCTCGCGTCGAACTCGCTGAACTGGCAGTGGGTGGCCGGCTGCGGCGCGGACGCGGCGCCGTACTTCCGGATCTTCAACCCGATCACGCAGGGGCTGAAGTTCGACCCGCAGGGCGAGTACGTCCGGCGGTGGGTCCCGGAGCTGCGGGACCTCGCGGGCAGGGCCGCGCACGAGCCGTGGAAGCACGGTGGCGCGGACGGATATCCCGCTCCTGTCGTCGATCATGCCGAGGCGCGCCGGGAATCCCTTCGCCGCTACGACGCGATCCGCTGACGCGGACCGCCGGCACTCATCAACCGCCGCTCGGCGGCTCACCTCACGCTCAGCACCCCCGCGGTCCGCGCGGTTGGTGAGTGCTGCGCGTCCGCCCCTTGACGTCCACTTGCCCCTCACATCTATAGTGCTAGTTACCTAGATGAATGGGGCAATGGATGATCGAGTTCCATCTGGACGGCCGGTCGGGGGTCTCGCCGTACCAGCAGATCGTTCAGCAGGTCCGGAACGCGCTGCGGCTCGGACTGCTGCGGGAGGGTGACCAGCTGCCGACCGTGAAGGAGGTGGTGGCGGCGCTGGCGATCAACCCGAACACTGTGCTCAAGGCGTACCGCGAACTGGAGCACGAGGGCCTGGTCCAGGCCCGGCCCGGGCGCGGCACGTTCGTCACCCGCACACTCACCGACAACACGCTCGCCGCCCACGGCCCACTCCGCCAGGACCTCCGCCGCTGGCTGGCCAAGGCCCGCAAAGCAGGCCTCGACGACGAAAGCATCGAGGCCCTGTTCCTGACCACCTTTCGGTCCGCCGCTCAGGAGGACATAGCTTGAACACCGTTCTGCAGGCCCACGGGTTGGGGAAGAAGTACGGCCGGCGCTGGGCGCTGACCGATTGTGAGTTGGAGGTGCCGGCCGGGCATGTCGTCGGGCTGGTCGGGCCGAACGGGGCCGGTAAGAGCACCTTGCTGAATCTGGCGGTGGGGATGCTGACGCCGAGCGCGGGATCCGTAGAGGTGCTGGGAGCGGCCGCGGGGACGCAGCAGGCCAAGGTCGGGTACGTCGCGCAGGACACGCCGACGTACAGCCGGCTGAGTGTCGCGGACCATCTGCGGCTCGGCGCGCGACTCAACCCCGCGTGGGACGAATCCCTTGCACAGCAACGGATCCAGCACCTCCGCTTCGATCCGAAGCAGCGGGCGGGGCGGCTGTCCGGTGGTCAGCGCGCGCAGCTCGCGCTGACGCTCGGCCTGGCCAAGCGCCCCGAGTTGCTGATCCTCGACGAGCCGGTGGCCGCGCTCGATCCGCTGGCCCGGCGCGAGTTCCTCCAGGACCTCATGGAGGCGGTCGCCGAGCAGGAGTTGAGTGTGGTGCTGTCCTCGCATCTGGTCTCCGACGTGGAGCGGGCCTGCGACTACCTGGTCGTGCTGGTGGAGTCCCGCGTCCAGGTCAGCGGCGAGATCGACACGCTGCTCGCGACCCACTTCCGGCTGACCGGGCCGCGGCGCGACCAGAAGGATCTGCCGCGCGATCAGCACGTCGTGACCGCGAGCCACACCGACCGGCAGTCGACGTACCTGATCCGGACCGACAAGCCGATCCTCGATCCGGCCTGGACGGTCACCCAACTCACGCTCGAGGACCTCGTGCTGGCCTACATGGGCCGCGACGTCCAGCCCGAGCGCCCGGCGCTGGAGGTGCAGCGATGATCTGGTTGACCTGGCGGCAGTTCCGCGTGCAGTTCGTGGTGGTCGCGGCGGTGATTCTCGCGACCGCCGCCGTGCTGGCCGCGACCGGCGGGTCTCTCGCCGACGACTACCACCGCGTGACCGACAGCTTCATCAACAACCTCTCGTACCAGCCGCTGCGGATGTGGCTGTATCGCATCGGGATGGTTCTGCTGTACGCCGTGCCGCCGGTCATCGGCGCGTTCTGGGGCGCACCGATGATTGCCCGCGAGCTGGAAACCGGCACCCACCGGCTGGTGTGGGGTCAGAGCATCTCCCGGTCGCGCTGGCTGGCAGGCAAGGTCGGTTTCACCGGTCTGGCAGCGATGGCGATCACGGGTCTGCTCAGTCTCGCGGTGACCTGGTGGTCCGACCCGATCGACGCCGCCGTCAACGCCGGCCAGGACTCCAACGACTATCTGCCGCGGATGTTCCCGCCGGTCTTCGCGGCCCGCGGGCTCGTGCCGGTCGGGTACGCCGCGTTCGCGTTCGCGTTCGGCGTCGCGATCGGTCTGGCGGTACGCCGTACCCTCGTCGCGCTCGCCGTCACGCTGACCGTGGTGATCCTCGTCCAGGTGCTCACGCCGCCGTTCGTCCGGCCGCTCCTGATGGCACCGACCGAGCAGGACATCACCCTCACCAAGGACAACGTGCGCGGCTTCATGCTGTCCGGCGACCGGAACAATCCGGTGCTCAAGCAGTTGGAGGTAGCGAGCGGATCCACCGGTGCCTGGAAGTTCTCCGACAAGACCGTGGACAGCTCAGGAAAGGAGATCAGCACTCTGCCGGCGTGGGCGATCAAGTGTGCGCCGCGCGACCCGAACGCCCCCGGCGGCAGTCCGGCAGAGCAGGGCGCCTGCTACCAGCGGCTGGCGGACGAGGGATACCACCAGCACATCAAGTACTTCACCGCGGACAAGTTCTGGGCGCTGCAGTGGCGTGAGTTCGGCTTGTTCCTGGGGCTGGCGTTGCTGCTCTGCGGGTTCAGCTTCTGGCGGATCCGGCGCGACCTGTCGTGAAGCGCCGTACCACCAGGGCCGCGGCGAGGAAGGCCGCGGCGACGACCGCCGACGTCCAGGGCAGGGTGACCGCGAGCACAAGGCAGCCGGTCAGGCCGAGCACGTTGACGGCCCGCGGCCAGCGACGCTGCTCGGCCGGCTGGGTGAAGGCGGAGGCGTTCGCGATCGCGTAGTACAGCAGGACACCGAAGGACGAGAAGCCGATCACGCCCCGCAGATCGGTGCTGAGCACCAGGATCCCGACCACCACGGCGAGCGCGAGCTCGGCGTGGTGCGGGACCTGGTAGCGGGGATGGACGGCGGCCAGCCAGGACGGCAGGTCGCGATTGCGGGCCATGGCGAGCGTGGTGCGGCCGACGCCGGCGATCAGGGCGAGCAGGGCGCCGAGACTGGCGAGCGCGGCACCGATCCGGACGACCGGTACCGCCCAGACCCCACCGCCCCCGTCGACCGCGGCTGCGAGGGGCGCCGCGGTCGACGCGGGGTCGCCGGAGCGGAGCAGCGCCAGGGCGACCGCGAGATAGATGCCGATGGCAATGACCAGCGCGATCGTGATCGCTCGCGGGATGGTGCGCGCCGGTTCGCGGACCTCCTCCCCCATGGTCGCGATCCGCGCGTAGCCGGCGAACGCGAAGAACAGCAGGCCCGCCGACTGCAGGACGCCGTACGGCGTGGCGCCGGTCGCCGCGTGCTGCTGCGGCGCACCGGTGAACAGGACGACCAGCACGAGGGCGAGGATGACGAGGGTGCAGGTGACGAGGACCCTGGTGAGGCGCGCCGTCCTGGTTACGCCCCGGTAGTTGACGGCCGCGAGCGCGAGGACCGCCGCCAGGGCGATCAGCCGGCGCAACCAGTTGATGTCCGTAACGTAGGTGGCGAAGGTCAGTGCCATCGCGGCGCACGAGGCGGTCTTCCCGATCACGAAGCACCAGCCGGCCGCGAACCCCCACCACTCGCCGAGGCGTTCGCGGCCGTACACGTACGTCCCGCCTGACACCGGGTAGACCGCCGCCAGTTGCGCCGACGACACCGCGTTGCAGTAGGCAACAACCGCGGCGATCACGAGACCGATCAGCAGGCCGGAACCGGCCGCACGAGCAGCGGGTGACCAGACGGCGAACACCCCGGCCCCCACCATCGACCCCAGCCCGATCAGCACCGCGTCCCCGAGCCCCAACCGCCGCGCCAACCCGGCGCCGGCCGGGGACGCCTGCCGCTCCGTGCCGGACTTGGCCTGCCCCGGGTCCGGCACGCGCTGCTCGTGCTGGGCGTTGTTCACGTCAGATGCCCGCCGCCATTGCCGCCGCGATCTTGGCTTCGGCATCGGCGACGGCCTCCCTCGGAGCTTCGGGCATCAGTTCCGCCCACAGCGGGAGCATCTCACGGCGCGCTTCCAGCATGCCGAGCGGACGCGGGTAGAACCAGATGTGGAAGTGCGCGGAGCCGTCGCCCCAGCGGTAGACGTGGACGCGGGCGATGTCGCCGACGGACAGGATCGCCCGCTCGATCCGGGCGACGACCGGGCCGTAGCTCTGCGCGACGTCGTCGGGCAGGTCGGCGAACGAGTCGTGGTGGCCGCGGCTGGCCAGCCACACCAGCCCGGGGATGGTGACTCCGGTCGCGCGGCACAGGGCCCAGTTGTCGTCGTACCAGATCGGCGGCTCGTGCTCGGAGTGCTCGAAGTCGGCGAGCCAGTCGCACAGACCGCAGTGTGGGCCGCCGGGTTCACCGACGCGGGCCGGTTCCGGGATCACCCGCGGCTGCGGCTCGAGGCGAACCAGCGGTTCGGCGTACGGAAGTGTCATGGCGGCCTCCAGCGAGAAACGGTTGTCGATGCCGCCAGTGAAACATGCTCGTTGCAGAAAATGCAACAGGCATGTTTCACGCTTCGACGACGCCGCGGAGCACCAGGTCGAGGGTCAGGCGCCGGGCCCGGGACCGCGACCAGTGGTGCCGGCCGCGCATGTGCACGTAGGTGAAGGCCGCCGACACCATCAGCACCTCGCCGACGTCACTGACCCGCCCGTGCGGGTGCAGCGTGCCGTCGATCTCGCCCTCGCGGAGGAACCGCTCGAACGGATCCAGGAACGAGACCGGCCCGTTGCGCGCCTGCTCCTGGTGGAAGACCAGGTCCGACGACAGCATCAGCGGCAGATGCCGGTCGATCACGTCGAACAACGCCTCCAGCGTCCGGATCAGGCCCTCACGCCCGGTCCCGGAGCCGGCCAGCACCGGCCACATCGTGTCCCGGTAGTCGTCGGCCAGCGCGTCGAGCAACGAGTCCAGCAGGGTCTCGACGGTCAGTCCCTGGCGCCAGAGCGTGACCCGGGACCGCCCGACCTTCTCCGCGACCCGCTCCAGGGTCACGCCGGACCAGCCGTGCTCGGCCAGGACGGCGATGGTCGCCGTCCGGAGCGTCTCGTCCACCGCCACCGTCATCCGCGGCCCCTCACTCTTGTGCAACACGGTCGTTGCACTGCACCATGACTGTACCAACCGTCGAGGAGGACAGCGTGGACACCAGGACCGAGATCCAGGTGCGCTTCAGCGACCAGGAGCGGGCCGGGCTCACCGCGCTCGCGGCCGGCCTGCGCGGCGTGGCCGAGGCCGACCTCACCGAGGAGGACGCGCTGGTCGCGGCCCTGGAGCTCGCGCTCACCCGCCTGATCGAGGACTTCGAGGTCCCCGACCCCGCCGCCCGCGCGGAGGTGCAGCGCGCCCGCGACGATCTCCGCGCCCACTGGACCCGCGGCAGCGCGACCCTCTAGACCGGCTTCAGACCGCCTTCAGTACGCCGAGGAGGCGGGCCACCTCGGCTGCTACCGCGTCGCGGGCGGGGCCCAGGTACTTGCGGGTGTCGACGAGCTTCGGGTTGTCGGCGAGGACCTGGCGGACCTGGTCGGTGAAGACGTTGTTGAGGTGGGTGGCGATGTTGACCTTGGTCATGCCGGCCTCGACCGCGCGGGTGAGGTCGGGGTCCGCGACACCGGAGGACCCGTGCAGGACGAGCGGTACGGCGACCGCTTCGTGCAGGCGGCCGATCAGCTCGAAGTCGAGCGTCGCGGTCCGCTCGGTCATGGCGTGGGAGGAGCCGACGGCGACCGCGAGCGCGTCCACACCGGTGGCTTCGGCGAACGCGACGGCCTCGTCGGGGCGGGTGCGGGCGCCGGGCGCGTGCACGCCGTCCTTGCCGCCGACCTCACCGATCTCGGCCTCGACGAACACCCCGTGGTCGTGACAGAAGGCGGTGACCTCGCTGGTCGCGGCGACGTTGTCGGCGTACTCGAGCTTCGACGCGTCGTACATCACCGACGTGAACCCGAGCTGCACGGCTTCCGTGACCAGGTCCCGGTCCATCGCGTGGTCCAGGTGCACGACGACCGGCACCGAGGACGCCGCGGCCGCGGCGAGCGTCGCGACGCCGATCGGCTTCAGCGCGCCGTGGTACTTCACCGCGTTCTCGCTGATCTGCAGGATCACCGGCGCGCCGACCTGCTCGGCGCCCGCGATCAGCGCGGTCGCGTGCTCCAGCTGGATCACATTGAACGCGCCGACCCCACGACCGGCCTTGGCGGCGGCCAGCACGACCTCGGCACCGGATACCAACGGCATGAGTTCTCCTAATTCACAGTCACTTGAGGCTGCCAACGCCGGTAGGCGGCGAGATCGATGTCGCCGGCAACGGGCGTCAGAACCGCGGCGGCGGACGCCGCCACCGCGGACTTGAGCACGACGGACCAGTCGGGCTCGGGCGACTCCGCGATCGCCGCGGCGACGACCGCCGTACACGCGTCGCCGGCGCCGGTCGGATTGCCGCGGACGGTCTCCACCGGCAGCGCCCGCCAGACACCCTTGTTGCTCGCAGCAACCATGCCGCGCGGCCCGTCCGTGATCACGGCCGCGGTCGCGCCGAGCGCGACCAGCTCGGACGCGCCCTCCTCGACCTCGACGTCACCGACGGCGGCGCGCAGCTCGGCCGCGTTCGCGCGCACCACCGCACCGGCCCGGGCCGCGGCGCTCAGCGCGTCACCGCCCGCGTCGATCACCGTCAGGACGTCGTGATGCCGGGCGCGCACCGCGATCTCGGCGTACGCGTCGGCCGGCAGTCCCGGCGGCAGGCTGCCCGAGCAGGCGAGCACGCCGAGCCGGCCCCACGGCATCCGGTCGCCGAACGCGCGCCACTCGTCCGCGGTCACCGACGGCCCGGACTCGTTGAAGATCGTGGCGTCCCCGTCGGCGTCGTTCACGATGGCGACGGTACGGCGGGTCTCGCCGGCGATCGGGGTGAGCAGCGCGGTCAGCCCGGCGTCGAACAGCTCCTCGGCGACCAGCTCACCGGTGACGCCGCCGACGAATCCGAGCACCAGCACCTGGTGCCCGAGGGTCGCCGCGACGCGCGCGACATTCACGCCCTTCCCGCCCGCGCGCCTGCGGATCCGGTCCACCCGGTGGCTGCCGCCGACCCGCAACTCGTCGACCTCGTAGGTGACGTCCAGCGCGAGGTTGAGGGTGACGGTGCCGATCAGTCCAGCCACGACCCGGCCCGCATCACCTTCTGGACGGCGTACTCGTCGTCGAGCAGCACCAGGTCGGCCCGCTTCCCGGTCTCGATCGAGCCCACGTCGTACCAGCCGAACGTCTGGGCCGGCGTCGTCGAGGCCATCCGCGACGCGTCCACCAGCGACACCCCGGCCTTGACCGCGTTCCGGAACGCGACGTCCATGGTGAGCGTGCTGCCGGCGATCGAGTGGCTGCCGTGGGCGAGCGTCGCGAGGCCGTCGGTGACGTCGACCTCGAGGCTGCCGAGTTTGTACCGGCCGTTCGGCATCCCGGTGGCGACCATCGCGTCGGTGATCAGCGTGATCCGGTTCACGCCGGCCGCGGCGAGCGCGACCCGGACGACCTGCGGGTCGAGGTGCATGCCGTCGTTGATCACCTCGAGCAGCAGCCGCTCGTCGTTCAGCGCGGCGCCGACCGGGCCCGGGTCGCGGTGATGGAACGGCCGCATCCCGTTGAACAGGTGGGTGGCCACGGTCGCGCCCGCGTCGGCGCCCGCGACCATCTGCTCGTACGTCGCGTCGGTGTGCCCGAGGGCGGCGACCGCGCCGGCGTCGACGACCTGACGGATCGCGTCCAGCCCGTTCTCGAGCTCCGGCGCGATCGTCACCATCTTCACCGCGTCGCTCAGCACCTTCGCGACGTCGTCATGGAGCGGCGGCCGCAGCAGCGACGGCTCGTGCGCACCGCAGCGCGCCTCGGACAGGAACGGCCCCTCGAGGTGGACGCCTGCGATCACGCCGTCGGCGATCAGCTCCGCCAGGCAGGCCGTCTGCGCGACCAGCTCGTCGAGCGGCGCCGTCACCAGGCTGGCGAGCGTGGTCGTCGTCCCGTGCTTGGCGTGGAAGGCCGCGACCTTGCGCGCCTCCTCAGGATCGACGGTCGAGTACGTCGACCCGCCGCCGCCGTGCGTGTGGATGTCCACGAATCCCGGGACGACGGTCACGTCGCCGAGGTCCTCGGGCCGCTTGCCGTCGGCCGGCATCCCCTCGGACCGGCGGCCGAACGCGCGGATGTCCTCGCCGTCCACCTGGATCCAGGCGTTCTCCAGAACGTCGTCCGGCGTCACCACACGGCCCACGCGGTACGTCGTCATGCTGTCGTCTCCTCGTCGGCGCGGTCCCAGGCCATCAAGGCGGCGCCGAGCATGCCGGCTTCCTCGCCCAGCACCGCCGCCACGATCTCGGGCTCGCGCTGGAACGTGAGGCGCGCGTGCACACCCTCGCGCAGCGGCTTCAGCAGCGTCTCGCCGGCGCCCACCAGACCGCCGCCGATCGCGATCCGGGTCGGCGCGACCAGAGTCGTGTAGAGAACCAGCGCGTCGACGAGCGCGGCCAGAGCGTCCTGCCAGACCTGCGCGGCGTCCGGGTCCCCGGCTGCGAGCAGCTCCATCACCTCGCGGGCGCCGTCGACGGTCCTCCCGGTGCGGGCGGCGTACCGCCGGGCCAGGGCCGCCGCGGACGCGACTGTCTCGAGGCAGCCCCACTGACCGCAGGCGCAGAGCTCGGCGGCGTCGCCGTGGATGAACTTCGAGTGGCCGAGTTCACCGGCGTACCCGTCGCCGCTGACCAGCGAGCCGTCGACGATCATCGCGGCCGCGATCCCGGTGCCGAGCGGCAGGAACATCGAGTTCGTGGTGCCGGCCAGGGCGCCCTGGCGCAGCTCGGCGTACCCGCCGGCGCGGACGTCGTGGGCCAGCACGATCGGCACGTCGTCGCCGCCCGTCGACCGGACCGCCGCCTTCAGCTCGGCGAGCACCGGCGTCCCGACCCACTCCAGGTTCTCGGCGCCGACGGTGCCGTGCTCGGCGTCGATCACACCGGGCACGACGACACCGATGGCGCGCACGCGATGCCCCTCCGCGGTCGCCTTCTGGCTGAGCTCGACGACGGTCTCCAGCAGGGCGTCGAGCACGGCGCGGCCGCCGTCACGCACGTCGGCCCGGGGCGTCGGCCTGGTCTCGCGGTGCAGCACGGCACCGTCCGCGGCGACCAGGCCGCACTTCATCCGGGTTCCACCGAGGTCGACGGCAACCACGACTTCACAGGGGTCCACGGAGCGCCATTATGCAGCGTTACCCGGCAGTCCGAACATCCATGAGCAAAACCCGGACAAAACTCACCCGGCCCAGTGCGCACGTGGTCCCGTCGATTCCGGCGTCAGGAACCCAGTCCGTGGTCGAACGCGGCCACCAGGAAGGTGACCAGGTTCTCCGCGAGCTTGCCCGGATCCTCGGGGCCGGCGGCACCCGGCGTCGGGGACAGGGCCTGCGACTGGTGCAGCGCGAGCAGGCCGAGCATGTTCACGTACCCGAAGGCGACGGCGTCGGGTGACGCCTGCGGCAGTGCCTGCTGCAGGGCCGCCAGATACCTGCTCTCGATCGGCTCCGACTCGGCCGCGTACAGCTCCCGGATCCGCCGGCTCGGATCGAAGGCGATCCGGCCGATGAACCGCGCGACCACGGCGCCACGCTCGCCGCGGCGCAGCACCAGTTCCAGGCCGGGTTCGACGAAGGCCCGGATCAGGGCCTCCGGCGCCGGCGACCCGCCGGCCTCCAACTGGTCCAGCCGGCGCCGGCGTTCGGCGTTGACCGGTGCCATCGCCCGGGACACGGCGGCGCGCAGCAGGGCTTCCTTCGAACCGAAGTGATAGTTGACCGCCGCGATGTTCGCGGCTGCCGCGACCGTGATGGCCCGCAGCGACGTTCCCTCGTAGCCCCCCTCACCGAACCGTTGCTCGGCGACGTTGAGCAACCTCTCCCTGGTCGTCTCGACCGGTGTCTCCACAGAGTTCTCCTTCCCCCCGGCTACTGCTCGCGCAGGCACCCCACCTGCTCACGCGCAGTAGCCTGCAGTCAGCATAGTTCAAACGGTCGTTTGAACTGGAGGGCTCAGCTCACTTGTCCCGAGAAATCCTCAGATTTCTCTGAAACCCTTTTCTTCCCACCGACTTCTTCCTTCACACCTCCACCACAGCCCGTGCGCGAACGAGTGAAAACTGTGAGTGCCTTATGCTCGCGAGCCATGACTTTGGTGCGGGTCGAGCGGCGATTCCAGGGGCCGGAGCGGTCGGGCAACGGCGGGTACGTCGCCGGCCGGGTCGGGACCGCATTCGCAGCGGAGCTCGGGGCGGAGTCGGTCCCGAAGGTGACCCTGCGGATGCCGCCGCCACTGGAGAAGGACCTGGAACTGACGGCCGGCAAGCTCACGGACGGTGACGCCGTGGTCGCGGAAGCGGTATCGATCGGCAGTGATTTCCTCGCCGACGCGACGATCGATCCGGTGCAACCCGACGAGGCCCGCGCGGCCGAGGCGTCGTACCGCGGGTTGCACGGCCACCCGTTCCCGACCTGCTTCGTCTGCGGGCCGTCCAACCGGCAGGGCCTGCAGCTGAAGCCAGGACCGATCGGCGACGGCCGGACGGCGTGCACGTGGACGCCCGCCGCGGATCTGGCCACCGGCGGCCTGGTCGACGAGGTGTTCCTGTGGGCAGCTCTGGACTGCCCGGGCGGCTGGACGATCGACCTCGAGGGACGCCCGTCCGTGCTCGGCCAGCTCACCGCCTGCGTCGACGCCCGGCCGGAAGCCGGCGAGGAGTGCGTCGCGCTCGGCCGCTACCTCGGCGAAGACGGCCGCAAGACCTACACCGCCAGCACTCTGTACGACGCCGACGGCCGCGTCCTGGCCCGCGCGAAGCACACGTGGATCACGGTCGACCCGGCGGCGTTCAACTAGCTGCTGTGCGGGCGGCATGGGCGCGGACCTTCGCGCGGTTGCCGCAGGTCGCCATCGAGCACCAACGGCGACGGCCGCGCGGGTCGAGGAACAGCCACCCGCACGAAGGGCAGGTACGGACGTGCGCGCGGTCCTGGCCGGCTCCCGGGTCTTCCTGGACACGGTCGCGCTCGGGCAGGCCGACACGGCCGTCAAACGGCATGCCGCG
>NZ_JBSGFZ010000051.1:0-19675 GCF_053603655.1 Kribbella sp. NPDC004138
CTCGTCGAGGCCGAACCGGTGGGTGATCAGGCCGGGCAGCTGCAGCCGGCCGGCCGCCAGCATCGACAGCAGACGCGACGTGGAGAACGTGTCGACCAGACCGGTCGTGATGGTCACGTTCCGGATCCACAGGTCTTCCAGGTGCAGCGTCGCCGGAGCGCCGTGGACACCGACGTTCGCGACGGTGCCGCCCGGGCGGACGAGGCGGGTGCAGAGCTCGAAGGTGGCCGGTACGCCGACCGCCTCGATCGCCACGTCGGCGCCGAGCCCGCCGGTCAGCTCGCGAACCTTCGCCTCGACGTCCTCGTCCGGACCGAGCGCCAGATCGGCGCCGCGGTCGAGCGCTGCCTTGCGCCTCGAGTCGGCGGCGTCGACGACCACGACCCGCGCCGGTGTGAACAGCTTGCTGGTGGCCAGCGCCGCCAGCCCGATCGGCCCCGCGCCGACGATCACGACGGTGTCGCCGGGCGCGACGCCGCCGTTCAGGACGCCGACCTCGTACGACGTCGGCAGGATGTCGGCCAGCAGCACCGCTTCCTCGTTGCTGACGTTGTCCGGAAGCTTGTACACCGACCGGTCGGCGAACGGAACACGGACCTGCTCGGCCTGGGTGCCGTCGATCAGGTGGCCGAGGATCCAGCCGCCACCGCCGAGGCACTGCCCGTAGTGGCCTTGCCGGCAGTACTCGCACCGGCCGCAGGCAGTGATGCAGGAGATCAGGACCCGGTCGCCGACCGCCACGCCGCGGACGCCGTCGCCGACGGCCGTGATCGTGCCGACCGCCTCGTGCCCGAGGATCCGCCCGGGCTCGACGGTGGGCACATCGCCTTTCAGGATGTGCAGGTCGGTGCCGCAGATCGTCACCGCGTCGACGCGCACGATCGCGTCCTCGGGATCCTGGATCACCGGATCCGGCACGTCGTGCCAGCTCCGCTTGCCCGGACCGTTGTAAACCAATGCCTTCATCACGAACCTCCCTGAGCGTTACGTCCCACCCTCGACTCTGGCGCGCGGGCCGGACGCGGACAGCGGCCGAACAACACGTCCCGGCGGGACCTTCGGCCCTGCCCCGCCCACCGGCGTCCGGCTTGACTGGGACTGCGGTGGTACGACCCCGAGGAGGCGCCCGATATGACCAGCGAACTGCCGGTACTGGCCGGGATCGACGGATCCCGCGACGGCCTGATCGCCCTCACCTGGGCCGCCTCGTACGCCGTCCTGCACGACGCGCCGCTGCACGCCGTGTACATCCTCGACGACGACCAGCAATCGCCTCCCGGCGCACCGATCGAAGGCCCGGACGACGGCACCGAGGTGCTCGACGACGCGCTGCGGGAGCTCGAACGGATCGGCTTCCGGTCGGCGTCGCTCGAAGTCCGGCACGGGCATCCGGCGCAGGTGCTGCTCGAGCTCGCCGAGCGGTCGATCGCCCTGGTCGTCGGCCGCCGCGGCATGGGCGGCTTCGCCGAGCTGGTCCTCGGCTCCACGTCCCAGGTCTGTACGGCGCTGAGCACCGACGTGCCGCTGATCGTCGTACCGGACACCTGGGACCCGGCCGCACCCGCGCGCGGCCGGATCGTGGTCGGCATCGACGGATCCGTCGAGGGACAGGACGCCGTGCGGTACGCGTTCGAGCTGGCCGCCGCCACGCACGCCGGGATCGTCGGCGTGCACGCCGTCGAGCTGCGCGAGAACTACCCGGATCCGCGCGTGTGGCTCGACCCGGACCGGCAGCCGTGGATCGACCAGTCCGACGAACTCCTGGCCCAGACGCTCGACGGCTGGACCGCGAAGTACCCCGAGGTCGCGGTGCAGCGGCACGGCGTCACCGACCATCCCGTCCTGGTCCTCGCCCGCGAGTCCGCGGCCGCCGACCTGGTCGTCGTCGGCGGCGTCGGGCAGACCGCGTTCTCGGAGCTGCGCCTCGGATCCGTCGCGCGCGGGCTGCTCTACCACTCGCAATGCCCGGTCGCCGTCATCCACCATCGGGAGCCGTGAGATGGACACCGTCATCAAGACCCGCGGGCTGACGAAGCGCTTCGGCCGGCGGACCGCCCTCGACGGGCTCGACCTCGACGTACCGCCCGGTGTGATCGTCGGGTACCTCGGGCCGAACGGCGCCGGCAAGACCACCACGATCCGGCTGCTCGCCGGGCTGATCCGCCCGACCGCCGGCTCCGCGATCGTGTTCGGCTTCGACGCCGCCGACCAGTACGACGCCCTGCAGCGGCGGATCGGCTACCTGCCGGGCGAGTTCGCGGCGTACCCCGACCTGACCGGCACGCAGTACCTGGACTACTTCGCCCACCTGTACGGCGGCGTCGACCGGGCCCGGATCGACCTGCTGGCCAAGCGGTTCGACCTCGATCTCGGTGTCCGCATCGCGGCGTTGTCGCGCGGCAACCGGCAGAAGATCGGGATCGTCCAGGCGTTCATGCACGAGCCGGACCTGCTGATCCTCGACGAGCCGACCTCGGGCCTCGACCCGCTGATGCAGCGCGAGTTCCGCACACTGCTCCGCGAGACCAGCGACGCCGGCCGGACGGTGTTCCTCTCGTCGCACGTGCTCTCGGAGGTCGAGGCCGTCGCGGACACCGTCGCGATCCTGCGGGCCGGCCGCCTGGTCACCGTCCAGTCGGTGCAGGCCCTCAAGGACCGCGCCCGGCGCCGCCTCGACCTGACCTTCGCCGACGTCCCGCCGGCCGCCATGATCCATGCCGTCCCCGGCGTCCACGACGTCGCAGTGGAAGGCCGCACCGCTCGCGTCACCTTGACCGGGTCGACCGCCGAGCTGATCCGGGCAGTCGCGCCGTACGAGGTCACCAACGTGCTCAGCCACGAAGCGGATCTCGAGGCAGCGTTCCTCGACTACTACGACGGCCAGGAGGAGCCATGTTCCGCAACGTCTTCCTGAAGTCGCTGCACGACGCCCGCCGCGGACTGATCGGCTGGTCGATCGCGATCGCCGTCCTGGTCCTGCTCGAGTGCGCGCTGTGGCCCTCGGTGCGGGACATGCCCGACCTGAAGGACCTTTACTCCTCGTTCCCCGAACAGCTGCGCAAGTTCTTCAACCTGGAGGCGATGACGACCGGCGCCGGATTCCTCAACGCGGAGCTGTTCACGCTCCTGCTCCCGGCGCTGTTCCTGATCTACGGCATCGGGCACGGCGCCCGGGCGGTGGCCGGCGAGGAGGAACGCGGCACGCTCGAACTGTTGCTCGTGACACCGGTCTCGGGCTCGCGGATCGTCGTCGACAAGGCAGCGGCCCTTGCCGTGTCGGTGACCGTGCTCGGCGTCGCGCTGTTCGCGGCGACGACGGTCGGCAGCCTGATCTTCGACCTCGGGATCTCGGTGCCGCAAGCCGCGGGCGGCGCGCTCGCGCTGACCCTGCTCGGCATCGAGTTCGGCGTCCTCGCACTCGCGGCCGGTGCGGTCACGGGCCGTCGCGGCACCGCTGTCGCCATCGCGGCGACGGCCGCCACCGCGGCGTACGTCGTCTACGCGATCGGGTTGATCCTCCCGCGGTTCGAGGCTTGGCAGCCCTACTCCCCCATCTACCAAGCCTTTCACGGCGGGCCCCTGGGCGCGGGGCTCCAGCTCAGCTACCTGTGGCTGGCTGCCGGGGCGGTCGTGGTCACGCTGTTCGCCCTGCCGGCGCTCGACGGCCGCGACATCTCGACCGCGCACGCAGGCTGACCATGGCCACGGTTCCCCGCCGCGACGTCCTCGCCTCGCTACTGATCGCCTTCCTGCTGGCGGTTCAGTTGCCATTCGTTGCGCTGAGCAACCGTGCGGGCGCCTGCCTGTCGCTGGTGGCGATCGGTGGCGTCGTCCTGCTGCTCGGCGGCGCGCTGCACCAAGACATCGGCGGATGGCTGGCCGTGTCCCTCGCTGTCGTGTCCGCGGTGACCGGCACGCTGGCGATCCCGCTGCCGTCGGCCCTGCTTTCCACGATCTCGATCGGCTCGATCCTGGTTCTGTGGTCGGTCACGCTCACTACACATCTGACCTTCCGCGCCCCCGAGCTCGACCCAGCCACCCGTCACTGACGGACCGCTGGTCAGGGGCGCGCGGCCCAGTTGCTCCAGCTCGCCTTGGCTCCGGAGTCACCGATCCGGACGACGTCGTACACCGCGGCAGCCGAGACCACCACCGCGAGCACCGTCAGCGTCACGGTGACGGCGTTCGAGGACGGAGCGAGAAACGTGCGCCGCGCCGGCGTCCGCCCGGAGCTCTCCCGCTGCCGCCACCAGACCACAAGCGCCAGCGCCGCGACGCCGATCGCCGCGTAGATGGCGGTGTCGCCGAGCTCGGCGTGCCGGTGGACGAGAGGGTTCGCCGCGACCCGGCGCTCCAGCCATTCACCGGCGCTCGTGGTGATCGGCACCAGCACGACGACCAGCACCGACAGCGCCGCGTTCGGCCCGGCGAGCCGCCTTCGGCCCGCGGGCCAGACCGCTGTCAGCGCCAGGAGTGCCGCCGACAACGGAAGCAGGACGACGATGGCGTGCACGAGGAGCACGTGGGCGGGGAGACCGTTGACAGTCTGCATTCAGGTTCCTTCGACTCGACTCGGAGGCCCCACACTGGCAGCCGGATCTTGGGGAATTCTTGGAACCCGTCAGCCCGCCGCACGGAAGTGCGCGGCGTCCAGGGCCGACTGGAGCGACCGGCGGTACCCGTCCGAGGTGAACGTCGCCCCGGACACCGTGTCGATGCGGCCACTCTGGGCGGCGACCGCCTCCTGCTCGAGCCGCGGCAGCGCGAACGAGCTGATCTCGCGATCACGCCCTCCCGACGACGGGTAGGTCACCGCGGTCACCGCCACCAGCCGCCGCCCGCGGATGGTGACCCGCACCTGCACCGGCCCGTACCGGGTGCCTTCGGACGTCCCGTTCACCGTCACCTCACCGGAGCTGGTGCTCACGATGCCTGGTGTCGCGACGGGATGCGCGGGAGTCGACACGTGGTTCCGGCTGGTCGGGAAGAGGAACAGCAGCACCAGCAGTACGCCGGTGGCGCCGCCGACCACGATGTTGCGCCGCAGCCGTTGCGAATGCGCCGTCATCGCGCACCGGCCTGGTGCGCGGCGTCGAGCGCAGACTGCAGCGATCGCCGGTAGCCGTCCGAGGTGAACGTCGCGCCGGACACCGTGTCGATGTGTGCGCTCTGCGCCGCCGTCGCCTCCTGGTCGAGGCGCGGCACGGCGTACGCGTTGATCTGGTCGGTCTGCCCGTCGCCGCTCGGATGCTGAAGCGCGCGGGCCCCGGCGATCCGTCCGCCGCGGACGGTGATCTCCACCTGTACGGGGCCGTACTGCGTGTCGGCCACACCACCAGCGACGACAACCGACTTCGCCGGCGCACTGGTGCTCGGCCTCGTCGACCTCGTCGGCTTCGTCGACTTGGTCGGCCTGCCCGGTCGCGGTGCCGAGCGCGGCGGTGCCGCCGGTCGGGTCCGTGGTGCGGCTTCGGGACTGACGATCGCTGCTCCTGGAGCGGTTGTTTGCGGCTGCAGGCTCGCCCGGAAGGCCACCGCTACCACGGCCGTTGTCGCGATCGTCATCAGCAACCTGATCCCGCGCC
The DNA here is from genome assembly GCF_053603655.1 of Kribbella sp. NPDC004138. Classification (NCBI taxonomy): domain Bacteria; kingdom Bacillati; phylum Actinomycetota; class Actinomycetes; order Propionibacteriales; family Kribbellaceae; genus Kribbella; species Kribbella sp. NPDC004138. The sequence goes on from NZ_JBSGFZ010000051.1 coordinate 5,586, forward strand.
TCACCCGCGCTCTCCTCTCACCACGAGAACCGTTCCTGGTGCAGTTGCCCGGCGGGCAGCCCAGCCGCTAGCACGGCCGCGCAGGCCGCATCCATCCAGCGGTCCGGACCGCAGACATAGACGTCGTACTGCGGGAGTCCCGGCACCAGGCGGCGTACGGCGTCCGCGTCGGACCAGGACGCGGCGCTCTCGGGCAGCCACGACGTACGCCCGCGCAGCCGCGGGCCGAGCAGATAGTGCAGCGTGATGCCCCGGCGGCGGGCGAGCTGCTCGAGCTCGTCGCGGAACACAAGGTCCTCGACGCTGTGCGCGCGGTACACCAGAACCGCGTCACCCGGCGCGTAGTCGAGCTCCTCGAGCAGCGCCCGCAACGGCGTGATACCGATGCCGCAGGCAAGCATCGCGACCCGGTCGGTGGCCCGCCGCTCGGCGGTCAGCCGACCGTACGGCCCCTCGACCGCGACCCGCGTTCCGGGCCGTAGCCGGGCGAGCCGGCTGCTGCCGTCGCCGGCGGCCTTCGCGGTCACCCGGAGCCGGTCCGGTGCGGGTGACGCCGACAACGAGTACGGGTTGCCCCGTGACCAGCCCGGACCGTCGAGGAACCGGAACACGAAGTACTGCCCCGCCCGGACCGGCATCCGGTGCAGTCCCCGTCCGCCGAGCGTCACGGTCACCACTCCCGGCGCTTCGTGGACGACCTCGCGCACCGTGAGGCCGTGCCGCAGCGTCCGCCAGAGCGGCAGCAGCAGCCGGTACAGCACGATCGCGCCGAGCGCGGCGCCGTACGCCGACCACCAGTACACCTGCGCGAGCCGAGAGGTCGTGAAATCCGCACCGGTCCAGATCTCGTGCGGAATCGACAGCCCGACGCCCACGTACGCGTACAGGTGCAGCAGGTGCCACGACTCGTACCGCAGCGCCCGCCGCGCGACCTTGATCGACGTGAGCACGACCACGGTCAACGCGACACTCGCCGCCGCGGCCAGCAACATCCCGCCGTACGTCGTGACCACGGTCCACGTCTCACGCAGGACGTTGTTGTGATCGCGCATCGTGTAGCCGACGAGGATCGCGGCGATGTGGACCAGCAGGAGGTTGAACGACCAGAAGCCGACCAGGCGGTGCCGCCGCGCCAGCTCGTCCTGACCGTAGCTCCGCTCGATCATCGGCACCCGCGCCATCAGGAACACCTGCACGAGCAGCAGATCCGCGGCCACCAGACCGGACAGCCGCCCGAGAGAGGTGAACAGGTCGGCCGGACCGTTCAGGAGCGTCTGGACGCCACGCCCGGACACCCACAGCGCCACGACGACCAGCACGCTCGCCCAGCAGAGCACACCGGTCAGGTCCCGCCACCAGGACGGCGTCCGGCGCGGTCGCCTGCGGACATGCGCGATGCGCGGCCGGTTCGCCACCTGTGCAGCACCGCGGTTCGTCATACTGCGACGATGACCGCGGAATCTTAGACCTTCCTTGGACCGTCGTCCGCGAGCGCGGGCAGCACGAGCTCGAAGGTCGCGCCGATCTCGCTCGGAACGAGCCGGAGCTGCCCGCCGAGCCGGTTCGCGACGTCGTGGGCGAGCGCCAGCCCGAGGCCGTAGTGTTTCCGGCCGGACCGGTGACCACCGGAGTCGAAACGACGCAGGACACGCTGCGCCGCTTCCGGGCCGATCCCCGGGCCGGTGTCGCTGACCGCGAGGATCACCTCGCCGCGCCGGCGGCGGACGTCGATCCGGACGTCGCCGTCGCGCGGCGTGTGGTCGATCGCGTTGTCGACGAGCGCCATCGTGGCCCGCCGGACCGCGCTCGGCGACCCCAGCGCGGCCGCAGGGCCGTCCTCCGCCGTCCACCGCAGCCGCACCCCGGCCTGCTCGGCGTGCGCGCCCGCCGCGGCGGCGACATCTTGCGCGATCCGTGCCAGGTCGACCGGCTCGTGGTCCTCGGCGCCGCGCGGATCGGCCGCGGCCAGCAGGTCGTCGACGACCTCGGCGAGCCGGCGCGTGTCACCGACCACGCCGCGCGCGTCGTCGAGCAACTGGTCCTCGGCGCCGTTGCGTCGCAGGGCTCTCTCGAGGACCTGCGCACGCGTGCTCAGCAGCGTCAGCGGCGTCCGCAGCTCGTGCCCGGCGTCGGCCACGAACGCACGCTGCAGAGTGAGGGCCTGCGCCAGCGGCCGGACGGCGCGCCGCCCGATCAGTACGCCCAGCAGGCCGGCCAGCAGCAGCGCGAGGACGGTCGCGAGCCCCATCGCCTGCAGGAGGCGGGCGCGTTCCTTGTGGGCCGTCGCGAGGTTCAGTACCGCTTGCACCGGCCGGTCTTTCACGAGACCGGTGGCGATGCGGTACTCGCCGTCGTCGTTCTCGACCGTGATGACTTTGATCTGCTCCGTGGCCTGGCCCCGCAACGCCTCCAGCTCCGGCGCCAGCTCGTCGGGTAGGCCTGGTGAGCTCGACGTGCCGGACGGCCCGCTCATGACCAGCCAGGTCCCCGCCGGTGGATCGCCTACGTCGTCGGCAGTCGTGATGGCGGACCGGAGCAGGTCGTCCGCCGCGCCGGCCTGACCGCGCACGACGACCACGGTGACAAGGGCAATCAGCAGCAGCATCGCCAAGGCGACCAGAGCCGCTGCTTGGACGGCGACGCCGCGACCGGCCCGGCGTACCAGGACCTCGTCGCCGATCGGGCTGCCGCTCACAGCTTCCCCAACCGGTAGCCGAGCCCACGTACGGTCTTGATGACGTCGCGCCCGAGCTTGCGGCGGCAGTAATGCACGTAGGTGTCGACGACGGTCTCCGACTCGGCGGCGTCGAACACGCGGTCGAGCAACTCCGCCCGGCTGAACACCGCCGCGGGCCGCGCCGCCAGCAGCCCGAGCAGCGTGGCCTCCCGCTCCGACAACTCCACGGATCCGCCGTCGGTCCGCCTGACCGACCGGGCGGCCAGGTCCAGCGCACCGCCCGGTACGGCGAGCTCGACGGCATGGTCCAGGTGACGCCTGAGCAACGCGCGCACACGGGCCAGCAGCTCCGTCAGCTCGAACGGCTTCGTCAGGTAGTCCTCGGCGCCCGCGTCGAGGCCGTCGACCCGGTCCGCGGTGCTGTTCCGTGCCGACAGCACGAGGATCGGCGTACCGACGCCACGGCTCCGCAACCGCGCGATCAGGTCCAGGCCCTCCACAGCGGGCAGGCCACGGTCGACGATCATCGCGTCCACCGGCTGCGTCAGGGACAGATGCAGTCCCCGTTGACCGTCGGGCGCCCAGGTGACGGCGTACCCCTCGTCGGTGAGCACCCGCTCCAGGAGGCGTGCCAGGTCGGCATCGTCCTCGATCACCAGGATCCTCGACGTCACACCTGCCCCCAGCGCGCCGTGGCGAACAAGTTGCCGTCAGCAAGAACACCGAGCCCCTCGTAGCCCGGCGGCAGCACGGTGGGCCAGTCGTCACCGGCCACGAAGGCCGCCGTCGCGAGCACGTCGGCGCACTCCAGCGACGGACCGGTCACCGACACCGACAGCCACCGCGTGCCGGCCGGACGGCCGGTCCTCGGGTCGTACAGGTGCGCGCCCCGGGCAGCCGTCCCACTCGTCGCGACCGCTCCCCCGGTCCGCGGCACGCCGGCGATCACCTGGCCGGGATCACGCGGATCCTGGATGCCCACGGTGAACGGCTCGCCGCTCGGACACACCACGAGGACGTCGCCGCCGGCGTTCAGGCACCAGTCCACGTCACCGGCCTCCCGCAGTCGTTCACCGGCTCGCTCGACAGCCCACCCTTTCACCAACCCCGAAGGGTCCCAGCTGCCGCCGGGCACCTGCGCGTCGAACAATCCACCGGTCGCCTCCCGCGCGGCCGCGCAGCGCTCAGCGACCTCTCGCACCACCGCATCGACGGAGTCCCAGCTCACCTCGCCCCGCGCCAGCAGACTCACCGCACTGTCCTCCCGGTACGGCGAGAACACGCGATCGACCTCCACCAACTCCGCGAACACCTCCCGCACCGCGGACTCCGCCCGCTCGGACCCCGCCGCCCCGCCGCGCGCGAGCACGCTGATCGGCAGTCCCATGATCTGCTCGACCCAGCTCCGGCGCGGCACCATGACGCAACGGTACGACGCTCACCGAACCCCCGAGGGAACCCGCTCCTCCCGCGCGGCCGCCGCCATCGGTGTCCGCGCGCGGCGGTGCCTGCGGACCAGGACAATGCAGACCCCCAGCGCGATGAGCGTGACCAGGACGGCTACGCCGTTCGTCCACGGGGCCAGACGGCTGTTCGACACCGCCACGGAACGTGGCGCGAGTCCCGACGGCACCATCCAGGTCGTCGTCAGGACGGCAGGACCGAGCTGGTTGCGACCGACCACGATCCGCAGCGGGATCGGCCCCGTCGCCTCGACGTCGACAGCTGCCTGCCAGCGCCCGCCGCCCTGTGCGGCGCCCGGAGTACGCCGCAGCGCGGTCCCGGTGCTCGTTCCCAGGTCTGCCGTCACTGCAGTGACCGGGCCCGGGGACGGACGCCGGCTACTCACCACATCGACCAGCAGCAGGCTTCGTCCGGGCTGGTTCGGCCCGAGTGAAACGGTGATCAGCAGGTCGTCCACCTGGTAGTCGGCCCGCGAACTCGCTGCCTCGGGCTTGTCGAACTGCGGCCCACGGGCCGGCGGTGTCACGGCCAGGACCACAGCGATCAGCACCGCGCCGATTCCGAGCAGCGGGGAGACCACCTGCGCCCGTGCCGACGGCGCCGCGGCCCGCCGGAGCGCTCCTCTCAACCAGGGATGGAGCCGCAACGCGTGTCTGAGGCCGAGGACCAACAGCGCAGCTGCCAGTGCGAGCTTGACCAGGAGCGCACGCCCATAGAGCGTGCCCAGTACAGCGTCGACGGAGGCGACCTGGCGACCGGTCAGCAGCAGCCCGGAGATCACGAGAACCGCGACCGACGAAGCCGCAACCGGTCCGAACGCCCGCCACAGGTCGACGCGGATCATGCGCTGTCCAGCCAAGCGAGCGGTCAGGATGCCTAGGACGACAAGACCGCCGATCCAGGTCAGGGCCGCAGCCTGGTGGAGCGCCAGCACGGTCAGCGAGAACGGTCCACTGCGCGCATGGCTACCGGCCGCCCTCAGGACGAGGTCTGCCAGCAGGAGAGCCGTCAGGGGAAGCGTTGCCGTGGTGTTCGAGCTCACTCGGCGGGACTGCCGCACCAGGAGCGTGCAGATGACGATCAGGACAGCTTCACGGACCGACAGCCGCAGCAGCTGACCCGAATCTCTGGCCACCGCCAGACCGGAGCCGGCTCCGGACGCCTCCGACCACTGCCGCACACCTCTGAACAGCGATGCGAACACCGAGAGCATGCCGAACGCGGCCGCCAGCCCCCACATCGTGGCCAGCGGCTCCGCGGGCAAGGTGATCCGTCGCCGGGAAGCCGACGCGACGACGAGCACCCAGCCGCACATGATCGCCGTCGCGCCTGCGTCGAACCAACCGAGGGCAACGTCAGCCACGGTTCCCGCCGGACCGGTGACAGACTCGGCGGGCCGGCCGGACGAGGTGGCGGCCAGCCCGACCCCGAACACCAGGGTCCCCTGCAGCCGGTGCAGGTCGTACTTCGACACGACGCTCCAGCGCAGCTCGTAGACCGACCGTGGAAGCTCCGGGAAGCCGGTCAGCACCACGTGCAGACCCTGATCCGCGATCCGCGCCGTCACCGGGAACGCCTTGCCGTCGCGATCGGTGAGGACGAGATCGAGGCCCGCGGCCGTGGGCGGCTCGGAGAACCACAGGTCGAGCTGGCGCGGCGCCGTCCGGACCGTCTGCCCGTCCGAAGGCGTCGAACGCAGCAGCACGGGATGGGCCTGAGCCACTCCGGCCTGACTCAGCCAGGCGAGTCCGGCCACGGCCAGCACGAGCAGCGCGCGGGCCGGCCACCTGGGTCGCCACCAGTCCCGGTGCATGCCCGTGGTCACCCCCTTGAACACCAACAGTGCTGCTGGCGACGATCCCGCACCGCACCGGGCGGAGGCGTCAGATGACAGGACTTTCACCCGGTTGTCACCGTCCGCGAGGGGCGAATGGCCGTACGGGCTTCCCTACGGGTGACCGGCAGGTCACTATGTCCTTTGGGGATCGGGGGAGATCCGGGACAGCGGGCGTGCCACACGGCGCCCACTGGGGGGAAGACATGACGACTGTGCTGGTGATCGATGACGAACCCGAGGTCGTGCGGTTCGTCCGCCGCGGGCTCGAGGCGGAGGGCTACCAGGTCCTGACCGCCACCGACGGCGGCGACGGGCTCCGGCTCGCCCTGACCAAGCGGCCGGATTTGATGGTCGTCGACCTGCGGATGCCCGAGGTCGACGGCGAGGCGGTGATCGCCGCGGTGCTCGTGAGCAGTCCGGAGACCCGCGTGCTGGTGCTGTCGGCGGTCGCCGACGCGGAGGTCCGGGTGCGTTGCCTGGAGCAAGGAGTCGACATCCTGCCGAAGCCGTTCTCGATCCGGGAACTGCTGGCCAGGGTCCGGTTCGGCCTGCGCGGCGCCGGCGGGAAGACGTCGGAGGAGCTCACCCTGCGGGTCGGCCGCATCGTGCTCGACGTCCGCACCCGCAAGCTGCGCGTGGACGGTAGCGAGGCCGCCCTGTCCGAGCGGGAGTTCCTGCTCATGCAGCATCTGATGCGCAAGCCCGACCGGGTGTGCTCGCGCAGCGAGCTGCTCTCCGCGGTCTGGGGGTACGACTTCGATCCGGCGACCAACGTCGTCGACGTCTACGTCCGCCGGCTGCGCGGCAAGATGACCCGCGACGTGATCCAGACCGTGCGCAATGTCGGCTATCAACTTCAGAGTGCGTGACGCCGCGCCGGTCGTGACCGGCCGGCGCAGCGCGGTCCGCACCGGCCGGCCCTGGTACCGGCTCGTCGACGTGGTTCTCGCCGTGTTCGTGCTGGGCATGCTCGCGCTGATGAACGCGATGATCGGCCGCGAGGTGATCCCGTACCACCTGCTGTTCCTCGGTCTGACGCTGGTGTACGGGTTCCGGGTCTGGCCGCTGCGGCCGACGCTGGTCGTCACGCTGCTGGTCACCGTGACGACCGGATGGGTCCTGGTCGACCACCAGCTCAAGGACGGCAGCAGCCGGGCGGAGTGGGCGGAGATCCCGCTGATGCCGTTGCTGTTCCTCGCGATGGTCTGGCACGCCCGGCGCCGTAAGGCCGCCCAGGACCAGGTCGAGCTGATGTCGGAGGAGCGCCTCGCGGTCTTCGAGCGGGAACGCGAATTCTTCCGTGAGGCCTCGCACGCGATGCGAACGCCCGTGACGATCGCCATCGGCCACCTCGAGCTCCTCGAGCCGGCGCTCGGCACTCGGGAGTCGGCCGACGACTACGCGATCGTCCGCCGCCAGATGGGCCGGCTGTCGGCGCTCTCGACCCGGCTGCTCGCGCTCGCCAAGCTCGACTCCGGACGGGCCCTGCGTCCCGGCGACCTCGACCTCGGTGAGTTCCTCGCCGGTGTCGGGCGGAACTGGCGGGAGAGCGCCGACCGCGACTGGTCGATCGACCTGCCCGCCGGCCTGCGGGTCGTCCAGGCGGACCGCGCCTGGCTCGAGCTCGCGGTCGACGCGCTCGTCGAGAACGCCGTCCACTTCACCGCTCCTGGTGAGCGCATCCGGTTGTCGTGCGAGCGGGCGGGACCGTGGTACGTGATCAGCGTGGCCGACGCCGGGCCGGGGATCCGGGCCGTCGACCTGCCACATGTCTTCGAACGCTTCTGGCACCGCCGCCCGCCGGGCGCCGCGCCGATGGGCAGCGGTCTCGGGCTGGCGATGGCCCGCGCGACCGTCCTGGCGCACAACGGCCGCATAGCCGCCGGCCGGGCTCCTGAGGGCGGCGCGCTCTTCCAGGTCTTCCTCCCGGCCGCGCAGGATCCGGAGCCCGCCGCCGTCTGAACCCTCACAGCACCGGCGCATGACGTAGGCGCAGGTCTCCCAGCTCGACGGACGCCTTCTCGCCGTGGCGCAACGCCCCCTTCGTGTTCTGGTAGACGAGGTAGTAGGTCTGTCCGGCACGTAACGAGTGACCTTGCTTCATCACCGAGATGCGCTTCGTGCTGCCGTCCCGCGCCTCGCTGACGAGCACGGGCGGGTGCTGTACGTCGGACTGGAAGCGCCCTGCCTTCTCGCTGTCCAGGACGACATAGGTCAGCGTGATCAGTCCGCCGTCGCCGACCACCGCGATCCGGCTGAAGCGGACGCCGTACTGTTGCTCGATCGCCGTACTCTGCGGGAACGAACCGGCCTCGCCGGACGCCGACCAGTCCTTGAGGCCGACCAGCAGGCCGGCCACCAGCGCCATCCCGAGCACCGCGCCCAGCACGACCAGGCGATTGACTCCCCGCGCCGGCCCAGCGGGCCGGCGCATCGTTGCTTCCAGCATGTGGTTCCCCTCCCACGGATCGGAGCCGAGGTCCTGGTGGGGACAGGACCCCGGCTCCCCTGGTGCTACGGCATCGTGTACCTGGTCGAGTTGAAGGTGTCGAAGTACGCCTGGCCGGCGGAGCTGGAGCTCAGTCCGGCCGACACCCCGAGCCAGGCCGTCTCGATCCGCAGCGTGCTGGTGTTCCCGGTCTGCAGCGAGCGGCTCACGCCGTCGACGAGCAGGCGCAGGGAGCCTGCCGAGCCACCTGTCGCCGGGCCGGACGTCCAGTCGACCTGGAGTGTGTGGTTACCCGGCGTCAGCGTCACCCAGGCACCGGTCAGCGTCCCTGCCCCGCTACGGGCCAGGACGGTCCGGACCTGCGCCGAACCCGCCGCGTACCGGTACTCCAGCGCGAACACCTGGCCGTTGGCCGCCGTCCGGCCCTGCAACAGGCTCAAGGCCGTGTTCTGGTTGGTGCCCGAGACCAGCGTGTTCCGGTTGAAGACGAACCGGGCGTGGTACGACGTCTCCGCCGCCGGCGTGTTGTCAGTCAGGTAACCGGTGCCGGGCAGGGTGACCTGCAGGCCGCGCAGGCTCCCCGGCTCGAGCGGACCCGGCCGCGCGGCCGTCGTCGTGTTCGCGACCCCGCCGGTGCTGCCGCTCCAGAACCCGAATCCGCCGGACTCGAAGTCGTCGGAGAAAATCCGGTTCGGCCGCTGGACCGACACCGTCGTACCGACCGGCTTGCTCCAGTTGCCCGCCAGGTCCTGCACCCGGAGGTTGAAGACCTGGTTCCCCGGCGGCACCGACGTCAGCGCAACGGTGACCTGGACCTGACCGCCCACCACGCTGACCGGCACCGAGACACCTCGGCCGGCGCCCGGATCGGTGCTGCCGAGCCAGTACTCGGCCTTCGCGATCAGCGAGGCGTCCGTCACCGGCGCCGTCAGGGTCAGCGTCTCCGCCCCGTTGGTCGGGTTCGGAGCGGCGGTGAGTGCCCCGAGCACCGGCGCCGTCTTGTCGACCACGAGGTTCACCGCGAACAGCGCGCCCCAGTTGCCGGCCGCGTCCTGACCGCGGACGTAGACGTGATGAGTACCGTCGGCCAGCGCCTTCACCTGGGTGAGCGGGATCAGCCCGTAGAACGTCTCCCCGGTCGAGTCGAGCTTGCCGTCGACCGGCAGCAGTTGCAGGCCGCTCCCGCCCGGCGGGTTCGGGACGGTCGGGTCGAGGAACGCCTCGGCGTCGACCAGCAGGCTCTGCGGTGCGCCGCCGGCGTCCTTGTCGGTGATCTCCGCGGAGATCAGCAGGTTGCCCGGGTGGCTCTTGTCGGCCAGTACGCCGTTGGTCGGGTTCGGCCCGACCGCGGCCGCGTCGACCGCGGGTCCCGTGACGTCGATCGGCAGCGGGATGTCGAGCAGCGGTCCCCAAAGCCCCAGCGAGTCCTTGCTGTGCACCAGGACGTGATGGACGCCCTCGGACAGGGTCTGCAGTACGGCGGCGGGGATGTCGCCGTCCTCGGACACGACGGTCGCGCTGCGGTTCAGCGTGAGCGGCGTACCGGCGCCGTTCGCACCCGGCGAGTCCAGGAAGTACTCGGCCGCGGTGATCAGTCCGCCCGCGTCCGAGTCGTCGCCGGTCGCGGACACGGTCACCGGCGCCGTCGCGTTCGCGGGTACCTCGGCGATCGAGCCGTTGATCGTCTGCGGACCGGTCTTCGGCAAATTCAGGATGACCGAGCCGACGACACCCCAGTTGCCCGCGGCATCGAGGGCGCGGACGAACACCGTATGCCGGCCCGCGTCCAGCGCGGCCAGTGCCGCGGTCGTGACGGTGCCGGTGGCGCCGGTGACGGTCACGCCGCTGCTCGGCAGGCTCATCGGCGTACCGAAACCAGGCCCGACGGTGACCGCGTCGTCGATCACGAACTCCGCCTGGACCACCGCGGAGCCACCCGTGGTCGCGTCGCTGACGTCGGCGGTCACGACCACCGGTACCTGTCCGGTCGCCGGGTTCGGTGCGAGCTGCAGGTGCGTCGAGACCGGCCCGACCCCGTCGGTGCTCGGTGGCGGCGCGTTGGTGTCCAGGAAGGTCAGCATCCCCCCGAACGCGAACTGTGCCGGGTCAGCGGTGTGCTGCCCGTTGTTGTCGAGGTGCCGTGCCGGTTCGTAGAGCGTGAGCTTCGCCTCGGGCCCCGTCGGCATCGTGACCAGTGTGTCGAGCGTCTGCCCGGGATCGATGCTCTCGGCGGCCACCGTGGTCGCGTAGTGCATCGGGTGCCCGCCTTGGGCGATCTCGGTCTGCAGCCCGCCGAGCACGGTCATCGGGTGGGTGAGCGACCCGGCGTTGACGTAGCGCAGCAGCACCTTGTGGCCCTGGTCGGTCGCGACCGGATCGGTGGCCGGGAACGGCTTGCCGTTGATCAGCCGGTACTTCGGCGCGAACTTCCGCAGGTCGAACCCGGCCGGATTCGCGTTGAAGGCCGGATCGACCTCGCTCAGCACGACGACCGCGTCGTCGTCGTACGCGCTCGCCGGGTAACCCGCCGGCTGGGTGCCGTACGCCGTGCCGTCGGGCGGCAGCACGACCAGCGCCCCGGCGAGTCCCATCGCCACCTGGCGGGCGCCGGCCGCGGTGTGCCCGGCCTCGTAGAGGAAAGTCCCTGCCCGCGACGCGGTGAATGTGTAGGTGCGGGTGACGCCCGGTGCGACGCCGACGGTGTCCTCACCGCCGGCCGGCAGGGGTTGTCCAGGGAACGCGAGCGCGACGTTCTGCCCCGGAACCTGGTTGTGCAGCGTCACGGTCAGGGCGTCGCCCTGGTGTACGACGAGCACCGGCCCGGGCGCGGTCGCCGTACCTGCGGCACCTGTCGACGAGAATCCCCAGATCGGGACACTGCTCCCGAGCAGCGACGTCGTCCCTGCCATCGCGTACAGGTCGCAGGCAGCTGTCCCGGGGCCGAACGTACAGCCCCGCGGCGTGAGCTTGCCGACGGCAACCGACGTCCGGCCAACCTGGTGCGGCAACGGGGACGCAGCGCCCGCGACCGGTGTCACGAGCGGCGTCAGGAGTGCGGCGGCCAGCGCCGTGGCGGCGATGCCCACGGTGGCGATCCGAAGTCTGTTCGTCATCGTGGTGTCCTCACTGGCTCGCACAGCCGGCGGGCGGGTCGATGCGGAAGACCGTCATCATGCCGCCGAAGGCTGCCCCGTAGTTGGTCGCCTGCTCGAGCGCGTGGCTGTGGGCGATGTGGTAGTACTCGCCGCACTCGTTGTTCTGTGTCAGGTTCGAGGGAACCGGGTTCTTGGTGCCCAGGTAGCCGCTCTCCGAGAACCAGGTGTCCGGGCCGACCAGCAACTGGTCGGTGATGGCCGGGATCTGGGTCGGGATCGGGTTGGTCGTCGCGTTCCAGTGCTCGACGTCACGCCAGTCCATCAGGACGTCGAGGGTCTGTCCCGGACCGACATCGAGGTCGTACTTCAGGTAGGACAGGTCCTCCCCCGTCTGTCCCTGCAGCGCATGCCCGTCGCGGTTGACGACCCGTTCGTCGCTGCCGTGCGGGTGGAACGGGTAGTTCACGCTGCCGGCGTTCAGGTAGTGAATGGTCGCCGGCAGCGGGTTCGTCGCGGCGTCGTACGGCTTGATGTGCACCAGGGCGCCGTACGGCTGGGCGGGCAGCCAGGGCGCGTAGTTGGGCGCCAGCGTGTCCGGCATGCTGCGGCCGTTGATCATGAAGTACCTGGACTTCGACGCGTTCACGTCGACGCTCTGATGCCGCTCGACCGCGAGATGGACGTCGGGGTCGATCTCCGACAGCAGGTAGACGTACTCCTTGCCGTTGGCGAAGGCCGAGTCGGGCCGGTCGTTCACCTGGTTCGGGTGCCCGGCCGGACGGACCACGAGCGCGCCGTACAGCCCCATCTGGAGCTGCTTGTCCACGTCGGTACCGGTCTCGTACAGATAACTGCCCGGGCTGCCGGCGGTGAAGGTGTACGTGACCGAGCCGTCGTTCGCCGCCGCGGACTGGACCAGGGAGGTGAGCGAGCCACCCGTGTCGAACTGCGGTTGTGCCGGGTTGCCGTTCGCCTTCACGGCGAGCTGACCCGGGAACACGATCGAAGTTGCCTCTGGCAACATGTTGTGCAGGATCACCGTGACCTGCCGGCCGGACTCGACGCACAGCGTCGGGCCGGGCAGCTGGAAGCTCCGCTTGCTGTTCGCGTAGCTCCACATGTAGATCGAGTTGCCGTCGGGGGTGGAGATGTACCCGTCGCCCGCGGTGAGCGAGAAGGTCTGGTTGGCGTCGGTGTCGCAGACGGCGCCCTCGGACATCTCCGCGGCCGCGGCCTGGGTGCGGATCAGGACCGGTGCCGCCACCAGCAGCGCGGCCGCGCTCAGTGCCAGCACTCGTTGGACCGTCAGTCGTCTCATCGGATCATCGCCCCCGTCACGCGTTCGCCGCGGTCTGGGCGGGGTAGGTGCCCGGCGCGCCGACGACGATCTTCGTCATCATGCCGCCGTACCCGGCCCCGCCGCCGTTGTCCAAGTAGGAGTACTTGCGGTCGTAGAGCAGGTACTCCCCCGGCGAGGGTGCGACGAAGATCGCGTCGCGGCTCTCCCCCGGCCCCACCTCGACCGCGTTCGAGGTCAGGTAGTTCGTCGTACCGTCGCGGCCCTTCAGCAGCGCCGCGTCCTTGGCGACGACGGTCAGGTCGATGTTGTCGACCGTCAGCACGTGATTCTGGTATCCGAGGTTCGACATCCGCAGCAGCACCCGGTCGCCGGCGTTGCAGCGGATCAGCGACGAGATCGGCTGGTACTGCAGCCGGCCGGCCGCCGTACTCAGCGGATCGCCGTTCGGGGCCGTCGTGTCCGGGTACGCCCGGCCGTTGAGCAGCCAGAAGCTCGGGTCGTAGTCGGTCCAGTCGTTCACCTGGATGTGCGCGTCCCGGTAGTGCGCGGCCGACCAGAGTTCGGTGATCATGAACGCGAACTCCCGGTCGTACGCCGTCGAGCCGTCGCCGTCGTTGTACGCGTACCGCTCGCCCGGGTGCAGCGGCGTGCGGTTCTGCGCCGGGCGGACGAACACCATCCCGGTCATGCCCATCTGGACGTGCTCGACGTCCTCGAAGTGGCAGTGGTACATGTACGTGCCGGCGTCGTGCGGCCGGTAGAAGTACGTCAGGTCGCGGCCGATCGGGACCGCGAGCGACAGTTCGGGGACGCCGTCGAACAGCGGGATCGCGTTGACGAACCCGTGCCAGTGCAGCGTGTGCCCGTCGAAGAGATCCGGCCGCTGGGCCAGCCCCAGATTGGTCAGCGTCAGGTAGATGTCGTCCTCCTCGTCGAACGACAGCATCGGCGCGCTGAGCTGGGCCTTGCCGCGCTGCGCGGCGACCAGGTTCGACGTCATCCCGGTCACGTCCCGGAAGCCGAAGACGTAGGTGTTGAACGGGCTCGGCGCCAACGGATCCGGAAAGAACGGAGGGTCGGGCGGCGCGTCGCCGGGCATCCCCACCCAGCCGTCGGTACCCGCCAGATGCAACTGGCGCACCGGGTGGGCCGCGGCCGTCGACGCGCCGGCGACGGCCGCCGTCCGGCCGGGTGCGGCCAGTACGGTGCTGGTGGTCAGCAGCCGGCCGCCGAGCGCCACGCCCGCGGCGGCCGCCGCACCAGATCGG
>NZ_JBSGFZ010000052.1:0-18765 GCF_053603655.1 Kribbella sp. NPDC004138
GTCGTCGTCGATCACCGTCGCGTCGGCCGCGAACGCCGACAACAGGTCGTGGGCATTCGCCTTGCGCTGGGGATCGGCCTCGCGCAGGTACCTCATGATCGCCGCCGGCAAATGCTCCGCCAGGCCGGCCGCACTCGGATCGGGTGGGTTCTGGATGGTCATCAGTCTCCTTTCAAGGTTCGGGTGTCTGTGTCATGCCCCCGAAGAGGTGGTGCACGACACCTGCCAGGGCGTTGCCATCGAGTGGTCCCATTGTCGTCACCCGCCTGTCCCGCCGAAGCGCACGTCCACGTGCTGCCCCGCACGGTGCCCGGGCCAATCGGTCACCGCGAGCGTGATGGTCTTCACCCGCGAAGTTTCGTAGGTCGTGGAGATCACCGTGCCGGTCTGCCACGTCAATCGCCGGAGTAGCGCTGTTCTTTCCACGGGTCTCCGTAGTTGTGATAGCCGAACATCTCCCAGAAGCCGGGTTGATCCGTCGGGCGCAGGTCCAGACCACGGATCCACTTCGCGCTCTTCCAGAAGTACAGATGGGGCACCAGCAGCCGCGCCGGCCCACCGTGCTCCGGCTCGAGCGGCCGCCCGTCGTACTCGTCGACGATCCACGCCTTGCCGCCTCGCAGGTCCGCCACCGGAACGTTCGTGGTGTAACCGCCGTCGGAGAACGCCACGGCGTACGACGCCTGCGTTGGCGCCGCCTCGAGGAAGGTGTCGAGGGACACCCCTGACCAGGTCATGTCGAGCTTCGTCCATTTGGTCACGCAGTGGATGTCCACGGTGAACGTCTCGCGGGGCAGGGCCCGGAACTCGGACCACGACCAGGACACCGGATGATCCACAGCACCGCGGATCGTGAAGTCCCAGGCGCCCGGTTGCGTGTACGGCGTCGGCCCGGCCGACAGCACCGGGAAGTCACGCGTGACGTACTGCCCAGGCGGCACTCGCGAGGAATCTGCGGTGCGCCGACCGAGAAACCCCCTGGTGACGGCCATCAGGCCTTCTCCCCCAGCTGCACACGCAACAGCCATTGCTGCTTCTCCAACGCCCCGACCACCCTCACCAGCACGTCTTGCGTCACGACGTCCGCGGCACCGATCGCGCCCAGCCGTGCCCGGATGAGCTCGGCCACGGCCGCCACCCGCCGAGCCAGCTCCCAGACCACCGCATGGTCGGCAAGCGACCGCGCCGGGACAGCTTCGACCCGTGACCCGCTCGCCACCGCCGAGCTCTGGCCGTCGGGAACGATCCCCAGCGTCACGGCACGCTCGGCGACGACATCCGCGAGCTCGCGCCACTCCCCGACCAGCTCGTCGAGGAACAGACGCACGCCACGGGCGGCCGACCCGACCACGCTCCAGTGCAACTGCTTCCCGATCAGGGAGAGATCGATCAGGTCTTGCAGCACGACCTCCAGTTCTTCACCGACGGCCTGCCGCTCGTTCGGATTGTCCAGCGGCGGCAACTGCACAGAATTGGCAACAGATTCCATAGACATACCTCCTCAGTGACATGGCGGCCGCCGGACCTTTCCTCGCCGCCCGGAATCTTCGAGGGGAACAGGTGTTCGAGTTTCAGGAGTACGGGGGTATGGTGGGGGCATGGGTGCTGACCTTCAGGGCTCGTTGCTCGATGCGTTCGCGGATCCGGAGTTGGGGTCGCTGGACGGGGTGTCGCGGACCGAGTTGGGGCGCGGGGCCTGGATCGATGTGCTTCCGGGGTGGTTGACCGGGGCGGATCAGGTGTACGAGCGGCTGGCTCGGGAGGTGCCGTGGCAGGCGGAGCGGCGGCAGATGTACGACCGGGTGGTCGACGTGCCGCGTCTGCTGTGCTTCTACGGTGAGAACGCGGAGCTCCCCGTGCCGATCCTCGACGAGGCGCGGGATGCGTTGAGCGGCTACTACGCGGACGAGCTGGGTGAGCCGTTCCGTACGGCGGGGTTGTGTTTCTACCGCGACGGCCGGGACAGCGTGGCGTGGCACGGGGACCGGATCGGGCGCGGCAACCACGAGGACACGATGGTCGCGATCCTGTCGGTCGGCGAGCCTCGCGTGCTTGCCCTGCGACCGCGACCGGGCGGATCCAGCGGTCCGGTCGGCTCGACGGTGCGGTACCCACTCGGGCACGGCGACCTGATCGTCATGGGCGGCTCCTGCCAGCGCACCTGGGAACACGCCATCCCGAAAGCAGCCGGCCGCGTAGGCCCACGCATCAGCATCCAGTTCCGCCCCCGCGGAGTCCGGTAACCACCACACCCAGCCGACGGCCGGACGAGGCGGCCGCAGGCCGAGGCGCACGCACGGTCGCGCGGCCGCAGACGGTCGAGTGGGGCGGTTCAGGCGGCGGCTGCGGGGGTGTTGGTGATGTCTGGGGTGTAGATGCCGTCTTTGGTGGCGATGTAGAAGCCGAGGAGGCGGATGCCGGCGGCGCGGCAGATGGCGGTGGCGGCTTGTGACCACTGGTTGTCCAGGTCGGTCAGGCGGGCGGGGCCGGGGCGGCCGAGGGCCAGGATGAGAGCCGCGTCGGGGGCGGTGCGGACCGCCGGGATGATCGGGTGCATGGCGGTCCCGCAGACCTGGGCCGGGCTGGGGCCCGCGGCATGGGTCGACCGGTCGGCTGGGACGGCCTCAGCTGGGATGGCGTCGGCTGGGAGTTCGACGGTGACGGTGGCCAGGTAGTGGTTGTCGGGGGCGCAGATGAGGACTGTGAGGGTGCCTCGGCGGCGGTCGCCGTGGCTGACCATGAGGTCTACGACGTCGGCTGTGACGGCGGGGTCGGTGAGCGGGCGGTCGGGCCAGGTGGCGGAGAGGTTCTCGAAGCTCATGCCTGTAAAGATGCCGCGATTCCGGCCGCCGGGCCGGGTTGTCCACAGCTGAAATTGGCCCATGTTCTGAAGGTGGGAATGGATCTCTCGGGTGGGCCGTTGCGCATCTAGGCTCGAGGACATGAGCAGCAGACTTGGGCAGATGCTTCCTCCGGCCGGAGCGCCGCGGGATCTCGCGATGGCGCAGTTGGCCAACTCGGTCGGGGACGGGGCGTTCGTCGTCACCTCGGCGTTGTTCTTCACCCGCGTGGTCGGGCTCTCGACCGCGGAAGTCGGGCTCGGGCTGACGATCGCCTGGCTGGTCGGATTCCTGGCGGGCGTCCCGCTCGGGAACCTCGCGGACCGGCGGGGAGCCCGCGGCACCGCGGTCCTGCTGGCGCTGACGACCGCGACAGCAGTCGCCTCGTTCCTGGTGGTCAGGAGCTTCGCCGGCTTCCTGATCGCCGCGGTGATCTACGCGTGCAGTCAGACCGGGCTCACCGCGGCGCGGCAGGCGTTGCTCGCGGGCCTGGTCGCCCCGGCGGAGCGGACCAGGATCCGCGCGTTCCTGCAGTCCACCGTGAACGCCGGGCTCGCGATCGGCGCGCTTCTCGGCGGCGTGGCGCTCCGCTTCGACAGCACGGCGGCGTACCTGACTGTGTTCGCGGTCGACGCCCTCAGCTTCCTGATCGCGGCCGGGCTGCTGCGCCGGGTCCCGTCGATCGCGACCAGGCTGCGCGTCGCGGGCGAGCCGCGGCTGGCCGTGCTGCACGACCGTCCGTACGCCGTGCTCGCGCTGATCAATGCGGTGATGCTGCTCTTCATGCCGCTGATCAGCCTGGTCGGCCCGCTCTGGATCGTCACCCGCACGAACGCGCCCAGCTGGGTCGTCGCATCGCTGATGATCGTGAACACCCTCGGCGTCACGTTCTTCCAGGTCCGGATCGCGAAGAGCGTCAAGGATCTGCGCACCGCGTCCCGCAGCGTCCGGTACGCCGGTGTCGCGATGCTGGCCGCCTGCGCAGTCTTCGCGACCACCGCCGCCGGCCTGAGCGCCCCGCTCACCGCCGTCGTCCTCGTCATCGCCGCCGCGCTCCTGACGCTCGGCGAGATGAAACTCGCCTCCGGCGCCTGGGAAATCAGCTTCGGGCTGGCCCCCGCCGACAAGCAGGGCCAGTACCAGGGCTTCTTCGGCACCGGCCCCGCGATCGCCCGGATGCTCGGCCCGGCACTACTCACCACAGTGGTGCTCGGCTGGGGCCCGATCGGCTGGCTGGCCGTCGGTGCACTGTTCCTGGGGACCAGTTGCGCGACTGGTCCCGCCGTACGATGGGCTGCGCGGACGAGGGCCGTCAACGAGGACGCCACGCCGTCGCTGGTAGAGGAGAACGCCGCCTGATGGAGATTCCCGGACTGGTCGAGATCACGACGTACGACGAGCTGCGGGAGGTTGTCCCGCAGCCACTGGCAGCCGCCGCCGGCAAGGCCCGCAAGGAGTTGCACGACCTCGACCGGGAGTGGCTCGCGGCCTCGCCGTTCTGCCTGATCGCCACCTCCGCGGACGACGGCACCTGCGACGTCTCCCCCAAGGGCGACCCGGCCGGGTTCACGAAGATCTTCGACAGCACCACGATCGCGATCCCGGAGCGGGCCGGCAACCGGCGGGTCGACGGGTTCACCAACATCCTCTCCAACCCGCACGTCGGGCTGATCTACTTCCTGCCCGGCCGCGGCGACACGCTCCGGATCAACGGCCGCGCCCGGATCGTCCGCGAGGCGCCGTTCTTCGACGAGATGGTCGTGAAGGGCAACCGCCCGCAGCTCGCCCTGCTGGTCGAGATCGAGGAGATCTTCCACCACTGCTCGAAGGCGTTCCTGCGCTCCCAGCTGTGGAAGCCGGAGACCTGGAACCCGGAGGCGATGCCGAGCCGCCCGCGGATCGCGAAGGCGCTGGAGCGGCCTGACGACGAGCTCGCGACGCTGGAGGAGTACTACGGCACGGCGTACGAGGAGAAGATCTACAAGGTCAAGTACTGAACTACCGCGGCGGGCGCAGGCCGATGTACTCCGTGGCGACGATGACACCGGCCCCGCCCGGCCTCTACGGTTCCGTACTGTGAGCACGACCGAGACGCCCCCGTCCCCCGGGGCACGAGTGCGCCGCGCGGCCCTGCCCGTGGCGCTTGCCGTGTTCTCGGTGGTCGGCACGTTCGGCGCGTCCCGGGGTCAGACCGATCGCCACGAGCCGGACTTGTTGATGGTGGTCCTGCTGCTGATCGGCTCGCTGTCGCTGTACTGGCTGTGGACGAACCCGATCCCGGTGCTGTGGGCAACGGTCCTCTCGACGCTGGTCTACATGCTCCGCGAGTACCCGTGGGGCCCGGTCGTGTTCGCATTCGTGATCGCCGTGTTCACCACGATCCGCCTGGGGCACCGGCTGGCGGGCTGGCTCGGGCTGATCACCTTGTACGTGGGGCACGTCGGCGGGCGGATGATTCTCGGGATCAACGAGCAGGGCATCTACCAGGTGCTGCTCGTCGGCACCTGCTTCTGCGTCCTGGGCTTCCTCGCCGAGCTCTTCCGCGCGCACCGCGACCGCGTGATGGCCGCCGCGCGGACGCGGAAGGAGGAGGAGCTGCGCCGTGCCGGCGAGGAACGGCTGCGGATCGCGCAGGAACTCCACGACGTCGTCGCGCACCACATCTCGCTGATCAACGTGCAGGCGTCCACCGCGCTGCACCTGGTCGACCGGCAGCCCGAGCAGGCCGCCCCGGCGTTGTCCGCAATCAAGGACGCGAGCAAAGAGGCGCTGGTCGAGCTGCGGTCGATCGTCGGCGTACTGCGGCAGTCCGACGAGTCCGCGCCGCGGCAGCCGGTCACCGGACTCGATCACCTCGATCACCTGATCAGCCGGACCGAGCGGGCCGGCCTCGACGTACACAAGATCGTGCACGGCGATCCCCGGCCGCTGCCGGCCGGGCTCGACCGTGCCGCGTTCCGCATCGTCCAGGAGTCGCTGACGAACGTCGTACGGCACGCCCGGGCGACCTCGGCGACGGTCCGGATCCAGTACGGCGAGCAGTCCCTGGTGCTTCAGGTCGACGACAACGGCGAGTCGCTGGCCGGTGCGCCCAAGGAGGGCAACGGCATCTCCGGGATGCGCGAACGCGCCACCGCACTCGGCGGCACCCTGACCGCGAACCGCACACCGACCGGCAGCCTGCGGATCACGGCGACGCTGCCGCTGTGAAGATGCCGGCCGGTGTCAGGGCAGGCGGACGTGGGACGGGTTCAGGTCGGCCACGCGGGAGACGCCGAGCAGGGCCATCGTGCGACGTACCTCCTTGGTCAGGATGTCCGCCGCGCGGGCGACACCGCGCTGACCGCCGGCCATCAGGCCGTACAGGTACGCGCGGCCGACCAGGCAGGCGTCGGCGCCGAGCGCGATCGCCGCGACGATGTCGGCGCCGGACATGATGCCGGTGTCGAGGTAGATCTCCGCGTCGCTGCCGACCGCCTTCCGGACGTCCGGCAAGATCCGCAGCGGCGTCGGGGCGCGGTCCAGCTGGCGGCCGCCGTGGTTCGACAGCACGACCGCGTCCGCGCCGGCGTCGACGACCCGGCGGGCGTCCTCGACAGTCTGGATGCCCTTGACGATCAGCGGGCCGTCCCAGATCGAGCGCAGCCAGTTGAGGTCGTCGATCGTCATGGTCGGGTCGAACAGCTTGTCGAGCAGCTCCGCGACGGTGCCGTCCCAGGTGGACAGCGAGGCGAACGTCAGCGGTCGCGTA
Organism: Kribbella sp. NPDC004138; assembly: GCF_053603655.1. Lineage (NCBI taxonomy): Bacteria > Bacillati > Actinomycetota > Actinomycetes > Propionibacteriales > Kribbellaceae > Kribbella > Kribbella sp. NPDC004138. Next base: position 6,592 of record NZ_JBSGFZ010000052.1, read on the forward strand.
GTCAGCAGGTTCGCCCACCAGGCCGGGTGCAGGGACGCGTCCAGGACGGTCTTCGCGGTCAGCGACGGCGGGATCGTGAAGCCGTTGCGGACGTCGCGGAGCCGGGCCCCGGCGACCGGTACGTCGACGGTGAGCATCAGCGCCTCGTACCCGGCGGCGGCCGACCGCTTCACCAGGTCCTCACCGGCCGTCCGGTCCTTCCACACGTACAGCTGGAACCACTTGCGCGCATTCGGGGCCGCGGCCGCGACGTCCTCGATCGAGGTGGTGCCCATCGTGGACAACGCGTACGGGATGCCGACCTGCTCGGCGACCTTCACGACGGCGCTCTCGCCCTCGTGGTTCATCATCCGGGTGAAGCCGGTCGGCGCGAACGCGAACGGCAGCTCGGAACGGCCGCCGAGGATCGACGTCCCCAGATCGATGTCGGAGACGTCGCGCAGGATCGACGGCTGCAGCTCCATCTCGGCGAACAGCCGGCGGGCGCGGCGCAGGCTGATCTCCGCCTCGGCGGCGCCGTCGGTGTAGTCGAACACCGACCGCGGCGTCCGGCGCTTCGCGATCGCCCGCAGGTCCGCGATCGTCAGCGCCTTCTCCAGCCGCCGCTCGGTCGGGTTCACCGTGATCGGCTTCGGCCGCAGCAGCGGCTTCAACTCGGACCATTTGGGCATCTGGCGATCGGTCATCACGTCTCCCGGCTGAATCTGTGGTCGGACCACACCCTACCCTGTGGTCCGACCACACAGATAGGCTCGTCCACATGAAGAACTACGAGCTGGTCCTGCACCGGGTCGAGGCCGATCTGGCCGCCGGGCGGCTGCGGATCGGGGGGCGGCTGCCCGGTGAGCGGGCGCTGGCCGAGCAACTCGGGATCAGCCGGCCGTCGGTGCGGGAGGCGGTCCGGGTGCTGGAGGCGATGGGCGTGGTGCGGACCGCGACCGGGTCCGGGCCCGAGGCGGGCGCGGTGATCGTGGCGGAGCCGGTGTCGCCGCTGACCGCCGTACTGCGGTTGCATCTGGCAACCAATCATCTGCCGATGGGCGACGTCGTGCAGACCCGGCTGCTGCTGGAGTCCTGGTCGGCGCGGGAGGCCGCGGCGCGGGAGCTCGAAGCGGGCGAGCTGAAGGTCGCGGAGGAGCTGCTCGACCGGATGGACGACACCGCGCTGTCGCCGGAGGAGTTCCACGTGCTCGACGCGGAGTTCCATGTCGCGCTGTCCGGGCTGGCGGGGAACGTGCTGATCGCCGCGGTGATGACCTCGCTGCGGTCGGCGATCCACGGGTACGTGCTGGCCGCCGTACCGAACCTCCCGGACTGGGAGGCGACGGCGGTCGGGCTGCGGGCCGAACACCGGGAAATCCTGGCGGCGGTGCGGGGCGGTGAGCCGGAGCGCGCGGCCGGGCTCGTGACCGCGCACATCCGGGGGTTCTACCAGGCGGCCCAGTTAGCACCGTTCGGCGGCGCTGAGGGCGGTGCGGCGCAGGCCCAAGATCACGACCGCGCCGACGACCAGGTGGAGTGAGGCGAGGCCGAGCTTGGCGCCGAGCCCGATACCGTTCGTCAGCGGGCTGCCGAGCGAGGTGGTGCAGACGATCGCGGCGACGACGGTCCAGATGTTCTCGGCGCGCGGCGTACGGCGCTCGAGGATCGCGAGCAGGGCCCAGCCGGCCAGCGCGACGAAGACGGTCGAGACGACGACGGCGGCGGCGCCGATGTGCTGGGTGCCGCCCTGCCGGGCCTCCAAGGTGATGCCGGCGAGCGGGCCGAGAATCGCCCAGTCAGCGAGCGCTGCAAGAGCGGCAACCCCGACAACGGCCAGGCGGCTACGCCCAGGAACCCGGCGAGAAGCCGCCGAGGCAGCCGGGTCGGCGGGCAGCGCGGGGGCCGCGGGCAGAGCCTCGGCCGTGGGCTGGGAATGAGCCGCGCGCTGCGGCTGGCCCGTGGGCTGGGATGTGTGGTTGCGCATTGAGTGCTCCTGGGGTGATGGGGTTGTGGGATCACCTTCTTGTGGAGTGAGGGGTGGCGGCATCGGTCGCGGGGCTGGGGGTAGGCGGCCGGAAGTCTGTGGGGGTTCGACTTTGGTTGGTGGTGGGGATCGAGGGTGACCGCCTAGGGTCGGCGGCATGGAGGAGTGTGTGCCGCCGAAGCCGTCGAAGCAGGTCGACCTCGTCGCGACCGGCGCGATGGGCTTGCTCGTCGCGCTGACGATCGTCGGGCGGCTGCCGGATCCGGAGCACGACAAGTTCCTGCTCCTCGACATCGCGGTCGGCGTCGTCGCGGTCGCGCTGATCCCGGTGGCGCTCCGCCGCCCGGTGCCGGGCGCGATCGCACTCGCCGTCCTGGCGGCCCTCTCCCCCGCCGCCACACCGCCCTCCACCCTCGGCACGTTGAACGTGGCCATGCGCCGCCCGTGGCGTCCGGCGATCCTGGTCGCCGTGATCGGCACCGTCGCGCACCTGATCCAGGGCCTGTGGCAACCGATCCACGGCCTCCCGTTCCTCTGGTTCGCCGTCCTGGACGTGGCCGTGCACGCCGCACTGCTCGGCTGGGGACAAGGAACGCAGGCACGACGGCAGTTGCTGGAGTCGCTGCGGGAACGCGCCCGGCGCGCGGAGGCCGAGCAGGGCCGCCGGGTCGCCGAGGCGCGGTCGCTCGAACGCACCAAGATGGCGCGCGAGATGCACGACGTCCTCGCCCATCGCCTCTCGCTGCTCGCGACGTACGCCGGTGCGCTCGAGTACCGCCCGGACTCGTCACCGGAGAAGCTCGCGAAGGCGGCCGGCGTGATCCGGACCGGCGTCCACCAGGCGCTCGACGAGTTGCGCGAGGTGATCAACGTGCTGCGCGACGAGGACGTGTACGAAGGCCGGCCGCAACCGACGTTCGGGGACCTCCGGGCGCTCGTCGACGAATCCCGCGATGCCGGTACGACGATCGCGTACGAGGACCAGGTCGGTGATCCGGCATCCTTGCCGCCGGCAACCGGGAGGACGGCGTACCGGGTCGTGCAGGAGGGGCTGACCAACGCCCGCAAGCACGCGGCCGGACACCCGGTGACCGTGGTGGTGTCCGGCGAACCGGGTGATCGGTTGCGGATCGAGCTGACCAACCCGGCCTCGAACGGTACGCCGCTGGCGCCCGGGAGCGGGACCGGGCTGGTCGGGCTGACCGAGCGCGTCCAGCTCGCGGGCGGCACGCTCGACCACGGGCAGGTGCCCGGTGGCGGGTTCCGGCTGGAGGCCTCGCTACCGTGGCCCTCGTGAACATCCGGGTGCTGGTGGTGGACGACGACGCGTTGGTACGGGCCAGCCTCGAGATGATGCTGGACGGTGCGAACGGGATCTCCGTGGTCGCGCAGGCCGCCGACGGCGACGAGGTACCGGCGGCCGTCGACGCGCACTTCCCGGACATCGTGCTGATGGACCTGCGGATGCCGCGGGTCGACGGGATCGTCGCGACCCGGCGGCTGCGGGCGCGGACGAACCCGCCCGAGGTCGTGGTGCTGACCACGTTCGACACCGACGAGAACGTCCTGCACGCGCTCCGCGCCGGGGCGAGCGGGTTCCTGCTCAAGGACACGCCGCCCGCGCAGATCGTCGACGCCGTCCGGCGGGTCGCGGCCGGTGACCCGATCCTGTCGCCGGCGATCACCCGCCGGTTGATGGACCGCGCCGCCACCCAGGCCGACGCCCACACGATCGCGCAACAGAAGCTGCAGCGGCTGTCGCCCCGGGAGTACGACGTGATGCTCGCGGTCGCGCAGGGCAAGGCGAACGCGCAAATCGCCTCCGAGCTGTTCATGAGCCTGGCGACCGTGAAGGCGCACATCTCGCACATCCTCACCAAACTCGAGCTCGGCAACCGCACACAGATCGCGCTGCTCGCACATGACGCGGGGCTCGCATAGGCTCCAGCGCATGATTCGGGTGCTGCTGGCGGATGATCAGGCGTTGGTGCGGGCGGGGTTCCGGTCGTTGCTGAATGCCGAGGACGACATCACGGTGGTCGGCGAGGTCGCGGACGGCGCCGAGGCCGTCGCGGTGGCGCGGCGGGACAAGCCCGACGTCGTACTGATGGACATCCGGATGCCCGGGACGGACGGGCTGGAGGCGACGCGGCAGATCGGCGCGGATCCGGAGCTGGCCGACGTCCACGTGGTGATCCTGACGACGTTCGACCTCGACGAGTACGTGTTCGAGGCGCTGCGGGTCGGGGCCAGCGGGTTCCTGGTGAAGGACACCGAGCCGGTCGAACTGCTGCAGGCCGTGCGGGTGGTGGCGCGCGGTGACGCGCTGCTGTCCCCCGGTGTGACGCGCCGGCTGGTGGCGGAGTTCGCGTCGCGGTCGCGGCAGCCGCATGCGAGCAAGGAGCTCGACGTCCTCACCGAACGCGAGAAGGAGATCGTCGCGCTGGTCGGCGAGGGCCTGTCGAACGACGAGATCGCCGGGCGGCTGGTGCTCAGCCCGGCGACCGCGAAAACCCACGTCAGCCGCGCGATGATCAAACTCGGCGTCCGCGACCGCGCCCAGCTGGTGGTGGTCGCCTATCAAACCGGGCTCGTGCGGCCCGGCTGGCTCGGCTGACCTGCCGACGCGTGCAAGGTCGACAGGACGTCTCTGCAACTCGCGGGCCTCGGCTCGCGTGATTCGAGGTCTGGTGCCTGGTTGTAGACGGATATGTCCTGTCGAGACTGCACGGGTTCGTCTGCGGAGTTGACCTTCCAGCTGGTCGAGGGGCGAGGGTGGTCGCATGATGCGACTGGAGGAGATCACCGCCGCTGTCGAGGCCGGACGGGGCGGGGATCGTGAGGCTGCCCGCACCCGGTTGACCGCGCTCTGGGAGGAGATCGACGACCCGGCGACCCGGTGCGTGATCGCGCATTTCCTCGCCGACGTGCAGGACGCGACCGAGGACGAGCTGAGCTGGGATCTGCGGGCTTTGGAGCTCGTCTCGGACGACCAGTGGCTGCCGTCGCTGCACCTCAGCCTCGCCGACGACTACCGCCGGCTGAGCCGGCCCGAGGAAGCCCGAGAGCACCTCGCGGCGGCGGAGGCCCACCTCTCGAAGCTGCCCGCCGGGGACTACGGCGACCTGATCAGGAGCGGCTTCGAGCACGTGGCGGAAGCTCTCGCGGCCGGCAGTGTGCAACGGCTGGAGACCAATCCCAGTACCTGACTACTCCCCCAGGGGTAGGGACGGTGACTCCTCCTGGGCGACGCCGGAGGTGGTGGCTGACGGCCAGGCTCTAGGTATGGATGCGCTAGTTGAGGTCAGCGGGCTGACGAAGCGGTACGGCGATACCTTGGCGGTTGACGGTGTCGATCTGACGGTGTGGCCGGGTGAGGTGTACGGGTTCCTGGGGCCGAACGGAGCGGGCAAGACGACGACGCTCCGGATCCTCACCGGGCTGATCGCGCCGACGAGCGGCCGGGTGCGGGTGCTGGGCGGCTGGCCGGGCGAGTCCGGCGTGCTGCGGCGGACCGGGTCGATGATCGAGTCGCCCGCGTTCTACCCGTACCTGTCCGGCCTGGACAACCTGCGGCTGCTGGCCGAGTACGCCGGGGTGTCGCGACAGCGGATCGACGAGGTGCTCGGGCTCGTCGACCTCGCCGATCGCGCGACCGACCGGTTCTCGACGTACTCCCTGGGGATGAAGCAGCGCCTCGGCGTCGCGGCGGCGCTGCTCAAGGACCCGGAGCTGGTGATCCTCGACGAGCCGACCAACGGCCTCGACCCGGCCGGGATGCGCGACATGCGCCGCCTGATCCGCGAGCTCGGCACCGGCGGCCGGACGGTGCTGCTGTCCAGCCACCTGCTCGGCGAGGTGCAGCAGATCTGCGACCGGGTCGGCATCATCAACGCCGGCCGGATGGTTGCCGAGCACACCGTCGACGAGCTGCGCGGCGAGCAGGAACTGGTGGTCCGGGCCGCACCGAAGGACCAGGCGCAGTCGATCCTGACCCGCTTCGGCAGCGTCCATCAGTACGACGACACGCTCCGGGTGCAGGTGGATCCGGCGAAGGCCGCCGAGGTCAACCGGACGCTCGTCGAGGCCGGTATCGAGGTGTCCGAGCTGCACACCACCGAACGCGCGCTCGAGGACATCTTCTTCGAGCTGACCACAGAGCTGTCGACAGAGCTGACCACAGAGCTGTCGGCCGGGGAGGAGACCACCGATGTTGGGTAGCTACCGAGCCGAACTGCTCAAGCTCCGCAAGCGATCCGCCGTCTGGGTGCTGTTCGGCGCCGGCCTGGTGCTGAGCCTGATCTTCGGCTATCTGCTGCCGTATCTGGGCTACGCGACCGGCGACGACAACCCGCAGACCAACGGCGTACCGCGCGCCGAGATCCTGCGCGGCATGCTGCCGGAACGCGTCGTCGACAACACGATCGGCGGGTACCCGATCTTCGCCGGCGCGCTCGCGCTCGTGCTGGGCGCGATCGTGATCGGCGGCGAGTACACCTGGGGCACGCTGAAGACCGTCCTCACCCAGCGCCCGCAGCGCGGGACGATCCTCGGCGCGCAGTTCCTGGCGCTGGGCACGATGATCGCGCTCTGGGTGCTCGGGATCTTCGCCGCCTGCGCGCTGTGCAGCGTCGGCATCGCCGCGGCCGAGAACGGTTCGACGAACTGGCCGGGCATCGTCGATCTCCTGCAGGGCCTCGGCGGCGGCTGGCTGGTGCTGATGATGTGGTGCCTCGCCGGAGCCGTGCTGGCTGTTGCCTTCCGCAACGTCGCGTTGCCGATCGGCCTCGGCGTGGTGTGGATCCTCGGCATCGAGACGCTGCTGGCCGGCGTCGTGAGCAGTCTGCTGCCGAGCCTGGACTGGCTCGCCAACGCGCTGCCCGGTACGAACGCCGGCTCACTAGTCTTCAGCGTCACCGGCATGGCCGCCGCCGACGCACCACCCGGCGTCCGCGATGCCGTCGGCGGCGGACGGGCGCTCCTGACCCTGATCGGTTACTGCGCGGTGTTCGCCGTCCTCGCGGCCTGGACCACGCGACGCCGCGACGTCACCTGATCCCGGCGTGCACCAGCGCGAGCTCGCAGAACATCGCGTTGGCCCAGGAGAACCACTCGCGGGTGTACTGCGTGGGGTCGTCGACGTCGAAGCCCTCGTGCATCTGGCCGGTGCCGCCGGTGGTGTCGCGCAGGAGCTCCAGCAACTGCTGGCGCTCCTGCGCCGACGTGCTGGAGATCCCCTGCACGGCGAGCGCGATGTGCCAGATGTAGCGCGGCGGGGTGTGCGGGCTGCCGATACCGGCGGCCGCCGTACCGCTGTAGTAGTAGGGATTCGACGGGCTGAGCAGCAGGGAGCGCGTGGCGAGGTACGTCGGGTCGTCCGGCGCGGCGTACCCGGTGAGCGGGATCGACAGCAGGCTCGGCATGTTGGCGTCGTCCATCAGCAGCGTCTCGCCCAGGCCGTCGACCTCGTACGCGTACACCCGGCCGTGCACCGGATGCTCCACCGTGCCGAACGTCGCGATGCCCTCGTCGATCTCGGCCTTCAGCGCCTTCGCCCGGTCGGCCAGCGGCTCGTCCCGCAGCACCTCGGTCGCGATCTCCTGCAGGTACCCGAGCACCACCGACGCGAACATGTTCCCGGGCACGTTGAAGCCCAGCTCGGTCGCGTCGTCACTCGGCCGGAACGCGCTCCACGACATGCCGGTCGGTCGCGTCAGCCGCCCGCGTCCTTCGCGGACCAGGGTGTCCGACGGCCGGTCGTCGTGGCGCTGGAACCGGTACGGCGAGCGCGCCTCGTGGTCCTGCTCGACGGTCCACAGCTCGACGATCGCCTCCGCGGCGGCCCGGAAGCGGTCGTCGATCACGTCGGCGCGGCCGGTGATCCGCCACAGCCGGTAGGCCAGTTCGAGCGGGAAGCACAGCGAGTCGATCTCGTACTTGCGCTCCCACACCCACGGCGACATCTCGGTCTCGTCGGTGACGTGACCGGCGCCGTTCGCCTCCTGGTTGAAGGCGTTCGCGTACGGGTCCAGGACGACGTACTCGAGCTGCCGGTGCAGCACGCCGATCAGGATCTCCTGCAGGCCCGGATCGTCCTTGCACAGCAGCAGGTACGGGCGCAGCTGCGCGGCCGAGTCGCGCAGCCACATCGCCGGGATGTCGCCGGTGAGCACGAACGTGGTCCCGTCCGGCAGCCGCTCGGCGACGGCCGGCAGGTTCTCGGCCATCGAGCGCCGGAACATCTCCGCGATCACGTCGTCGCCGCCGGCCTTCCGCACAGCCTCCGTGGCGCGGGCGAGAACCTCGGGGTCGATCATCAACACATCTACCTTTCACCATCAAGAGTCAGGCCGAGAGAGGGGTCGGGCGAGAAGGTCCGGTCCAGGACCAGGCTCGCGGCGCCGATCGCGCCGACGTCCACGCCGAGCGCCGTACCGGTGACCTCGAACGGATGCACCGCCCGCAGCAGGAACCGGCCTTCCAAGGCCTCCCGGACCGCGGCGTCGAGGACCGGTGCGAGGTGTTCCCAGTGCGGGCCGCCGAAGACGACCCGCTCCAGATCGAGCAGGTTCGCGATGTCCTCGACCACCTTGGCGATCCGCTGCGCGAGCGCGGTGACGATTTCCCGCGCCGGTGCGGAGCCGTCCGCGGCCAGCGCGCACAGCCGGGAGAAGGCCGCCTCGACGGCTTGCCGGTCGTCCAGGTCGATGCCATCGGCAAGCACTTCGGCCTGGACGCCCTGCTGTACCAGGAACCGCGGCTGGCTGGCTTCGCCGACGCAGCCGCGCCGGCCGCAGTAGCACAGCGGACCGTCCGGATCGACGATCACGTGGCCGATCTCGCCGACGTTGCTGGACGAGCCGCGGACCACCTCGTCGCCGATCACCAGCCCGGCGCCGACGCCGGTGCCGAGGTAGAAGAAGACGAAGCTGCCGCCCTGGCCGGCCCACCGCTCGGCGGACGCGGCCGCGGTCACGTCCTTGTCCAGGACGATCGGCAGGCCGGTGCGCTCGGCCAGCTCGTCGCGGAGCGGCACGAGGTGCCAGGTCGACAGGTTCGGCGGGTCGACCACCACGCCGCGCTCGACGTCGATCGGCCCGGGCGCGGCGAGCCCGACACCGGTGACCCGGTCCCGCGGCGCGCCCGCCTCGGCGATCACTTCCTCGATCGTCTTCGCGATGCCGTCGATCAGCAGGCCGGGGTCGTCGGCGTACTGGTCCACGGGTCGCCGCGCGACCACCTCGCCGGTCAGGTCGAGCAGGACGACGGTGACGACGGACGGGTCGAGGTGCACGCCGACGGCGTACCGGCCGGTGGGCTCGAGCTCGAGCAGGGTCCGCGGCTTGCCCAGTCCCGCGCCCCGCAACCGTCCGGCTTCGCGGACCAGGCCCGCGTCGAGCAGGCGGCGCGCGATGTTCGAGATCGCCTGGCCGGACAGACCGGTGGCCTCGGCGAGCTCGACGCGACTCAGCTGCTCGCTGCGGCGGATCGCGTCCAGCACCACGGCGTCGTTGAAGCCCCCGACGCGATCGAGGTTCGTCCCCCGTCTAACCAATTGGATCCGCACCCCACGGTTGCGACCAGTCGTACCGGATGGTGTCCCCACCCGTGCGCCATTCGTTCGGAGTGGTGTTGACCAGCCAGTCGACCGGCTCGATTTCCGACGCAGCACCACCGTCGAGCGCCAACCGTATACCGTCGCGCAACGCACGGTCCGTGCGGTCCGTCCGCGCCGCCGGGTCGATCGACAGGAACAGCGCCGTACCGGAGCGGGCGACGAGATCCAGGAACCGCTCGTTCAGCTCCCACGGCGTCTGCGGCGTGCACGGGACGCAGTCCGCGTCGACCGTGAAGAACCGGTTGTGCTGCGGGAGCCGGAACGCGAGGGTGTTCACCCCCATCTTCCGGGTCCGCTCCCAGTCCCGGCCGGAGGTATCGTCGCCGGTCCGCTGGACGTCGACGAGCCCGGCCGCGAGGTGGCCCACGGTGTTGCAGCCGATCAGTACGACGTCCTCGGCCGCCGCCCGGATCTCGCGGTAGAACGCCAGCACGATCTCGGCCGTCGTCCGCGACCGGTCGTGGAACTGCCAGCCCCCGGTGGTCAGGCGGGATCCCATCGCCGGCCCGAAGTTGCCGAAGATGTCGTACGTGCTGAAGTCGTGCTTGACCAGCTCGAATCCCCAGGACCGGAAGCGTTCGAGATCGGAGCGCACGCCGTCGAGGACCTCGGGGCGGGTGGGGTCGAGCGCACGGCCGGGTTTGTCGTGCGGGCCGGACTTCGCCCACGGGCTGGGTTCGCGGACCAGGAGCGGGCGGAACCACAGGCCCGGGCGCGCACCGATCGCCTTGATCGCGGCCGCCGTACCCGCCAGGTCGTCGAAGACGCCCGGCGTGCCGCGGTCCCAGGGGCCGCCGGAGGCGATGCCGCCCGGGTACCAGCCGTCGTCGACGACGCTGAACGGCTTCACCGGGTGGCCGTCGGCGAGCTCGACGATGGTCGACGCGTCCTTCAGGACGGCCTTCTCGTCGAAGTTCTCGCCGTAGGCGTAGTACCAGTTGTTGGCACCTACGACTGGCCCGGCAACAGGCCCGGCCACCGGCGCGGGCTCAGGTCGCGCCGGTAGCCGGGTGCTCATGGTGGCGACCGCTGCGTGCAGGGTCTGCCAGGGTGTGCCGACGTCCTCGAATCGTCGCACGACCGCTGCTGTCAGGGTACGACCGTCCAAAAGCGCCGCGCCGTCGCCGTTGCGCAGGTCGAGCCACAACGTGAAGCCGTCACCGTCGACCGTCCAGGCGCAGAACGCGTTCGGCTGCACGTCGACGCCCATGCCGAAGGTGCCTGCGGCGGAGTGGGCGAGGAAGTACCACGGCAGCAGCCGCTCGGGCTGCCGGTGCCGCCACTGCAGGTCGCCGTACGAGCGTTCCCACGCGTCGCCGAGGATCAGGGCGTCGCTCGGCAGCTTCTCCGACCAGCGCAGCGCGACCCGGGAGACCTTCGCCGCGGTGACCTCGACCGTCCCCTCGTTCCAGCTGACCTCGATGCCGGCCCGTGCCGGAGCGGTCAAGCCGTCCGAGGGGTCCGCCTGGACGAAAACAGCGCTCGGTTGTCTCACCTGACTCCTCGGGGTAATTAATTTCCCCAGAGACTTTAGTTAGTCGCGCTCGGGCCGGTCAAGGCGCTCACGGCGGCCACGAGACGCTCCACGTCGGAGCGGTCCGTGTACGGCGCGAGACCGGCCCGGACCGCGCCCGCCGCGCCGAGCCCGAGGTGTCGCGCGGGCTCGTACGCATAGAACGAGCCTGCCGGGGCGTTGACGCCCGCCTTCGCGAGATGCTCGGACACCTCCCCCGGCGTGTGCCCGTCGAGCGTGAACAGCAGGGTCGGCGTACGGTGCGCGGCGTGGCCGTAGAGGGTGACGCCGGGGATCGCCATCAGGGCCGCCTCCAGCTCGTCACGCAGCCCGTCCTCATGCGCTTCGACCCTCCGCAGCGACGTGATCAGCCGCTCGCGCCGCGTCGTGCCGCTGCCTCCGAGCCCGGCGATGAAGTCGACCGCGGCCGTCGCACCGGCCAGCAGTTCGTACGGGAGCGTGCCCAGCTCGAAGCGCTCCGGTACGGCGTCCGTCGACGGCAGGAGCTTGTCGGGCCGCAGCGTCTCGAGAAGCTCCGGCGCCGCGGTCAGTACGCCGAGATGCGGGCCGAAGAACTTGTACGGCGAGCACACGTAGAAGTCGGCGTACCGCGCGTCGACCGGCGCGTGCGCCGTCAGGTGGACGCCGTCGACGTAGATCAGCGCGCCGGCCGCGTGGACCTGGTCGGCGATGCGCTGCGTGTCCGGACGGGTGCCGAGCAGGTTCGACGCCGCGGTGACAGCGACCAGGCGGGTGCGGTCCGTGAGCAGGGGCGCGATGTCGTCCAGCTCGGAGGTCTCCGGGTCGAACCCGAGCCACTTGACCGTGGCGCCGGCGGCCTCGGCGGCCTGCACCCACGGACGGACGTTCGCGTCGTGATCGAGCCGGGTGACGATCACCTCGTCGCCCGCGGACCAGGTCTTCGCGAGCGCGCGGGAGAAGTCGTAGGTCAGCTGCGTCATGCTGCGGCCGAACACGATCCCCTCGGCGGTGGTGCCGAGCAGGTCGGCCATCGCCTGCCGGGCGCCGAAGACCTTATAGTAGGCGCGGCGCTACGCGGCGGTAAACCGCCCGCGG
>NZ_JBSGFZ010000053.1:0-17903 GCF_053603655.1 Kribbella sp. NPDC004138
GTGGACAGGTGGTGCCGTCGCGAGCGTCGTCCCGCGGAGTGCTGGGCAAGGCGGAGGAGGGAGATGGGACGGAGTCCCTTCGACCGACGACAACGCCGCCCAGTGCCCGCGGGGCGGCGCGCAGCAGGCACCACCTATCCACGTGACCTCTGAGCCTCGGTGATCGCGACCGCGACCCGCTGCATGGTGGCAGCGGCCGCGACCAGCGCGTCGTCGTCGAGGTCCGCCAAGGCGGTTCTCAGTTGCCGGGTGTAGGAGGAGTAGAGCGCTTCGAGCTGGGCCTTGCCGTGGGGCGACAGGCTGACCAGCCCGACCCGCGCATCGGCGGGATCCGGCCGACGGCTCACCAGTCCGTCGGCCTCCAGCGCGGTCAGTTGCCGGCTCACCACCGACGCGTCGACACCGAGCTTCCCTGCGATCTCCCCGCCGCGCTGCTCACCGTCCTTCATCAGCACCTTGAGCACACTCGCGTCCGACCGGCGCAGACCGCCGTCGTTCGCCAGGTGCCGATGCTCGATACATCGCACGGCCCGCACCAGAGAACTGACCCCTTCGAGCAGTTCCTGAGCCGCCGCATCCCGCTCTACCCCCGGGACAAGGGGTTGCTGAGCTAGTTGCATAACCCAACTATATACCCGATTGGTTGGTTTCCACAACCATATGCACACCCTGTGGACAACGCGATCGCACCCAGTGACGCTGGCCCACCCCCATGCGCTCAACGCTGGCTACGCCACCGCCAGGCCGGGGAGGATTTCACCCCCGAATCGGCTGGCAATCCTCCCCAGCTCGCCCGTCTGCGCGGGCCCGCAAGCAGGCTCAGGCTGCTGGCGAGTCCGGGCCATGTGCGGGGTACAGCTCGACAGGAGGTGTCCGCCGGCCGGGTAGTGCACCTGAGCGTGATTGGGGCCCGCGCGTACAGCGTCTCGCGGTGCACTACCTGTCGAGCTGTCCGTCTGCGCCGGGCGCAACTACGCGCGCGGGGTGCGCGCGAGGGGTGGTTAGCCGAGGTCGGTGTTGAGGCGGGTTAGGAGGCGGCCGAGGTCGGCTAGGTCGGTGGGGTTCCAGCGGTCGAGGATGGCGCGGAACTCGGTTTGGCGTTGGGTGCGCATGGCTTCGTAGCGTTCGGCGCCGGTGGCGGTGAGGCGGAGCAGGCGGGCGCGGCCGTCGTCCGGGTCGCCGACGCGTTCGATCAGGCCGAGGCTCTCGAGTTGGGTGATGCCGCGGCTGACCGTCGATTTGTCGAGACCGAGGACCTGCGCGACGTCGGACGCGCGGACGCCGGCTCCGCTGCCGGTGCCGAGCTCGATCTGCGAGATCAGGGCGTACCCGGCGGCGTCCATCTCGGGGTGCACGCGGCGCGCCAGCCGGAGCGACGCGGAGCGCGACCGGCGGAACAACGCGGACAACTCCAGCTCGATCGCAGCAACCAACACCTCCGACCGCTCCCCTTCCACCTCCTCCTCCCCTGGCATCTGCTCATCAGCCGCCTTCTTGCCCAGTACCTTCGCGCTCGCCACCTGTACCCCAGACGCGTTCTCGTCCGGCGCCGGCCCGCCCAACGCGTTCTTGCCGGACACCTGCCCGGCCGGCGCCTGCTCGGGCGGTGTCTGCTCGGGCGGTGTCTGCTTGGCTGGTGTTTGGTGGGGGTTTGGGTGGTTGGTTTGCATGGTCAGCGGACCACGATTCCGGCGTCGCGGAGGGCCAACTTGACGTCGGCGATGCGGAAGTCGCCGAAGTGGAAGACGCTGGCGGCGAGGACGGCGTCGGCGCCGGCCTGGACTGCTGGGGGGAAGTGGTCCGGGGCGCCGGCTCCGCCGCTGGCGATCAGTGGGACGTCGACGACCGCGCGGACTGCCTTGATCAGCTCCAGGTCGAAGCCCTGTTTCGTGCCGTCGGCGTCCATGGAGTTGAGCAGGATCTCGCCGGCGCCCAGTTCGCAGCCGCGCTGCGCCCACTCGATCGCGTCCAGGCCGGCCGACTTCCGGCCGCCGTGCGTGGTGACCTCGAAGCCGCTCGGCTGGTCGGCGGAGCGCCGTACGTCGAGGGACAGGACGAGGACCTGGTTGCCGAAGCGGTGTGCGATCTCGCGGATCACGTCGGGTCGCGCGATCGCGCCGGTGTTGATGCCGACCTTGTCCGCGCCGGCCCGCAGCAGCCGGTCCACGTCGGTCGCCTCGCGCACGCCGCCGCCGACGGTCAGCGGGATGAACACCTGCTCGGCAGTGCGCCGGACCACGTCGTACGTCGTCTCGCGCGATCCCGACGACGCGGTGATGTCGAGGAAGGTGAGCTCGTCGGCGCCCTCCGCGTCGTACACCTGCGCCATCTCGACCGGATCCCCGGCGTCGCGCAGATCGGCGAAGTTGACGCCCTTGACCACCCGGCCGGCGTCGACGTCGAGACAGGGAATGACCCGCACAGCAAGACTCACGCGGCCAAGCGTACCGAGCCGCATGTCTCGGTCAGGTGAAGCTGTCTCAGAGCAGCAGGGTGCGGACGATCGGCCAGGCGATCAGTACGCCGACGCCGGCGGCTGCCAGCAGCGTCAGGAAGTGCAAGGGATTGCGCTTGTACGCCGGATCGACGCCGATCTCACGCACCAGCTCCAGGCCGCCCACGACCGGGCGGTGGTCCACCGGGAGACCGATCGCGGCCGTCACGGTGTGCAGATCCGCGTCGGTCCAGAGCCAGCGGCTCACGCCGATACGGGAGCCGTCGGCCGCGAGGATCGCCAGCAGCCCGATCGGCAGGGAGCGTTTGACGCGGCCGATCCACAGCACCCGGACCACCTGGGCGCGCGGCAGCACCTTGGGCGGCGCCCACGCGGTGGATCGGTAGGCGACCGCGTCCGGGCCGACCCAGATCCGGGCGCCGCGAATGGCGAACCAGAACAGCAAGGTCAGCACGCAGACCAGGACGACGAACAGAACAACGGCAGCCGCCCAGCTCAACGCCCAGGTCGCGAGCGACGCGCACAGCACGGCCGGCAGGACCAGGTAGCAGGCCGCGAGGATCCAGAACGGTCGTCCGGCCGCGCCGAAGCGCGGCCGGACCTCGACAGTCGTCACTTCCAGGCGCGCCGGCGGTTGTCGGTCGACCTCATCGGCCGGGTGGACTCCCAGACGCGGCGCCAGTGCGCGGCGTCAGGGCCCGTCTGCGACGGGGAGGCGCCGATGGCGGCGCGGCGGCGGGACTCGTACCAGGTGGTCGATTCCTCGTCGAGGAGGGCCGACACCGCGGCGGCGATCCGGGGCGCGAAGTCGCGGGCGCTCTCGCCCTCGAGCGGACGCAGCGGGTCGCCGTACCGGACGTGGACCGCCGGGCGGCCGGGGACCGGCCAGCCGCGGCCGCGCGGCATCGCGGCGAACGAGCCCTTGATGCCGACCGGGATGATCGGTACGTCGTGCTCCACAGCCAGGTACGCCGCGCCCATCCGGAACCGCTGCACCCAGCCGTCCGGCGAGCGGGTGCCCTCCGGGAACACGACGACGTTCCAGCCGTCGGCGAGCAGGTCGCCGGGCGTGGCGCTCATCTTGCCGCCACGGCGCTCGATCGGGAACGTGTTGAACACGATCGCCGACCCGGCGGCCC
The DNA here is from genome assembly GCF_053603655.1 of Kribbella sp. NPDC004138. Taxonomy (NCBI): domain Bacteria; kingdom Bacillati; phylum Actinomycetota; class Actinomycetes; order Propionibacteriales; family Kribbellaceae; genus Kribbella; species Kribbella sp. NPDC004138. Next base: position 3,595 of record NZ_JBSGFZ010000053.1, read on the forward strand.
GCCACCAGGTGTCGAAGAAGTAGTCGGCGGCGGCCGCGAACGCCGTCCGGCGGCGCATCGCGTCGGGCAGCGACAGCAGCAGCAACGGGGTGTCGAGGTGCGAGGAGTGGTTCGCGACGATGATCGCCGGGCCGTCGAGCTTGAGCAGCGAGTCGAGGCCGCTCACCTGCGGGCTGACCTCGAAGTTCAGGACCGCGTTCAGCGGGCCCTTCTGGATCAGGTCGCGGACCGCGATCGCGGTCCGCGTCCGGGCCCACTTGGTCGGGAAGACCGAGGTCTCCTTGGGGATCACGTACGGCTCGGCCGAGCGCGGCACCTGCGGCCGCCGGCCCCACCGCCATCCGCGCGCGACCTGCTTCACGTCCCGCGCGGTGTCCCGGCTGAACTTCACCAGGCTGGTACCCATCAGCGCACGTCCGCGAGCAGGTGCGGCGGGTTGTGCAGGTACGTGATCGACGGCGACCGGCCGACCGAGTGGCTGACCATCTCGAGCGCGTCCTGCAGCGTCGACGCGGACCGGAAGCCCATCCGCTCGACGGTCTTGCGGTTCGCGCCGACCCAGACGATGTCGCCGCAGTGGTCCAGGGCGTGCGAGATCCAGTACCACATGTAGAACGGGTGCACGCCGTGGTACGCGTACGACGTCCGGTACAGGTGGATGTACCACGGGTCCTCGGCGTACTGCTTCTCGAACTTCGCCTCGATCGTCGCCGGGTCGGTGCTCTCGGCAAGCACTTCCTCGAAGAAGTCGACGTACGACGGGTGGTGCAACTGGCTGAACTCGTAGTCGACCGGGTGGTACAGGATGACCGCGCCGTCCTTGCGGACGACCGGGTTGCCGCGGTATGAGTTGAAGTAGTACCCGAGGCCCATGCAGGCGGCCAGGATCGGGTTCATCACCGAGTTCACGTTGTACGGGCCGACGAACGGCACGCCCATGATCGCGACGTCGGACTGGCCCTGCACCTCGACCAGGTGCTGGCGGTGCACGGCCTCGATGGTCTTCTCGTGCACCGGCTCGATCGCGCCGGCGTTGATCCCGGTGAGGCCGTAGTTCGAGCGGACGTCGGTGAAGATCTTGTGCCGGAGCTTCGACGGCGCGGCCGCGAGCGCGCGCTTGGTGCCGAGCATCGAGGCCTGGTCCTTGATCGACCACTCCCACTCGCGCTTCTGCAGGAATTCCAGCGGGCCGCCGAAGATGTCGTTGTTCAGCGTGGTCTCGATCTGGAACACCTTGACGTGCTGCGTCAGGATCTCACCCATCCGCCAGGCGGAGTGGTGCATCTTCGACGCCTTGTGGTCCATGAACGACCGCGAGTGGATCATCGTGCGGCTGTTGTGGTGGTGCTTCAGCGACTTGTACGACGCCAGGCCGATCGACGTGGACTTGTGCCCGCCGTCCATCGCCACCAGGTTCACGTTCACGTAGACGAGCAGGTCGGACTCGGCCGCCCGCTTGGAGATCTCCACGTCCTCGCCGTGCCGGGTCTGCCCCAGGTGGGTGAGGTTGTCGCGGTCCTCGGCGTCGAAGTTGTACAGCTTGCCGTCGGGGAAGAACGAGCGGAACACCCGCTCGCCGACGATCTCGCGCAGCTCGTTCGGCGTCAGCCGGCGGTGCAGCGCGTTCGCCGAGATCAGCTCGACGTCGTCGACACCGGCCTGCGCGGCGAGCTCCAGCACGGCCTCGATGACCCGTTGCCGGATGTCCGGCTTCTTCATCGGGGGCAGCGGCAGCGAGATGTCGTCGAACGCGATCGTCAGCCGCATGCCCGGACGCAGCAGCTCCGGCAGCGGCTCGGACGCGATCGGGTTCAGCAGCGCGTTCTGGATCGCTTCGTCGACGTCGCGGACCGCGGGCAGGGCCTCCGGCGGGTACACCACCCGGGTGCCCTGCGGGAAGCGCTCCAGCAGGAAGCCCTCACCGTTGTGCACGAGCAGTGGCGGCGTGCGGTCGTCCACCTCAAGCACGAAACCTGGCCGAGACATGTCAGAACCTCTCTCGTCGTACGTTCAGCGCCCTCATGAGGCCCTCACATCGAATGCGACCTTGACTGTTCCCAGTCGGCCGGCGGAGTGCGCGTGGTCCAGCGCCTCACGCCAGCGGTAGAGCGGATAGCGGGCCCCGACGATCCCGTCCAGCGGGGCGCGACCGGCCAGGTCCAGCGCGGTCTCGAACGCCGGGCGGCCGTTCGGTTCCTCCCGCGCGGAGGCGTAGGTGCCGGTGACCTCGAGCTCGCGGAACCACACCGGCGACAGGTCGGCGCCGCTGTCCGGCATCCCGGACAGCACGACCCGGCCGCCGGCCTTGGTGACCCGCAGGACGGTGTCGATCGAGGCCTTGCTGCCGACCGCGTCGACGGCGACGTCGACACCGCCGAGCAGGAACTCGCCGCCGCTGAAGTCCTGCTTCAGCCGGAACGCGCCGGTCGAGCGCCGTACGCCGCGGAACACCTCGTCCGGCGCCACGACGTCGCTGGCGCCGAACGCACGCGCCAGCTCCCGCTGCCGCGCGTGCTTGGCGACGACGGTGATCCGTCCGGCCTGGGTCAGCTCGCGCAGGGCGAGCGTCGCGAACAGCCCGACCGCGCCGGCGCCGCTGACCAGCACCGACTGGCCCGGCTGGACCTTGGCGCGCAGTGCGGCGTGCACCGCGCCCGCCAGCGGCTCGACCAGGACGGCGCGCTCGTCGGACATCTCGTCCGGTACGGCGTACAGCTGGCTGCGGTGCGCGACCATCACGTTGCCCCAGCCACCGCCGGTGTCGCGGCAGAACCCGGTCTGCAGGCCCGGCGCCACGTGGCCGACCGTGATCCGGTCGCACCGGTTGGTGTTGCCGGACACGCAGCCCTCGCACGGCTCGACGCCGCGCGCCGCGCAGGTGAGGACGCTGTCCATCACGACGCGCGTGCCCTTCGGCAGGTCCTCGCAGTCGTCGAGCAGCTCGCCGACCACCTCATGACCGGGGACGAACGGCATCGACACGACCGCGGAGAAGTACAGCTTGGTGGCGCCGGTGACCATGCCGAGGTCCGAGCCGCAGATCCCGGACAGGATCGGGCGGATCCGCGCCCAGCCCGCCCGCTCGGCCTTCGGCTCGTCGATGGTGACGAGGCGCAGCGGCGCGGCCGGTCCGGTCAGGATGCCGGGGATCCGGCCGCCGACCGCCTTGGCCGCCAGGTACTTCGCCGGCGACCGGTACATCTCGAGAGCCAGCATCATCGGGCGTTCACCCCAGGGAGCTCCAGACGGGACGACGTGGGCGAGGTCTTCCAGTCGACGATCTGCCAGCGCGCGGCCCGGGCGGCCCGGAACAGCGACACGTCCGGCGACACGGCGACCGGGTTGCCGACCACCGACAGCATCGGCAGGTCCGAGTGGCTGTCGGCGTAGGCGTACGACTTGGACAGGTCGATGTTGGTCTGCCGCGCGTGGTGCTTGATCCACGCGGCGCGGGACTCACCGACCAGCGGCGGGCCGGACAGGAAGCCGGTGCAGCGGCCGCGGTCGTCGACGGCCAGCTCCGCGGCGACGATCTCGTCGAACAACGGCTCCAGCGGCCGGGTCAGCGGCCGGACGGCGCCGGTGATCAGGATCGTCTTGTGCCCGGCGGCGCGGTGCTCGCGGATCCGGCGGACGGCGGCGCCGCTGAGCCGCTCGAGCACGTGCTCGGCGAGGATCTCGTCGACGATCTGGTTCAGCTCCTCCAGATCCGCACCGGCGTACCGGCGGTAGATCGTGCGCAGGAACGTGCCGCGGTCCTTGCGCTCGGCGGCGATCAGCTTGGGCAGCTTGCGCAGCATCGCGCCGATCTCGCCGGCGCGCTGCGGGCCGTCGAGCTCGGGCAGCCGCATCCACAGGTAGGTCTCGATCACGTTCGAGGACAGCAGCGTGCCGTCCATGTCGAACGCGGCGATGACCTTGGACTCCTGGTTCGGCTCGACCTTCTTCAGCACGCCCGCGGACTCGGCGAGCGCCTTGTTCCGCTTCTTGCGGACGACGTCCAGCCGGCGCATCGACTCGGTGACGCTCGGGCAGTGCAGTTCCTGCAGGTAGTACTGCCAGTCGACAACCGCGGTGTCGCAGGCGAACTTCTCCTTGTCGTCGCCTTCGAGCGCGTTGTGCAGCGCGAGCACGTTGTCGTCGATGAACTGCAGCTCGGCCTGCGCGTACTCCGAGTACAGGTCCATGTAGCGGCGCAGGAAGTCGAGGCGGCGCTTCTGGACGTCGAGCTCGCGGGCGTACTTGCGGGTGCGCTCACCGCGCGGCACCCGGGTGATGACCGCGTCGGCGATCTTGTGCGCGCGTTCGCCGTACCGCAGCATGCTCTCGACCGAGTCGCCGCCGGGGAACTTCCACACCGGCAGCCGGACCGCGCCGCGCTCGCCGAGGTCGAACGGGTGCTTGGAGAAGTACTCCCGGACGCCGGCGTACAGCTGCTCGAAGGTCAGCGGGTTCCGGGCGCCGGAGCCGATGTGGTAGTACTCCGGCTTGCTCAGCTCGGGCTCGGTCGCCATCACCGCGCAGATCGCGCCGACCACGTGGTCGACCGGGATGATCTCGATCACCGAGTCCGGCGAGGCCGGGAACTCGGGCAGCTCGCCGCGGCCGTAGGCGAGGATCAGCGGCTCGGCCATCTTGAAGCCCTCGATCCAGCCCGGGTGCGGGCTCTGCACCGCGGACTCGATGATGGCCGGCCGGACGATCGACGTCGGCAGCGTGCTCGCGAACTCCTCCACCACGCGCTCGCCGAGCGCCTTGGTGAACGTGTAGCAGTCGGTCCAGCCGAGGCTGCGGGCGCGCTCGGTGCCGGTCTCGACGAGCCGCTTCGCGACCCACTCGGTCCGGCGGCGCTCGGTGTCGGCCGCGGCCGTCAGGTGACCGGCGCGGCGGTGCAGCTTCTCGGCCTCCTTGCGGAACTTCGCCAGCATCGGCGCGGACCGGGACTGCTCCTCGACCCGGGCCTTCATCGCCATCCCGGCCTCGGCCTCGGTCCGCCAGTCGACGAAGTGGTCGACCGGGGCCTCCGGGATCGCGCCGCGCCGACGGCCGGCCGTGTACGCCGTCGAGATGTGCACGTAGTGCACAGGGCGGCCGGTCTCGACGATCCGCTCCAGCAGGCTCTTGGTGCCGAGCACGTTGGTCGTGAACGCCTCGTGGATCGGCGGGTCGAAGCTCACGTCACCGGCGCAGTGCACGACGATGTCGAGGTCCTTGGGCAGCTCGGGCACGTCGGCCAGGTCGCCGTCGATCACGTGGATCCGGGCCGCGGACAGCGCCTCGGCGTCGGCGTACGGCGTGCCCTCGCCGTAGAACGGCTTGAAGATGTCCTTCCGGAGCAGCTGCGCCATCCGGTCGCCGCCGGTCATCGAGCCCTTCGGCCGGATGATCGCGGCGATCGTGGTGCCGGGGAGCTCGCCGATGATCCGGTGCAGCAGCGCCTCACCGACGAAGCCGGTGACTCCGGTGACCAGGACCTTCTTGTCCTTGAGCTTGTCGGCCAGACTCACTTGTCGCCTCCACGCGTGAGCTCGAGTGCCTCGGTCAGGGTGAACGCGCCGGCGTACAGCGCCTTGCCGACGATGACGCCCTCGACGCCGTCCTTCACCAGCGTGCTGAGAGCCTCGAGATCGTCGAGGCTGGAGACGCCGCCGGACGCGATGATCGGCTTGTCGGTGCGCGCGCACAGGTCGCGGTACAGGTCAAGGTTCGGGCCTTGGAGCATGCCGTCCTTGGTGACGTCGGTGACCACGTAGCGCTCGCAGCCGGCCGCTTCCAGCCGGGCAAGCACCTCGTACAGGTCGCCGCCCTCCTTGGTCCAGCCGCGGGCTGCCAGGGTGCGGCCGCGGACGTCCAGGCCGATCGCGACCCGGTCGCCGTACTGCTGGATGATCCGGTCGCACCACTCCGGGTCCTCGAGCGCGGCGGTGCCGATGTTCACCCGGCGCGCACCGGTCGCGAGCGCGGCTTCGAGCGACTCGTCGTCGCGGATGCCGCCGGACAGCTCGACCTGTACGTCGAGCTTGCCGGTCACGTCGGCGAGCAGCTCCCGGTTGCTGCCGCGGCCGAACGCCGCGTCCAGGTCGACCAGGTGGATCCACTCCGCCCCGGCCTCCTGCCACGCCATCGCCGCCGCCAGCGGATCGCCGTACGACGTCTCGCTGCCGGCCTCGCCCTGCACCAGCCGGACCGCCTGCCCGTCCGCCACATCGACGGCAGGCAGGAGCACCAGGTTCCCTGACCGGGGCGGTGGGGCGGGGGAAGAATCCAACACTGACATGGGCCACACCCTAGAGGGCGAGAGTTCCGGATTCGTAACCCGGAGGGCTCCTGAGTCGTTTGAAATCGATCTGTCTCAGCGATACCAGTTACATCAATGGTATTACGCCTAGGCTAGCCGGGTGGCGACTGTCGAAGAGCTCGAAACCGACCCGCATCCGGCGCTCGCGCGGATCCGGCCGATCGGGTGGATCGAGTCCATGAACGCGTGGTTCGTCACCGGCCGGTCGCTCGCGGTGCAGGTGCTGCGCGACCCGGAGACGTTCACGGTCGACGACCCACGGTTCTCGACCGCCCAGGTCGTAGGACCGTCGATGCTGTCGCTGGACGGCCGCCGCCACAAGTCCCACCGCGACCCGTTCGAGTCCCCCTTCGGGTTGGCGGAAACCCGCCGTCGCTTCACCGGGCCGGTGCAGCAGGCGGTCGACGAGCTGATGACGGCTCTCCAGGACGGGGCGCGGCGGCGCGCCGACCTTCGGACGACTCTTGCGGGGCCGTTGTCGGTTGGGGTGGTGGCGCTCTCGCTCGGGCTGCCGCCGGCGTCGGCGTCGACCGTGCTCGACTGGTACACGGCGATCTCGTCGTCGGTGTCCGGGATCTCGGCCGGGCGTCCGGCCACCGCGGACGGCGCTGCGGCGTTCGCCGAGCTACACAAGCATGTTGCCTCCGGCATCGACTCCTCGGACTCGCTGCTCGCCGCTGCGGCGCACGCCGGGCTGGGCATCGACGAGGTGGTCGCGAACGCCGCGGTGCTGATGTTCGGCGGCATCGAGACCACCGAGGGCATGATCACCAACGCCCTGTGGCATCTGCTCACGCACCGCGACCAACTCGACCTGGTCCTCGCGGACCCGTCGCTGCTCCCCAACGCGATGGAGGAGTCGCTGCGCCTGGAACCCGCGGCCGCCGTCGTCGACCGCTACGCCACCCGCGACGTCGACCTCGCCGGCGCCACGATCCGCCGCGGCGACATGGTCACGGTGTCGCTGGCAGGAGCCGGCCGTGACCCTGAGATGTTCGAGGCACCCGACGAGTTCGACGTACGCCGGCCGAACGCGCGCCGCCACCTGGCCTTCGCCAGCGGGCCGCACATCTGCCTCGGCATGCACCTCACCCGCCTGGAAACCCTGACCGCGGTCGAGGCCGTACTGCGCCTTCCCGGCCTTCGCCTGGCGCCGGACTCACCCGCGCCGCGGGGTCTCGTGTTCCGCAAACCGTCGGCGCTGCTCGTCACCTGGGACGGGTGAGGACGAGCATCGTCGCGTCGTAGCGTGGCATCTGGCGGTCCGGGTCCCGCTCCGCATCCTCGGCGAACCTGGCGAATCCGGCGTCGACCTCGTCCGCGGGCAGATGCTCGAACGTCGACAGGGCCCGCAGACTCAGCCGCTCGTAGCGCTCCCGCAACGTCCTGTGCGTCTCGCCCTGGAGCCGTACGACGTCGTCGGCCGGCACCAGCCCGGCCTCGACCGCGAGCGCCTTCGTGTCGGCCAGCGACCTGTACATCGCGGCGTCGACCGCCCGCGCGGACGGGAAGTACTCGTACCAGAACAGGTCCGGCATCAGGTCCGTGAACTGGGTGCGCAGCAACGCCGCTCCCCCGGGCCGCAGCACCCGACGGACCTCACGCAGCCCCTGCAGCTGATCCGTGAAGTGATGGAACGACAAGAACATCAACACCATGTCGACCGATGCCTCAGGCAACGGAATGTCCTCGGCGCTGCCCTTCAGGTAGGTCGCGCCCGGATGCGGCGCCTGCTCGGCCGCCTCGCGCATCCGGTCCGACGGCTCCACGCCGTACACGTGCCCCTGGAACTCCTCTGCCAGCCCCGGGGTCAGCCGGCCGACCCCACTGCCGAGATCGAGGACGTCCAGCGGCCGCACCTGCGGCACGTGCTGGGCGAAGGCCCCGGTCCAGCGCCGAATCTCGGCCGGCGGCATCGCACGGCCCGCGGCGTACACGCTGCCCAAACGACCGTTGTAGTCGACCATGAGGCGACCCTAGCGCCAGTCCTGGTGCCATTGTTTCGCGACAGTGCTGGTCTGCTTGCGTACCGCGTCCGCCGCGGCGCCGGCCGGCCAGAACTGCAGTAGGTACCGATCCACGACGGGCTCGCCGTCCCCGACCACGTTGACCTGATTGCCCTCGTCCATCCCGATGGCGCTGTAGCGCACGCGGTAACTCCGGGTCGGCAGGCGGAACTCCGCGGACGTGGAGCCGTCCAGCCCGTGCACCAGGATGTCCGGCGCCGCGGGCAGGAACGACACCTCGACGATGTCCTCCCAGGCGTCGTCCAGCGCAGGTTCTTGCTCGGAGTGCTCGATCCGCAGCGCTACGTACCCAGTGTGCAGGCCGGTCGCGAGCAGCAGCCGCCCAGGCTCGGCGGCGCCGCAGATGCCGTTGGCCTGGCCCCGCCGCGAGTCGTCGAAGTCCGGCCAGTCCGTGTCCCCACTCATCAGATAGATCTGGCCGAAGCTCAGATTCATCTTCCCCTCGAACAGCACTTCCGTGTCCATGGCGCGACACTAGGTGGCGCCTGGGTCCCGATGGCCGGTACGCGGTCTCAATTGCCGGTTTTGACATCGGCTGGGGCCGGCCGGGTGCACAATGGCGGAATGGCGGAGGGATTGGCAGCGCTGGAGGTGACAGCGAGCCTCGACGGGATCGGTGAGATCGTCCGCAAGGAGGCGCGCCGCCGCACGAGCGCGCAGGGGGCGACCTTCGTCCTGCGCGATGCCGACCGCTGCTTCTACGCCGACGAGGACGCGATCGCGCCGCTGTGGAAGGGACAGCGCTTCCCGATCACCTCCTGTATCAGCGGCTGGGCGATGCTGCACGACGAGACCGCGGTGGTCCCGGACATCTCCGTCGACAGCAGGATCCCGATCGAGGCCTATCTGCCGACGTTCGTCCGCAGCCTGCTGATGGTCCCGGTCGGCTCACCGACGCCGGTCGCCGCCATCGGCGCGTACTGGTCCCGCCGCTACCGGGCCACTCCGGACGAGATCGCGTCCCTCCAGGACCTGGCCGCCCAGACCGCGGACGCCATCCGCCGGGTCGGCCTCGACGACGCGCCCTGGGCCCCCACCTTCAGCCGGCACTCGGGTCAGGCGAAGAACACGTCGTAGGCCAGGCGCAGGATCAGGGCCGAGACGACGACCAGGAAGACCACCCGGACGAACCGGCTGCCGCGCGCGACCGCGGTCCGGGCGCCGAGCAGACCGCCGCACATGTTGGCTGCCCCCATGATCAGACCGAGCCTCCACAGCGGTGCGCCGCTCAGGGCGAACACGGCGATCGCGCCCAGGTTCGTGGCCACGTTGGCGATCTTCGCCTTCGCACTGGCCTGCAGGAAGTTGTATCCGAGCAGGCCGACCAGCGCGAAGATCAGGAACGAGCCGGTGCCCGGTCCGACCGCACCGTCGTAGAAGCCGATCAGCACGCCGACACCGCCGGCCGCGAGGTAGTGGTCGCGGCCGTCGAACCGCAACGCGGTGCGGGCGCCGAGCGACGGCTTCATCGCGGTGTAGATCGCGACCAGCACGAGCAGCACCAGGACGATCGGCTTGAACCACGACATCGGGATCCTGGTCGCCACCAGCGCGCCGGCCGCAGCGCCGAGCCCGGCGAGGATCGCCAGCGGCAGCACGGTCCTCCGGTCCGGGCGCACCTTGACGCCGAACGTGACCGCGCTGGTCGTCGTACCGCACAGCGACGAGATCTTGTTGGTCGACAGGATCTGCGCCGGGGACGCGTTCGGCAGCCCGAGCAGCATCGCGGGCAACTGCAGCAGCCCGCCGCCCCCGACCACCGCGTCGATCCAGCCGGCCGCGAAGGCCGCGATCACCAGGAACACCAACGTCAGCAACGACACATCAGGCACAGCAGTACGTCCTCACGGCGTCGATGATCGGGTAAGGGCGTAGTACCGTTCAACCCTTACACCGGCGAGTGAGAGACAAACCACGTCCGTGATGCGACATTGGTGCGCATGGCGTCCTCGATCCTGCCGCCGGACGGCGAAACCCTCGCCACCGGCTGGGAGCCGGGCCTCGTACCGGCCGACTCACTGATGCGGCAGGCCGTGCTGGCGCACGCGTCCTGGGCCGTCGACGCCGCCCGGAGGGCCGGCAAACCGTGGTACGACGGCGACACCTGGGCCGGCGCGATCCTCGGCGACCGGAGCGCGCTGACGAACTGGGTGGTGCCGAAGCAGCCGGTCGATCCGGCCGGGATCGTCGCAGAGGCCGCCCGGGAGCTTCCCGGCGGGGCGCCGTACCTGTTCGTCAGCGCCTGGCCGACCGGCGACCTCCGCGCGTCCGGCCTGGACCTGGCTGGGCATCCGCCGTTGATGCTCCGGCTGCCGCAGACCACGACCGCTCCCCCGACGACCGACCTCGACGTACGGCGGGTGACGGACGCAGCTGGTCTGGCCGACGCCGAGCGGATACTCGTCGAGGGATACCCGCTGCCTGAACTCCAGCCGTTCCGGGCCGGAGCGATCTACGCACCGTCGTTCCTCGACGGGTCGGCGGTCTGGGTGGGGTACGACGGCGACGTACCGCTGGCGACCGCGACGGCGCACAGTGCCGCCGGGGTCACCGTCGTCGAGAACGTCGCGGTGATGCCGGCCGCGCGCGGGCGTGGTGCGGGCGCGGCCGTCACGTGGGCGGCGACCACGGGGTACGCCGATCAACCCGCCTGCCTCATCGCGTCCGACGACGGGCAGCCGGTTTACCAACGCCTCGGGTACCTGCGCGTCGTGCGCTGGACCGTCTGGGTTCGGTCCTGACACCTCGTCCGGGACAATGGCGGGGTGAAGTTTCTACTGCTGGTTCACAACAACCTCGAGGCACTCGAGGGACTGACCGAAGACCAGTTGACCGAGCTGGCCGGTGGACGGGAGCAGGTCGCCACGCTCACGCGCGAGCTGCTGAAGAGCGGCGAACTGGTGTCCGTGCTCGCACTCAACGAGCCGGCCGAGACCAAGGACGTTCAACTGGTCGCCGGTACGCCGGTGATCTCGGACCGCCCATTGCTGGAGACGAAGGAGTTCCTGGCCGGCGCATTGGTGGTGAACTGCGCCTCGCAGGACCGGGCTTTGGAGCTCGCGGCGATGATTCCGCTGGCGCAGTTCCGGCGCGTCGAGCTCCGTGAGATCCGGATGGACCAGGACGACTTCCTCGTGGAGCTCGATCAGCTGTGAGGACGTCGGCGCCCGAGCTGGAGGCGGCGATCCGCGCCGCGGCCCCGCGGGCGCTGGCGACGCTGGTCCGGCGGTACGGCGTGTTCGACCAGTGCGAGGACGCGGTGCAGGAGGGGCTGCTCGAAGCGTTCGTGCAATGGCGCGCGAACGGCGTACCGGAGCAGCCCGTCGGCTGGCTGATCAGCGTCGCGACCCGGCGGATGATGGACGGCTGGCGACGGGACAACGCGCGCAGACAGCGCGAGCTCAACGACTTCCTCCGGGCCGCGGATCCTGACCCGGACGACTACCACGAGGACTCCGACGACACCGTGCGGTTGCTCGTGCTGTGCTGTCATCCGGCGCTGACCCCGGCCTCGCAGATCGCGCTCACGCTGCGCTCGGTCGGCGGTCTCACGACGGCCGAGGTGGCAGCCGCACTGCTGGTCAGCGAGACGACGGTGGCGCAGCGGATCAGCCGGGCCAAGAAGACGATCGCGGGCGCCCGCTTCGAGCTCCCGACCCCCGACGAGTACGACGAGCGGCTCCGCGCCGTACTGCAGGTTCTCTACCTGATCTTCAACGAAGGCCACACGGCCAGCGCCGGCGACTCGTTGCAACGCGTGGATCTCGCCGAGGAAGCGCTCCGGATCACACGCCTGCTGCAGCAGGCCGTCGGCGGTACAGGCGAGGTAACCGGCCTGCTGGCGCTGATGATCCTCACGCATGCGCGCCGCGACGCGCGGACCGGGCCCGGCGGCGACCTCGTCCCGGCCGACCGCCAGGACCGCTCCCGGTGGTACGCCGACGAGATCGCCGAAGGCACGCGGCTCGTCGAGGAGACGCTGCGCACCGGCGCCGTCGGCCCGTACCAGCTGGAGGCCGCGATCGCGGCGGTGCACAGCGAGGCCGACTCGGTCGAGACGACCGACTGGGAACAGATCGCCGGCCTCTACCGCGTCCTCGAGAAGGTCGACCCGAGCCCGATGGTGCGGCTCGGGTCAGCCGTGGCGGTCGCGATGACCGAAGGCCCGGACGCCGGCATCGCGATCGTCGAAGAGCTGGCCGCCGACCGGTACCTCGGCGACCACCACCGCCGGCTGTCCGTCCTCGCCCATCTGCACGAGCTCGCCGGCCGCCCGGACCTGGCCCGCTCCAACTACCTCGCGGCGCTGGAGCGGACCCGGAACACGGCCGAACAGAACTATCTGCGCGACCGCATCGCCCACCTCATCAGGTGACGGCGGCCGCCGCTCCACTCGGGGCGCGGCGGGACGCTCAGTTCGCTGCGGAACACGTGGCCCGGATCCACCGACTGCTTGAGCGCGGCGAGCCGGGCGCGGTGGTCCTGCGGGTAGCAGAGGTCGAGGTCGGCGTCCGTCGGGTTCGACAGGAAGTTCAGGTAGGCGCCCTGAGGCTCCAGCGTCGTCCACAGCGCGTCGAACTCCTCGGGCTGCGAGCCCTGCTGCTCGGGCGATCCGACCACGACCGAGTTCACCAGGAACCGGGCGTCGCGGTGCGCGAACGCCGTCGCGTCCGCCGGCATCGCGGCGAAGGCGCCGCCCAGCGCCCGGATCTCGATCGCCATTCCCGGGATGCGCCCGCGGGCCTCGAGCAGCCGCTCCCCCAGCTCGGCCGGCACCGTCTCGAAGAAGCCGTTGCGGATCCGGGGCCGCCAGTCCGTGGGCATCTCCATGGCGGTGAACACGTCGGCGTACGGCACCTCGGCCACCTTGTCGGTGAGCAACGAGCCGAGGTTGCGCAGCGGCTCCAGGATCGCGTCGCGCGCGGCGGGCTCACCGGCCACGCACACCATGATCGCGACCGGCACCTGCCCGTCGGCCATCATCGTCGGCGCCAGCTGCAGCGTGGCCGTCAGGTCCTCGGGCGCGGTCGTCATGCAGTCCGCCCAGCCCTGGAGGACCTGCGCCGCCTGCGTCCACGGGTACAGCAGCGCACCGAAGTGCACCGTGGGCTGCGGTGTGGCGGTGATGTCGTACGAGGTGACGACGCCGAGGCTGCCCGCCGCGCCGCGCACTCCCCAGAACAGCTCCGGTTCGCTCGCGGCGTCCACTCGGCGGACCGAGCCGTCGGCGGTGACCACCTCCGCGGCGACCACGTTGTCGATCGCCAGCCCGTGCTTGCGGACCATCCAGCCGATGCCGCCGCCGGCCATCAGCCCGCCGACCCCGACGCCGGCCGTGTCGCCGGACGAGATCGCCAGCCCGGCCTTGCCGAGCCGCTCGGCCACCCTGCCCCACGTGCCGCCGGTGCCGATCCGTACGACGTTGTCCGGTAGCAGCCGGACCTCGTCCATCGGCCGGACGTCGATCACGACACCGCCGTCGTTGGTGCCGAACCCGGCCGCGTGGTGCCCGCCGCTGCGGACCGCGATCGGCAGGTCGTTCGTCTCGGCGTACTTCAGCGCCGCGACCACATCACCCGCCCCGGTGCAGCGCACGATCACCCGCGGCCGCCCCTGGGCCATCACCACGCGCCCGGCGTCCGCGTATCCCGCGTCCCCATCCACGAGCACCTCGCCCAGGACCGCCGCACGCAGCTCGCCGAGCCCGCCCTGGGCCACTACAGATTCCGTCATCGTCAACTCCTGACTCCCGGACGCCCCCTCAGGCGCCACACCCCGGGATCGGAGCCGACCGGCGTTCCTCGACATCCCCGGCCGAGAATCTTTCGTCCGTTTGAGGGGTTAACCACGCAGCTTGCCCCTTCACCCCTCGCATGCGGGTGGGGGAAGGGGCATCGCTGGTGGTTAACCACTCAAGTGGCCAGGGGTCGCGCCGGGCGGCAGACAGGCCGGGCCAGCCACGGACCGGGACCGGTCGGCCGCGC
>NZ_JBSGFZ010000054.1:0-17711 GCF_053603655.1 Kribbella sp. NPDC004138
CTTCTAGTCCGCCCCCCCCAGTCGCGCGGCCCCCTAAAACAACCAAAAAAACCCACCAAACCTCCCCCCCACCCCGGCGGGGCGGCCCCCCCCCCCCCCCCCCCTTCACTGTTCAATACTGTTCAATCTCGTACTGCGGGTGCCGGGGTCAGCTGACCTTCTTCACACCGATCTGCGTCAGGTCGGGAATGCCACCGGTGTTCGGGTCGGCCACGACGTTGTCGAGGTTCGAGCCGACGACGTACACGTTGAGGTCCTGGACGGTCGGCACCAGCGGCGCCGTCTTCATGATCTCGACGTACAGGTCGGACAGGTCGGTCTCGATCTTCTGCTTGTCGGTCTGCGACGTGATCTGACCCATCTTGTCCCAGCCGGCCTGGCTGCGCGCGTAGTTGTTCTGCGCGGCCTTGCCCGCGGCGGTCGTGTCAGGTCCGAAGACCGACGGCACGATCGTCGTGAGGCTCGCCCAGTCGTAGCACCAGCCGGCGGTGATCAGGTCGGTCGCCGCGGAGTCCTGCTGCTGGGTCGAGTAGTAGTTGTCACCCGGGATCTTCTGGATCTCGACGTTGATCCCGACAGCCTTCCAGGAAGCCTGCGCGGCCTCGGCGGCCTTGACGGCCAGACCGGAGTCCGCGGTGCCCAGGACGAGCTTCTCGCCCTTGTAGCCCGCCTCGGTCAGCAGCTGCTTGGCCTTGGCCGGGTCACCCTGCTCCGGAGCCTTGAAGTTCTCCTCCGGCTTGTAGCCCTCCATGTCCTGCGGAATGATCGAGTCGACCACCTTGGCGAGCCGCTCGCCACCACGGCCGTCGCGGTAGCTGGTCCGGTCCAGGCCGTAGTACAGGGCCTCGCGCAGCTTCTGGTTCTTCAGCAGCGGCTTCTGCTCGTTGAACGCGATGTAGCGGCGGCAGATGTCGGTGCCCTCGACGACCCGGTCCTTGACGTTGGCCTGGTTCGTCTTGGCGATGTTCTCCGGCTGCACACCGGCGAAGCTCAGCGAGCTCTGGTCGGCCGCGCCGTTCGCGATCAGTCGCTGGTCGACGGTCGCCTCGGCGTCACCGAACTTGAAGATGAACTTGTCCGGACGCGCGTCGCGCAGCGGGTCGGTCTTCTGGTCCCACTGGTCGTTGCGGACCAGCACCAGCTGCTTCTTGCGGGTGTACGTCTCGATCTTGTACGGGCCGCTCGACACCGGGTGGTTGTCGTACTGCGTCTTGGTGTCCTTGGCCTTCGGGACCGGCGAGAAGACCTTCATGCTCGCCGTACCGTCGAAGGAGGCGACCGGGCGGTTCAGCTTGAAGATGATCGTCTTCTCGTCCGGCACCTCGATGGCGGTGCAGCCCTTGCCGTTGTTGTTGTTCGCCACGTACGGGCCCTTGTAGCCCTTGCAGTCGAGGTACTCGTGCGCGTACGGCGCACCCTCGGCCATGTCGGCGGCGAACGACCGCTCGGCGTTGTACTTGATGTCAGCGGCAACGATCGGCGTGCCGTCCTCGTACTTGATGCCGTCCTTCAGCTTGAAGGTCCAGGTCTTGAAGTCGGGGCTGGACTCGTAGCTGTCGGCGAGGTCCTTCTCGAGGATGATCTTCTTCGCCTTGGCGTCGTACCGGTAGTCCGTCAGGGTCCGGGTGATCAGCTTGCCGATCATGCCGGAGTCGGTGACGAAGTTCCGCGCCGGGTCGAGGTGCTCCACGTCGTTGACGTGGTAGACGGTAACGGTGCCCCCCTTGGCACCGGCCGAGGCCTGCCCGCTCGGCGTATTGCTTTCTCCCCCGCCGCAGGCAACCGCGGTCAGGCTCAGACCGAACCCCACGGCGATTGCCACTCCGGTTCGTTTGAGGTGATCCATGGCCAGTGTTTCCTTCCTTGTGTTGACACTTGTCGCCGGGTCACGGCGGCATGAAGAAAGAGATCTACGTCATGTGGCGGTCATCAACTCACGTGTTCACAAACAGCGCAATGCAGATTCGCCCGCTTGACCAGATCGTGATCCCTTCAATGCCGTTGGTACACCGGAGCGAAGCTCTGTGTAGTCGTCAGACCACGTCCCGTTCCTCCGGGAAGTGGCACGCCGCTTGATGGCCCGGGGCGCCGATCTGGACCAGCGGCGGTTCTTCCGCGGCGCAGATCTCCTGCGCCTTCCAGCACCTGGTGCGGAAGCGGCACCCCGAGGGCGGGTTCAGTGGGCTCGGCACGTCGCCGGTCAGCCGGATCCGCTCGCGCCGCTCCTCGGCGTCCGGATCGGCCTCCGGGACCGCGGACAGCAACGCGTGCGTGTACGGGTGCCGGGCGTGGTTGTAGAGCTCGTCCCGGTCGGCGGTCTCGACGACCTTGCCCAGGTACATCACCGCGACCCGGTCGGAGATGTGCCGGATCACCGACAGGTCGTGCGCGATGAACAGGTAGGCCAGGCCGAACTCGTTCTGCAGATCCTCCAGCAGGTTCACGATCTGGGCCTGGATCGACACGTCGAGCGCCGACACCGGCTCGTCGCAGACGATCAGCTTCGGGCGCAGCGCGAGCGCCCGCGCGACACCGATCCGTTGCCGCTGGCCACCGGAGAACTCGTGCGGGTACCGGTTGTAGTGCTCGGGGTTCAGCCCAACCGTCTCCATCAGCGCCTGGACGGCCTTCTTCGTACCGCCCTCGGGCTTGGCGCCCTGGATGTCGAAGGGCGCCGAGATGATCGTGCCGACCGTCTGCCGTGGGTTCAGCGACGAGAACGGGTCCTGGAAGATCATCTGGACGTCGCGCCGGAACGGCCGCATCTTCATCCGGTTCAGGTGCGTGATGTCCGAGCCCAGGAACGAGATCGATCCGCCGGTCGGCTCGTCCAGCCGGGTCACCAGCCGGCCCGTGGTGGTCTTCCCGCAGCCGGACTCACCGACCACCCCGAGCGTCTCACCGGCGTGGATGCTGAGGTCGACACCGTCGACCGCCTTCACCGCGCCGGTCTGCTTCTGGAAGATGATCCCCCGGGTGACCGGGAAGTAGCGTTGCAGTCCGCGGGTCTCGAGCAGCAGCTCGCCGCGAGCGGATTCCTTGCCGGCCGTGTGCTCGGCTGCTGACGTCGTACTCACCGGCGCTCCTCGGCCATCACAGGTTCGGCTTGATCTGCTCGGTGAACAGCTTGCGGCGCTGCTCGGACCGGATGTGGCACCGCACCAGGTGCGGCTCCTGGCCGATCTGCAACAGCTCGGGCAGTTCGGTGGCGCAGTCCGCGCCCTCGACGTGGCTCTGGTAGTCGCAGCGCGGCTGGAACGGGCATCCCTTGGGCAGGTTGATCAGCGACGGCGGCGTACCCCGGATCGACTTGAGCCGGCCGTCGCCGGAGCGGTTCACCCGCGGGATCGAACCGAGCAGACCCCACGTGTACGGCATCTCGGGCCGGTAGAAGATGTCCCGGACGGCACCCGTCTCGACCACCCGGCCGCCGTACATCACGACCACGTTCTCGGTCATCTTGGCCACCACGCCGAGGTCGTGGGTGATCAGGATGATCGCGGAGTTGAACTCCTTCTGCAGATCCTGCATCAGGTCGAGGATCTGGGCCTGGACGGTGACGTCGAGTGCGGTGGTCGGCTCGTCCGCGATCAGCAGCGCCGGGTCGCACATCAGCGCCATCGCGATCATCGCGCGCTGCCGCATACCGCCGGAGAACTGGTGCGGGTAGTCGTAGAAGCGCTTGTCCGGCGCCGGGATGCCAACCCGGTCGAGCAGGTCGATCGCGCGCTTCTTGGCCACCGCCTTCGGCGCGTCGTTGTGCACCAGGTAGGCCTCGGTGAGCTGGTCACCGACCCGGTAGAACGGGTGCATCGCCGACAACGGGTCCTGGAAGATCATCGCGACCTGCTGGCCGCGCAGCGTCCGCATCTCGGCCACGGACATCCCGACCAGCTCCGCGCCGTCCAGCCAGATCTCGCCGGTCACCTGCGCCCGGCTGCCCTTGTGCAGGCCCATGATCGCCAGGCTCGACACACTCTTGCCGGAGCCGGACTCGCCGACGATGCCGAGCGTCTTGCCGCGCTCCAAGGTGAAGCTCAGCCCGTTGACCGCCTTCACCAGGCCGTCGTCGGTCGGGAAGTGCACCTGCAGGTCCTTGACCTCCAGGAACGGCTTCCCCGAGCGCGCCTCCGCGGGCGTCGCACTGGTCACGGATTCGGTCACCACGCCACCTTCCTCAGGCCAGCCGCACGCGCGGGTCGATGACGGCGTACAGGACGTCGACGATGATGTTCGCGACCACCACGAAGATCGCCGCGAACAGCACCACGCCCATGATCGCGGGCAGGTCGTTGCTGAGCACCGAGTCGATCGAGAACTTGCCGAGCCCGGTGATGCTGAAGATCTGCTCGGTGATCACCGCGCCGCCCAGCAGGCCGCCGACGTCCAGGCCGAAGATGGTCACGATCGGCGTCAGCGCGGACCGCAGCCCGTGCTTGAAGACCACCGTGCGTTCGTCCAGGCCCTTCGCCCGGGCGGTGCGGATGTAGTCCTCGTTCATCGTGTCGATCATGTTCGCCCTGGTCAGCCGGGTGTACAGCGCCGCGTAGACCAGCGCGAGCGTCATCCAGGGCAGGATGTAGAACTGCGCCCATTTCACCGGACCGACGCTGAACAAGGCGGCGTTCGCGGTGTCCGGGAACGGAATCCATTCCAGCTTGACGATGAACAGGAACAGCAGCAGGTAGCCGAACACGATCGTCGGGAACGACACCCCGAACAACGCCAGGCCGACGCTGAACTTGTCGATGAACTTGCCCTTGCGCAGCGCCGCTATCAGTCCGAGCAGGACGCCGGCCACCAGCCAGAGGACCGCGGCCCCGAGGGCCAGCCAGAGCGTCGACGGGAACGCGTCCTTGATCGAGTTCCAGACCGGGATGCCGTTCTGGTACGACTCCCCGAAGCACGGCCACGGGCAGTTGCGCTCGTTACCCTCCGAGCCGATCATGCGGCCCCCCGGGCTCACCAGGCCCTGCATGTACTGCCCGTACTGCACGATCAGCGGCTTGTCGAAGCCGTACGTCGCGTTGACCTGGGCGACCGTCTCCGCGTTGCAGTTCTTGCCGCAGATCAGCAGCGCGGGATTGGCCGGCGTGGCCCAGAACAGGAAGAACGTGATCGCGCTGATCACGATCAGCACGAACACCGCCTGGATCAGGCGGCGGATGATGTAACGGCCCACCGGTCAGCTCCTTCCGGCGCGCGGGTCGAGGGCGTCCCGAACCGAGTCGCCGAGCAGGTTGAATGCCAGCACGGTGATGAACAGCGCCATCCCCGGGAAGAACAGGTACAACGGGTTGCTCTCGATCCAGGCGGACGCGTCGGCGATCATCCGGCCCCAGGACGCGGTCGGCTCCTTGATGCCGACACCCAGGAAGGACAGCGCCGCCTCGGCCGTGATGTTGGTCGGCAGCAGCAGCGTCGTGTAGACGAGCAGCGTCGGCAGCAGGTTCGGCAGCACCTGGCGGAAGATCACGTAGTTCGACCCGGCGCCGAGCGAACGGGCCGCCTCGACGAACTCCCGTTCACGCAGCGAGAGCGTCTGACCACGCACGATCCGGGCCAGATAGGCCCAGCCGAAGAACCCGAGGACGAACATCAGCACCCCCATCCGGAGTGTGTTGTTGTCCTCGATACCGAACAGGTCTTGGGCCCGCGACGCGACCACCGGCGTCAGCGCCATCACGAACAGCAGCGACGGGAAGCTCAGCATGATGTCCATCAACCGGCTGAGCAGCGTGTCGATCCAGCCGCCGAAGTAGCCCGACACCATCCCGATCACCGTGCCGAGCACGACCGCGATGATGGTGCCGCCGAGCGCCACGAGCAGCGAGACCCGGGTCCCGTAGACCAGCCGGGAGAAGATGTCCCGGCCGTTCTGCGGTTCGACGCCGAGCCAGTGCTCCGAGCTCGTACCGCTGCCCCACAGGCCGCCGATCGGGATACCGCCGTCGCGGGTGTTCAGTAACGGGTTCCCGTTGGCGTCCAGCTTGTTGAACTGATCGGGTGGGAACCCGTTCAGTTTCACGATCAGCGGCGCGAAGATCGCCACCGCGACGATCAGCAGAATCACCACCGCACTGATGATCGCGACCTTGTCACGTCGCAGCCGCGCCCAGGCGATCTGGCCCAGTGAGCGGCCTTCGATCTCCTTTGCCTCGGCAGTCTGTGCCAGAGCATCTGCCGGCAGCCCCTCATCAGGGGACTGCGTCTCCGATACCCCCAGCGTCATCGCCCGTCACCCGTCCTTCTGGTGATGCACCCCGGACTCTCCGGCCCGGCTGGCCGGGTTTCCGGGAACCCTACGTATCTCGCAGTGTGGACGCCATGGGCAGCCGAAGCTAGTCACCGAATCGTGACCGGTGTGACTTCTGCCACTCAGAGCCGGATTCGCAGTGCCCGGACGAACGGCCGGTCGGGTACCAGCCAGTCACTTTCGTCCAGCTCGTCCCGCGCGAACCAGCGCAGCTCGGCGTGCTCACGCAGGACCGGATCGCCGGCCACGACCGTCGCCAGGTACACGTGCAGGCGGTACGCCGCCGAGATGTCGACACCCGGCCCGAGCGACTCGCCGACCTTGATCTCCAGGTCCAGTTCCTCGCGGATCTCCCGGACCGCGGCCTGCTCGTCGGTCTCCCCCGGCTCGACCTTCCCGCCCGGGAACTCCCACCCGCCGTCCGGCCCGGGCCGGTACGCCGCCAGCACCCGGCCGTCTCGCACCATTGCAACTCCCACCACGATCCGCATTCAGACATGATGCTGCCGTGACGTTGCAGAACAGGGTTCTCCCCACGCAGGACATCGTCGCGGATCCGGGACGCGGTCTCCTGATGGGCAACCGCGGCTGCCTGCACGGCGCCGATCGCCGCCTGGGAACGACCCGCTGGCGGTCGAAAGCCTGGATCTCCTGCTTGCTCGACTTCCAGGGCCGGCGTCGCGATCCGATGCCGCCCGGACGGTGGACCGCCCTGTTCTTCTTCGACGAGGCGGTCGCTCTCGCGGCCGGCCATCGGCCGTGCGCCTACTGCCGGCGCAGGGACTTCCTGGTGTACGCCGACGCCTGGGGCCGGCACCTGAGAGCTCCGGACATGGACGCGGTCCTGCACAGCCAGCGGGTCGAGTCGCGCACCCGACGGCAGCGCACGACGACCCAGAACCTCGCCGACCTGCCCGACGGGGCCATGGTGCGGCTCGACGGTTCCCCGGCGCTGGTGCTCGGCCGGCGGGTGCTGCCGTGGTCGTGGGAGGGGTACGGCGAACCGCTGCGACCGGCCGGCCCGATCGAGGTCGAGACCCTCACGCCGCCGGCGAATCTTCTTGTGCTGCAGGGCGGATACGCCCCATTACTCCACCCGTCGGCACACTCGCAACTGAGGTAAGCCTAACTGGAAACACGCCGTACCGAGGGGTCTTCCGTTGGGCGCTCGGCAGGGGCAAAGTGTGCCCATACTGACAGCTACAAAACCATTACTGGAGTCGGCATGGGTGAGGGCAACAACAGCCCAGGCAACATCGCCGCGGTCGTCCGCGCGCTCGAAGGGTTACACGCTGCCGTCGGCAAACTCAGCCAGGAGTACGGTGACACCCTCGGCATCCGCCGCCTGGTGTCCGACGTGGCCCGGTTGAGCGACGACCTCGCAGAGCTGGGCCCGCCCGACCCCAGGCACAGGCCCGGACCCGTTCCGGAGGAACTCGAGGAGATTCCCGACGTGGAGTATGACGCGTCCATGTGGACCGACGCGGAACACGAAGGCTTCGGCGCGCCTGACAGGCATGCCCCCTGATGGCCACCGGAGTTAGCGCGCCAGGACGCGCGCAAATAGGTCTGAAGACCGCGAGAACGGATCGCTGGTGGCTCGCGCCGCTGCGCATCGGCGTGATCCTGCTGTTCTTCATCGTCTACGCGACGGTCCGGATCTTCATGAACAAGTGGTACTGGGTCGACGCGTACCACTACCTCACGCCGCTGTACTCGCCGTGCATCACGAGTAGCTGTGTCGAGGGTTCCAGTCACCTCGGCACCTGGTTCGGCGCCTTCCCGCGCTTCCTGCCGTTCAGCCTGATCACGTTCGTGATCCTGGCCGGCTTCCGCGGCACCTGCTACTACTACCGCAAGGCGGGCTACCGGTCGCTGTTCTTCGCGCCGGCCGCCTGCGCGGTGCCTGAGCCGCACAAGACCTACACCGGGGAGCGGAAGTTCCCGCTGGTCGCGCTGAACCTGCACCGCTACTTCTTCTACGGTGCGCTGGTCTTCGGTCTGCTGAACATCTACGACGGCATCCAGGCCTTCCACGGCAAGGACGGCGGCTTCGGTATCGGCCTCGGCACCCTGATCATCTGGATCAACCTGGTGTTCCTGTGGCTCTACACGTTGTCCTGCCACGCCTGCCGGCACATCGTCGGCGGCCGGCTGAAGAACTTCTCCAAGCACCCGATGCGCTACCGGTACTGGACCTTCGTGTCCAAGCTGAACCCGAGGCACGGCACCTTCGCGATGACGTCGCTGTTCACCGTGATCCTGACCGACTTCTACATCATGGCGCTGTCGGCCGGCTGGTTCTCCGACCTGCGCATCATCAACTGACACAGGACTTCCTTAGACATGACTGAGCTGGAACGACACTCGTACGACGTCGTCGTGATCGGGGCCGGCGGCGCCGGCCTGCGCGCGGCGATCGAGGCCCGCGAACAGGGCAAGAAGACCGCGATCATCTGCAAGTCGCTGTTCGGCAAGGCACACACCGTGATGGCCGAGGGCGGCTGCGCCGCCGCGATGGGCAACGCGAACTCCAACGACAACTGGCAGGTCCACTACCGCGACACGATGCGCGGCGGGAAGTTCCTGAACAACTGGCGGATGGCCGAACTGCACGCGCAGGAGGCGCCCGACCGGGTCTGGGAGCTGGAGACGTACGGCGCGCTGTTCGACCGCACGCCGGACGGCCGGATCAGCCAGCGCAACTTCGGCGGCCACACCTACCCGCGGCTCGCGCACGTCGGCGACCGCACCGGCCTGGAGCTGATCCGCACGCTGCAGCAGAAGATCGTCTCGCTGCAGCAGGAGGACTTCGAGACCACCGGCGACTACGAGGCGAACCTCAAGGTGTACGCCGAGTGCACGATCACCGAGCTGCTGAAGGACGGCGACGCGATCTCCGGCGCCTTCGGCTACTGGCGGGAGTCGGGCCGGTTCGTGCTGTTCGAGGCGCCGGCCGTCGTGCTGGCGACCGGCGGCGTCGGCAAGTCCTTCAAGGTCACCTCGAACTCCTGGGAGTACACCGGTGACGGGCACGCGCTGGCGATGCGGGCCGGCGCGACGCTGATCAACATGGAGTTCATCCAGTTCCACCCGACCGGCATGGTCTGGCCGCCGTCGGTGAAGGGCATCCTGGTCACCGAGTCGGTCCGCGGTGACGGCGGCGTGCTGAAGAACTCCGAGGGCAAGCGGTTCATGTTCGAGTACGTGCCGGACGTGTTCCGGGCGCAGTACGCCGAGACCGAGGACGAGGCGGACCGCTGGTACAAGGACCCGGACAACAACCGGCGCCCGCCGGAGCTGCTGCCCCGTGACGAGGTCGCCCGCGCGATCAACTCCGAGGTCAAGGCCGGCCGCGGTACGCCGCACGGCGGCGTGTTCCTGGACGTGTCGTCGCGGCTCCCGGCCGAGGAGATCACCCGGCGGCTGCCGTCGATGCACCACCAGTTCAAGGAGCTGGCCGACGTCGACATCACCGCGGAGCCGATGGAGGTCGGCCCGACCTGTCACTACGTGATGGGCGGCGTCGAGGTCGACCCGGACACCGCGTCGTCGGTCGTACCGGGCCTGTTCGCCGCGGGTGAGGTGGCCGGCGGTATGCACGGCTCCAACCGGCTCGGCGGCAACTCGCTGTCCGACCTGCTGGTCTTCGGGCGGCGGGCCGGCATGGGCGCGGCGACGTACGTCGATCAGCTGCAGGCGCGGCCGAAGATCGACGAGGCCGACGTCGACGCCGCGGCGGCCGACGCGCTCGCGCCGTTCGAGCTCGAGGGCGGCGAGAACCCGTACACGATCCACCAGGAACTGCAGCAGGCGATGAACGACCTGGTCGGCATCATCCGCAAGGAAGAGGAGATGGAGCAGGCGCTCGGTCGCCTGTCCGAGTTCCGCAGCCGGATCGCGAAGATGACGGTGGAGGGTCACCGCCAGTTCAACCCGGGCTGGCACCTCGCGCTCGACCTGCGCAACATGCTGACCGTGTCGGAGTGTGTGGCCGGGGCGGCGCTGATGCGGCAGGAGTCGCGCGGCGGTCACACCCGCGACGACTTCCCGACAATGTCGGCCGAGTGGCGCAAGAAGCTGCTGGTCTGCGCGCTCGACGCCGACGGCGGCGTGAACGTGACCGAGGAGCAGCAGATCCCGATGCGCGAGGACCTGCTGGAGCTGTTCGAGGTCGACGAGCTGAAGAAGTACCTCACCGAAGAGGAGCTGCCGACAGCATGAGCTACACAGGCAAATTCCGCGTCTGGCGTGGGGACGCCGAGGGCGGCGAGCTCAAGGACTACGAGGTCGAGGTGAACGAGGGCGAGGTCGTCCTCGACGTCATCCACCGGTTGCAGGCCACCCAGACGCCGGACATGGCGGTGCGCTGGAACTGCAAGGCCGGCAAGTGCGGCTCGTGCAGCGCCGAGATCAACGGCATGCCGAAGCTGATGTGCATGTGCCGGATGAACACGTTCGCCGAGGACGAGGTCGTCACGGTCACGCCGATGCGCACCTTCCCGGTGATCCGCGACCTGGTCACCGACGTGTCGTACAACTACCAGAAGGCGCGCGAGGTGCCGGCCTTCAAGCCGCCGGCGGATCTGAAGCCCGGTGAGTACCGGATGCAGCAGGTCGATGTCGAGCGGTCGCAGGAGTTCCGCAAGTGCATCGAGTGCTTCCTGTGCCAGGACACCTGTCACGTGATCCGGGACCACGAGGAGAACAAGGAGAGTTTCTCCGGTCCGCGGTTCCTGATGCGGATCGCCGAGCTGGACATGCACCCGCTCGACGCCGCCGACCGGCAGAAGGCCGCCCAGGAGCAGCACGGCCTGGGCTTCTGCAACATCACCAAGTGCTGCACCGAGGTGTGCCCCGAGCACATCAAGATCACCGACAACGCGCTGATCCCGATGAAGGAGCGCGTCGCCGACCGCAAGTACGACCCGCTGGTCTGGCTCGGCAACAAGATCCGCCGCCGCCCGGCCTGACACGCCGCACTCGCGCGCCCCTTGGCCCCACCCCGGAGCCAGGGGGCGCGCCCGTGGTGGGGGGTGGTTCACCCGCGCGGGGGAGCCGTGGGCGGGGCGTGGGCGCCTAGGGTTCGGGGCATGGATGTTGTGGTGCTGCGGCTGGTGAACCTGGTCGTTTTCATGATGATCTTCGTGCCGATCTCGCAGCGGCTGCTCGGCGTGCGGTTCGGGCTCGGGCGGCTGGCGGTCGGCGCGCTGATCACGCTGAGCGTCTCCGGGCCGCTGGCGATCGCGATGATCGGTACGCCGCCGTGGACCGGGTCGAACGGCGCCGCGATCGCGTTCATGGCGCTGATCGTGCTCTGCTCGATGCTCGCCGGGCTGGTGTTCCTGGTGCTCGCCGAGGCGCTGGTGCCGACCGGATCGTTGCCACGGGCCCGCGATCTGCGGCGGGACCTGAGCGGGCGGATCGCCCGCGGCCGGCGGTACCTGCAGATCCTCCGGATCGCGATCAAGCACGGCCTCGGGCCGTACCTGCGCGGCCGCCGCCGCCCGGGCCGGGAGAACGCCGCCGGCCAGGCCGAGCTGGCCAGGTCGCTGCGGCTCGCGCTCGACGAGGCCGGGGTCACGTTCGTGAAGCTCGGCCAGGTCCTGTCCACCCGCAGCGACGTCATCCCGGCCTCGGTCGCCGCAGAGCTCAGCCGCCTCCAGGACCAGGTCACCGCGGCACCCTGGGCGCAGATCGAGGAGGTCCTCGCCGACGAGCTCGGCGGGCCGCCGGACCGGTTGTACGCCGCCTTCGACACGGAGCCGCTCGCCGCCGCCTCCGTCGCGCAGGTCTACACCGCGCGGCTCACCGACGGCACGGACGTGGTGGTGAAGGTCCAGCGGCCCGGGATCGCCGCCGTCGTCGACCGCGACCTCGACATCGTCCGCCGTCTCGCCCGGCTGCTCGAACGCAACACCGACTGGGGCCGCTCGATGGGTGTCCGGGCGCTCGCCGACGGTTTCGCGGACGCGATGCGCGAGGAGCTGGACTTCAGCGTCGAGGCCGGCAACATGACCACCGTGGCGGCCGGGCAGTCCGTTGCTGCCAGCAAGGAACTCGTCGTACCGCGGCTCTACCCAGAGCGCTCGGCCGGCCGGGTGCTGACCATGCAACGGCTCGACGGGGTCGGCCTCGGCAACGCGAACCAGGCGATCGCGGACCGCGGGCTGGACCCGGAGCACCTCGGCCGCGCGCTGTTCGAATGCCTGCTCGGCCAGGTGGCGATCGACGGGGTCTTCCACGCCGATCCGCACCCGGGCAACTTCCTGCTGCTCACCGACGGCCGGATCGGCATGCTCGATCTCGGCTCGGTCGGCCGCCTCGACCCAGCCACCCGGGAGGCGCTGCAGCGGTTCCTGCTGGCCGTCGACCGCGGCGACCCGGTGGCCGCCACCGACGCGCTGCTGGAGATCGTCTACCGTCCCGACGTCGTCGACGAGCGCTCGCTCGAACGGGCCGTCGGTCAGTTCATGACCAAGCACCTCGCGGCCGGTGTCGCGCTCGGCCCGGCGATGTTCAACGACCTGTTCAAGATCATCACCTCGCACCAGCTCGGCGTACCGCCCGAGGTCGCCGCGGTGTTCCGTGCGCTCGCCACGATCGAGGGGACGATCTCCCGGATCTCCCCCGGCTTCGACCTGATGGCGGCGTCGCGCCAGTTCGCGACCGCGCACGTCACCGACCGCCTCACGCCCGACGCGCTGCGCCGTACGGCGACCGAGGAGCTCGCCACGCTGCTGCCGATGCTGCGCCGGCTGCCGCGCCGGATCGACCGGATCGCGGCGGCCGCGGAGAGCGGCCGGCTCGGGGTGAATGTGCGGCTGCTCGCCGACGAACGCGATCGCCAGCACTTCACCGGCCTGCTCCACCAGGCGTTGCTGGCGGTGCTCGGCGCGACCGCGGGCATCATGGCCGTCCTGCTGCTCGGGACGCCGGGCGGCCCGAAGGTCACGGACTCGATGACGCTGTTTCAGCTGCTCGGCTACAACCTGCTGGTGATCTGCGCGGTGCTCGTCCTGCGCGTGCTGGTGCTGATCTTCCGGCTGCCCGGCCATCGGGCGACTTGACTTCAACCTCACTTCACCTTTGACGATGGCGGGCATGACGATCACCGATCAGGCCCGCCCCCGACTGTTCACCGGACAGCACCTGCCCCTGGTGCTCGGCGTGATCGGTCTGGTCACACTCGGCGCGTTCGAGAACCGCGCGGTCGGCACGGCGCTGCCCACGATGGTGCGCGAGTTCGGCGCGCTCGGCAGTTTCGGTCTCGCGAACGCCGCGCCGAACGCGAGCTACCTGATCTCGCTCGCGATCGCCGGCCTCTGGTCGGACCGCCGCGGCCCGATCCCGACGCTGCGCGCGGGCGCGATCTCGTTCACCCTCGCGCAACTGCTGGTCGGCACGGCGACCGCGATGCCGATGGTGATCGCGGGACGGCTGCTCAGCGGCCTCGCCGAGGGGCTGCTCGACGTGTCGTTGATGGTGCTCGTCGCCCGCGCACTCCCCGCCGTACTGCGGCCGCGGATGTTCTCGCTGTTCGCGGCGATGTGGATCCTGCCGTCGGTGCTCGGGCCGGTGCTGACCGGCGTGGTCACGGAGCAGTTCGGCTGGCGCTGGGTGTTCCTCGGTGCACTCGTCCTGCTGGTGCCGAGCTGGCTGCTGCTCCGTCCGGCGATGCGGCAGTCGGCCGGCACCCCGGCACCGGAGCGGACGGCCGAGGACGCGGCCGAGCTCGAGGCGTGGCGGGCCGCGCTCCCCTGGGCTCTCGCCGCCTCCGTCGCGCTGTTCTCGATGACGCTGGCCGGTGACCACCTGGAAGCGCATCCGTTCCTCGGCGGTACGGCGATCGTCGTGGCGCTGGCAGTGCTCGGACGTGCTGCCGTCCGCGTGATGCCCGCGGGTACGTTCACCGCGCGCCGGGGCTTTCCCGCGGTGGTCGCCGTCCGCGGACTCGGCGGTGCCGCATTCGCCGGCGTCGGCGCTTATCTTCCGCTGCTGCTCACGCTGCAGCACGATTTCAGCCCGTCGCGGGCCGGGGTGACGCTGTCGATCACCGGCGTCTGCTGGGCCTTCGGGTCGTGGATCCAGGGCCGTGAGCACGGGATCGACCGGGTCGCCGTCCTGCGGACCGGGCTGGCGTTCATGACCTTGGGCCTGCTCGTGACGTCTCTGCTCGCGTGGACGGACGCGACGACCTGGATCGGGCTGATCGGCTGGGGATTCGCGGGCATCGGCATGGGGCTGAGCTCGTCGAGTCTCTCGGTCCTCACTCTCGACCTGTCCGACCAGGGCAACTCCGGGCGCAACAGCAGCGCCGGCCAGATGGCGGCGACGATGAGCATCGCCACCGGTCTCGCGATCAGCGGCACCCTGCTCGCGTTCAACGCCGAAGACCCGCGGCCGTGGGTCTTCGGCGTGATCGTCACCGCCGGCGCCGCGCTCGCGCTGCTCGGCTTCCTGGCAGCACCGCGGGCCCGCCGACCGGCTTGTTGCTGACGGCAATTACCTTAGTGGTCGGCCTGCTCCAGGCTGAAGTTCACCGTTGGCCCGTCCAACACACCGGGCGCGACCACCTCGTCGGGTGTCAACCTGTACGCCCAGCCTCGCGGTCTCGGACTGGTCCGGCCACCTTGTCCTCGAGGCGCGCGCCGCCGAAACTGCTCACCGCGGACGCCGTGGTCGCCGAGGACCCCGGCCGCTATCGTTCCTGGCGCACCGACGTCATCGCGACGCTCACCACCATCGGGGTCTAGAGTGAGCGCATGGCTGACCTCTTGACCGACGACCAGATCGACCTCGCGTTGCGCGACCACCTGCCGCACTGGAAGGTCGTCGACAACGAACTGGTCCGGAGCGTCAAGAGCGACACGTTCCTGGACGGCATCCGGCTGGTCGCCACCGTCGCGCAGCTCGCGGAGTCGATGAACCACCACCCGGACATCGACATCCGCTACACCACGATCACCTTCCGGGTCAGCAGCCACGACGCCGGCGGTATCACCGACGACGACCTGGTCCTGGCCCGGCACATCGACACCGCCGCCGGCTGACCTCTTCCCGTCATGGCGCTTGTCGGCCACGACAAGCGCTGGGTTGCAGTGAGGTCATGCCCTTAAACATAAGGGCATGACCTCACGCCCCTTTGTCCTCGCGGCCGCGGCCGTCGCCCTGCTCGGCGCCCTGCCCGTACCAGCTGGTGCGGCGACACCGACCCCGTCGTGGAACCGGCCGCACTGCGGCAAGGTGTACGGCGACGGCTCGGTGACGTTCACCGAGACCGACGGCCGAGTGCTCGCCGATACGACCAACAAGCTGCTGCCGGTGACCTACGCGAAGGTCGCGGCGCTGCAGGAAGTCAACACGCTCGTCAGCATCGGCAAGCAGACGATCCAGCGCTCCAGCGACGCCGGCTGCAGCTGGCAGTTGCTGGACAAGGTGCCGGACGACCTGAGCACGTACGACGTCCAGCCGGGGCCGGGCGACTCGGCGTACGTCTACAGCGTCAACGACCAGCCGATCCATCGCGTGCACGGCTCCGAGGTGACCACCGTTCTCGGTCCGGTTGTCGGTGGCGGGCTGGCTGCGCTGGACGCACGGCCCGGGCGTTTGCGCGCTGTGGCCGGTGACGGGCAGCTGTACGACTCCTCTGACGACGGGGTGACGTGGCAGCGTGTCGGCGTACCGGCGGCTGCCGATCTGTTCCTGTACGACGCCGTGGTGGATCCGCGGGACCCGGACCACGTGGTGATCGGGGTGATGTCGGACGGGGTGTACGTGACGTTCGACGGCGGGCGGACGTGGACGCGGTCGCGGCCGGTCGAACGGGTGAACGCGTTCAGCCTGGCGATCTCACCGGCCGACCCGTCGAAGGTCTGGATGGAGGGCTACGACCAGGACCGGTCGACCCGGTTCATCTGGGAGTCGGCCGACGGCGGGCAGAAGTTCCGCGAAGTGCTGGACCAGACCCGCGCCGACCTCGTCAACGGCAACCGCATGTGGGCCTCGCCGGTCGACCCCGACCTGCTCTACTTCAGCTACGGCACGTCGTTCATGAACTTCGGCGCCGACCTCTACCGCTTCGTCCCCTCCACCGGCACCCTCACCAAACAACACAACCCCCACGACGGCATCCCGTCCCTGGCCTTCAACCCCACCAACCCCAGCATCCTCTACCTGGGCCTGGCCGAAGAACGCTGAGAAGAACAGAGAGTGAGAGACGAGGGCCGGTGCCTGGCTGGGCTCGGCCTGCCGGTGGCAGTGCTTGGACGACCATCCGGTTCGGGTGTACCGGCAGATCGTGCTGGTACAGCCGAACCTGCGGCAGAACGTCGGCCAGACGATGCTCGCGGACCTGTACGGCATCAGCCAACCAACCGTGTCGGGACGGATGTACCGCTCGATCGTGCAGCTGCTGCGACCGCGGGGTAGCGGTCGGCGGGTCCTTGGTGCCGACGGAAACTGCGCGGACAGCAGGCACAACCGGCGCGCCGGCTCGTGGCGACAACGGGCGAGGGGCAGGCACAGCGCGGCCGCGCGGGTTGCGGGCTTTCGCAGGCGCCGTCGATTCATCTCCAGCATGGGTCGTATGGCTTGCTTGGGGAAGGTAGCCAGCGGTAGCGGGTTTGCCTCAGAGGGTTCCCGGTGGCCTGACTCGGACTCGGGGGGTGGACGAGCGGCGAGACTTGCGCGGGCGTCCCTGAACAAACTCGTCGTGCGTACACAGGCTGAGGTAGGACCTGGACGACATGGCCCGGGCGAGTCGGATCGGCCGCGATTCTCGGCGAGGTAACCATCCGCCAGGTTCTGATCCCCAGACCTCCTGCCCCAAGCACAAGCCACCTGGCACTTCCTCGCCCCAGCATGCCGCCGATCGGCACCTACCAGGCGGCACCCCCGGCATGCTCCGACTACCCGCCACCCAGATCATCAGCAGCCTGACGCACCGCAGCACAACAGCCTCCTACCCCGACCACAAGCCACCTGGCACTTCCTGGGCCGCAGCATGCCGCCGATCGGCAGCTATCAGGCGGCACCCGCGGCGTGCCCGGACTACGCGCCACCCAGATCATCAGCAGCCTGATGCGCCGCAGCACAACAGCCTCCTGCCCGCGTGCCCGAGGGGAGAAGGCCGTTGTCCTGTCCGACGTCAACCGGTCGCCGCGAACGCCGCCGCCTGCTGCAGAGCGGCCTCATCCGCCCGCCACCGCGACCGGTCCCCGCCCGCCTCCCCGCCAGCAGCTGGATGGACGACCCGCAGTGCCCCACATCCAGGCTCCACGTCCGCCGATGCCGTACGACCTGGCTCAGCACCCGGCCCCGCCGTACCATCCGGCTCAGCACCCGGCCCCGTACCACCTGGCTGAGCAGAACCGCTGGTTTCCGTTCCGGGTCGCGTCGAGGAACAGGTCGTCGCACCGGGCGGCCTCGCATCGGCGGACCCGTGCGGCCTCGT
>NZ_JBSGFZ010000055.1:0-8759 GCF_053603655.1 Kribbella sp. NPDC004138
ACCACGAGTGCCGCCGCCTGCAACGTCGGCGACCTGGAGCACCAGCCCGGCGGTCTTCGGCAGCGGCTTCGCGAGGACGACCAGGCGACCGAGGCGGGCGCCCAGCTCGGCCAGCGAGTGCTCCGGCGCTGCCGGGCGTTCCGTCTGCCGAAGGGCGGCGAGGCCGTCCCGGGCGGTGTAGCGGTGGTCGTCGACGCGCGCGGCCAGGCCGTGCGCGCAGAACGTCGCGAGGATCCGGTGGACGGTGCTCTTGTGCAGACCGACGGTGACGGCCAGCTCCGTGACGCCGTACGGGCGGTCCTCCCGATTGAGCTCGGCCAGGACGGTGAGGGCACGGCTCAGCGACTGCATGGTGCCTCCCAGGGAAGAGGATGCCACCGTGAACGTTAACGGTAGCGTTAATGCACCGTAGAAGCGTGGGATTTACGTGTCAATAGACCACCGTTGCTGTAGGTGGAACGGCCCGTTGACGGCAATTTCCCGTGAACGTTAACTTCACCGAACATCCAACTTCTCTGGGAGGCACTGCGTGACGACATCCGACGTACGCGCCGCGCTACTGTCCGCCGATCCGAAGCTGTCCAAGTTCTCGCCGCTGCCGCGGATCCTGGCCTTCGACGAGTTCGACAGCGGCACGCACGGCTGGACCGAGCTGCTCGGCAACTACAACGGCCGCGGCGACCTCAGCACGGTCGACGACCACATGCGCGACTTCCGGCCGCCGCAACTGTCGGCCTGCAACTTCTTCGACATCGGCACGCACGGCGCGCTCAGCGGCACGTACGCGCTCAAGCTCGCCACCCGCCCGTACAAGGGCCACACGGCGGTCGCGATCCGCCGGCTCACGATGAGCGGCCGCGGCCTCGTCCAGCTGGAGACGTACTTCGCCTTCAAGTCCGAAGCGACGCTCGGGGGCGGCGCGGAGCTGGACAACTTCGGCGACGTCCAGTGGGACGGCAACACGCACCCATCCGAGGCGCAGTTCGGCGCGTTCACGGTCGCCACCGACCTGTGCGGCGACGGCGGCCTGCGGTACCACACGGTTGCGCGCTACCAGAACACCGATCTGGACAACCACTTCACCCGGCGGTGGATGGCGCCGACCGTCCCCGAGCCGACGCCGCGCGAGCACTTCGAGGGCAAGGTGAAGCTGGAGTACGCCGCCGACTTCACCGCGCCGAACCCGGAGGACTGGCAACCGTTCGGCGAGCCGCAGGAGCTCTGCTACAACGAGGTCCCGACCAAGGTGAACTGGCACTACCTGCGCTGGCTGATCGACACCGACAAGCGGCGCAACGTGGAGCTGCAGGTCAACGACCGGGTGATGGACATGCGCGACGTCCCCGTTCCGCCGTACGAGGAGCGCTACGAGACGCTCGAGAACCTGCTGAACTTCTACTTCTCGGTCCGCACCCACAGCTCGGTGCGCAACTTCCTCTTCCTCGACTCCGTCCTCATCTCGGTTGATTGGTAGGCCCATGCGACAGTCCATGACGGCGGTGCTGGAACGCGACACCACCTTCGACACCCGGTTCGCCACCGAGCCCTACGAGGTCGCCTGGGCGAGTGAGGCGCGCTGGTTCGTGCAGCACGTCGGCGGCGACGGTACGGCGACGTACGTCACGCAGGTGTCCCCGGACGGGATCACCTGGTGCGACCTCGACGACGCGGAGCACGTCGTCGAGCCGGGCAAGCTGGTCAGCTGGCCGGCCGCCGGGTTCGGCCACTGGCTGCGGTTGCGCGCTAAGGTCGAGGGCTCGGTGCAGGTACGGATCCACCTGGCCGTGAAGGCGTAAGAGGGGGACGGATGACGGAGGGCCCACGGCCGCGGCCGACGTTGCGGGACATCGCGACGGCGCTCGGCCTGTCGGTGAACACGGTGTCGCGCGCGCTCGGCGACAAGGACAGCGTCAGCGCCAGCACGCGGGCCGCCGTCCAGGCCGAGGCGGCGCGGATCGGGTACGTCCCGAACACGCTTGCGCGGTCGC
The DNA here is from genome assembly GCF_053603655.1 of Kribbella sp. NPDC004138. Lineage (NCBI taxonomy): Bacteria > Bacillati > Actinomycetota > Actinomycetes > Propionibacteriales > Kribbellaceae > Kribbella > Kribbella sp. NPDC004138. The sequence continues at coordinate 1,989 of NZ_JBSGFZ010000055.1, forward strand.
TGGTGCTCGGCTCGGCGATGACCCTGGGCCTCGTCATCACCAACCCCTCGAACCCGTTCTACGCGCAGCTGATCAGCAGCATCGAGCTTCGGGTCCGCGCCCAGGGGTACTCGTTGCTGCTGCTCGTCACCGACGAGAGCGTGGAGAACGAGCAGCGCGCCACCGAGGCGTTGCTGCGCTCCGCGGTCGACGGCGCCGTGGTCGTACCGGTGCAGGCCGAGTGGGACCACTGGCGCCGTGTCCGGGACAGCGGGATCCCGCTGGTGTTCGTTAACCGTGACGTGCCCGAACTCGATTGCGACATGGTCGGCGTCGACTACGAACGCGGGTCGTACGAAGCGACCAGCCACCTGATCGCCGGTGGCGCGCGCAGCCTGCTGCTGCTCGAGGAGGACCTGCCGATCACCACGACGGCTGACCGGATCTCCGGGTTCCGCCGGGCGATGACCGACGCCGGGCTCCCGGTCGCGGAGGACCTGGTCCGTACGGTTCCCACCCGCCGGTACGACTCGCTCGCCCTGCCCTGGCAGCCGGAGGAGGCGTACCGGTTCGCGCAGTCGCTGGACCTGCCGGACGGCATCGTCACCGGGAACGACTACTTCGCGCTCGGTCTGCTCCGCGTCCTCGCCGAGCGGGGCCTCGCCGTACCGGGCGACGTCGCGATCACCGGATACGGCGACCACCCGTACGCGGCGTACCTGCAGCCGCCGCTCACCACGGTCCGCCTGCCCGCCGCCGAGGTCGGCACCACCGCAGTCGACCTGCTGCTGCAACGTCTGAAGTCCGGTGTCGAGCGTCCGCGAAAGACGTTGATCCGCCCGGAGCTGGTGGTCCGGGCGTCGACGGGCGGACGCCCAACACTCACCAACCTCCAGGACCAGCCGAGTCCGGCGCCCAGCTGAGCGTTGGCTCGGCAGGTGGCGCGGGGTTGGTGAGTGGCTCAGGTCCGCCTACTCTTCCAGCCAGGCGCGCACCGAGTCGTTGTGTTCGCCCAACCGGGGTGGCGGGAGGTTGGTCTCGCGCGCGCCGGCGTACGGGTTGTCGTCGAAACGCAGCGGCGGGCCGGGCAGCTGGATGGTGCCGAGCGCCGGGTGCTCGACGTCGATGAGCAGGCCCTGGGAGCGGGTCTGTTCCCAGTCGTACACCTGCTGGAAGTCGCGGACCTTGCCGGCGGGAATCCCCTTGTCTGCAAGGCGTTGCAGCCACACATCAGCAGGTGCGCCGGCGAACGCGTCCTCGATCGCCGCCGTCAGCTCGTCGCGGTGCGCCACCCTCGCCGAGTTGGCCGCGAACCGCTCGTCCGCCGGATCGAGGCCGACGATCGGGGCGAACAGCCGCCACAATCCCTCGCTGCCGACCGCGACCTGCACGATGTCGTCCTGGGTGCGGTAGAGCCCGTACGGCGCGATCTGCGCGTGGTGGTTGCCGACCCGCACGGGCAGCTCGTGCGCGACCGTCCACTTGGTGCCGTGGAACGCGTGCACGCCGACGACCGATGCGAGCAGGCTGGTCCGCACCACCCGGCCCTTACCGGTGATCGAGCGCTCGTGGAGCGCGGCCAGGGCGCCGTACGCGCCGTACATCCCGGCCAGCAGGTCGGCGATCGGCGCACCGACCTTGGTCGGCTCGGTCTCGCCGGTGATGCTCATCAGGCCGCCCTCGCCCTGGGCGATCTGGTCGTACCCCGCCCGGCCGCCTTCGGGGCCGTCGTGGCCGAACCCGGTGATCGAGAGGATCACCAGGCCGGGGTTCAGCTCGTGCAGCCGCTCGGTGGAGAAGCCGAGCCGGTCCAGGACGCCGGGCCGGAAGTTCTCCAGCAGGATGTCGGCCTTCCGGACCAGCTTGGTCAGGAACTCCTTGCCCGCGTCCGACTTCAGGTCGGCGGTCACCGACTCCTTGTTCCGGTTCGCCGACAGGTAGTACGTCGACTCGCCGTCGACGAAGGGCGGACCCCAGCCGCGGCTGTCGTCCCCGCCGTCCGGCGTCTCGACCTTGATCACCCGCGCGCCGAGATCCCCCAGCATCATCGCCGCGTGCGGACCGGCCAGCGCGCGGGTCAGATCGACGACCACAACATCGGAGAGAAGGTTCTGCACGAGGTCGAGAGTAGGCGAGGACGCCGCGGCGGGCCGTGACGCGACTCTCAGGCGATCACCTTGCGCGCCAGGGACGCGAGGCGGTGCGTGACGTCTCGGGGACGCTCCTGCATGAGCATGTGGCCCGCGCCCGGGTAGATCCACAGGCGGGCGCTCGGGAGTTGCGCGGCGATCCGGTTCGCGTGCCGCGGCGGGAGCAGCCGGTCGCGGGTGCCGTGCATGATCTCCACGGGCAGCTCTTCGAGCACTTTCAGCGCGTCCCCGCGGTCGTGCTCGAGCATGGTCTCGAAGAACCCGCCGTACGACGCACCGGGCACCACCGCCAGATCCGCCATGAACAGGTCGACCTCCGCCGGATCCGGCTTCTTCCCGAACACCACCCGCCGCAACGCCGGCCGCTGCAGACCAGCGGCAACCGCCGCGGCCCGCCGCGCGGCGGTCTGCGCCCTGGCCGCCGCACCAGCCGTCCCGACCTCGCGAGCTTCGGCTGCCGCCTTGCGGGCCAGAGCTTCTGCCTTGCGGGCGTCGCGGCGGTCGATGCGCCGGCCTACCGCGTTCAGGACCCGCGGCGCGATTCGGCTGGCCGCGGGGTCGAACCTCGTGGGGAGGCCGAGGGCGCCTTCGGTGAGGTGGCCGCAGGTGGTGCTGACCAGGGCCGCGGCGCGGATCCGGGAACCGAACAGCTCCGGGCGCCGGTCGGCGGCCGCCATCAGCGTCATCCCGCCCATCGAGTGCCCGGCGTACACGACCGGGCCGGCACCGACGACCTCGTCGAGAACGGTGGCCAGGTCGTCGGCGAGCTGATCGAGACGCGTCGTGCCGGCCGGCGCCGCGTCCGAGCGTCCGTGGCCGCGGTGGTCGTAGGTGACGACGCGGACGGCGTCCGGTCCGAGGATCTGCGGCAGGCTCTCGACCTGGTTGTGCCACGAACGCGTCGAGCACGTCCACCCGTGGACCAGTAGCACCGTCACCGGCGCGTCGGCCGGCCCGGCGACCTCGACGTTCAGCCGTACTCCGTCCGGAGTCGTGACCCCGGAGCGCTCCAACTGGATCGTCACGCAGTCTCCCGTTCCCGTTCACCTTCGGCCAGGTGGGCCGCTCGCATCCGCCCACCGCGGGCGCCGCGCCCGACCAGCCAGGCGATCCCGATCACCTCGAGCAGTCCGACCACCGCGAGCAGCGCGTACCCGGCGTTCCACATCCATCGTGGCACGTCGGTCCGCTCCTCGCGCCGCAGCACCTGCTGCTCGTCGACGAACTCGACCGTCTGCCCGTTCGACACCTGGATCGCGGGCTTCTCGATCGCCGGATCCTCCGGCGCGTACACCCAGCTCGCCACCATGTCCCGCCGGCCCTGATGCAGCCGGATCATCGACTTCCACTTCCCGTACATCGGCAGCGGGTCGGACGACCGGTACGTGCCGTCGGCAACCTTCTCCATCGGGTGGAACACCAGCCCGCCGCCCTGCCAGGACAGCGCCTCGAACCAGCGCGCGCCGTCGGCCGCATCGGCGGGCGTGAGAGAGATCGTGACGTACGCCGTCGGCTCGGCCCCCGTGGCCACCCGCTCCAACGACACAACCCCGGACACACCCGCATCCGCCGTCCGCGGCACGCATAAGAACACCGTCGCCACCACTGCGACCAGTCCGACCGCGCCCAGTTGATGGGTACGCCGGACCGCGGCCGGGCGGATGTGCTTGATCCCGATCGCCCGCTCCTCGCCGGCCACCTCGGCGTACCGGGTCGCGAGCCAGGCCCCGATCAGGCCGGCGCCGGCGCCGACGATCACGCCGTACCCGATCGCGGACGGCAGCAGCGACGACGGCCAGGCGATCGGCATCCAGACGTGGCTCCAGGCGTACTCCGCGACCACGCCGACGGTCCCGATCAGCAGGCCGGCGACGGCGCCGAGCCGGAAGCGGTTCTTGTTGCCGAGGGCAAACGCCACGGCTTCGACGAGCAGCGCCTCGACGACCAGCAGCGGGAAGTGCCCGACGATCTCGCCGAGCGGCTCGGCCACCGCCCAGGCGATCCCGCCGCGGATCACCAGGTACACACCCAGCGCTGCGAACGTCGTCCCCGGACCGCGCCGCGCGCGCAGGATCGTGAACGCCATCGCGGCGCCGAACACGATCAGCAGCGGCTGCAGGATCAGCGGGAACTGCGGTACGCCGTAGTTGAACTCGGTGCTGAACAGGTCCCAGGCGATCAGCAGCGCGCCGACCGACACGATCTCCTGGAACAGCCGCCGCTTGTTCGGCCCGACCAACTGCTCGACCTCGGCGATCGCGAGCAGCCGCGCGAAGATCGAGAACACCACGCCGCCGATCATCAGCAGGTGGGTCGGTCCCCAGAGCGTGACATCCTCGCCGAACAGCCGGTGCCAGACGTCGTCGAGCGGGAAGCCGACCAGCGCGAACGTGCCGCAGACCGTGACGAGCGCCGCGCTGCACGGGATCCGCCAGCCGCGGGTGAGCTTGATCGTCCGGGCCGGCAGCGGCTTGCCGGCGAGCGCGATCGGCAGCACGCCGGACACGATCACGCCGAGGATGCCGAAGAAGATCGGGTAGTGCGCCGGCGTACCGAACGGGCCGGTGTCACGCCCGCGGTCGATGTGCACCGCGATGTCCCACCAGACACCGAACGCGCAGGCTAGCAGCGAGACGGCGTGCAGGTACGGCGTCAGCGCGGCCCATCGGGGGACTCCGTCCAGTCTCGCGATGGTGTCCGCCAACCGTCCTACCAGCGTGACGTGGCCGGTGCGTTCGCGCCACAGCAGCACGGCGAGTGCGAGGTAGAGCACCGACACGACGCCGGTGACGATCGCGATCTGGTCGAACGTCGCCGTACCGGTGGTCGCCAGCGGGATCGCCATGGAACTCCTTCACGACATGAGGCATGCGCCATGGTGCATGTTACATCTACTATGTAACGTGGAGTCTGGAAGACTGTCAAGGGTGGATGAGGAGCTCACTGTCGACCAGCTCGCCGCCAAGGTGGGCATGACGGTCCGGAACGTGCGTGCCTACGCCGGGCGGGGGCTGATCCCGCCGCCGCGGCTGGTCGGCCGGACGGGGTATTACGGGCACGACCACATCGCCCGCCTGACGCTGGTCCGCGAGCTGCTCGACAAGGGCTACACGCTGGCCGCGGTCGAGCGGATGATGGGCGAACTGCCCGACGGCGCGATGGCGCTCGGCGTGTTCGAGACCCTGGTGAACCCGTGGACGCCGTCGGAGCCGGAGGAGCTCGACGAGTTCCAGCTCGCCGAGCGGGCCGGCGTACCGCACGACCCGGCGGTGATCGAGCAGATCGTCGAGCTCGGGATCGCCGAGCGGCTGGACGACGGCCGGCTGCGGATCCCGAACCCGGACCTGCTGCGCACCGGCCTCGAGGTGATCAAGCTCGGCGTCCCGATGCAGGCGATCTTCGAGATGCTGCCGAAACTCTTCGCACAGGCCGACGCGGTCGCCAAGACGTACGTCGAACTGTTCCGCTCGACCGTCTGGCGCGACTTCACCAACGCCGGCATGCCCGCCGACGGCTGGCCCGAGATCCAGCGCACCCTCGAAGGCATCATCCCCCTGGCCGGCCAGGCCCTGGTCGCCGCCTTCCGCGAAGCCATGGCCCACGAAATCGAAACCGTCGCCTACGAAGAACTCGGCCTCGACCCCAAAGCCCTCCCCTCCACGGGCTGATCGAGGCGCTCGGCAGGAATTCTTCCTACCCCGAAAAACTGTCCATGGTCCCCGGTAGCGTCCCTTAGAGAACCCGGACGTGAAGGCCGGGGGCGGTTGGGTAGTCGGATAGGTAATCCTCCGCATGTCTGAACCGCGCCTCATCCGGGAGCGTATAGCTACCAGAACAACCCGGCAGGAGGAAGAGGATGCGACAGCAGCAGATTCGTCGGCGGCCCCGCACCACCACCACGCGCCGTCAGACGCAGACCCTCGACCTGCGGACGCCGTCCGGCCGCCGCCTGCCCTTCTGAGAGCCAGTGCCATGAAACTCCGACTGCATGTCCACCACGTCCGAACCGGCGGCTGGTGTGCCGACATCGACGACGACAACGACCGGCAGCCCGACGACCCGTACTGGTGCGTCGCCGACTGGCCGACCCTGGAGTCCGCCCTCACCGCCGGCTGCGCGCGCCTGGCCGAGCTGACACTGGCCGGCACGCCGTCCCGCGTCAGCGGCTACTACGAACCGGCCCTGGCCGCCTGAACCAACGGGGAACGGGGAGGCCCGGCGAACCGCAGGGGGTTTGCCGGGCCTCACTTTTCGTGGATCCGCTCCCGCCGGTCCGTCGGCAGGTCGCCGAGGTCGGCGTCCCAGTCGTCCTCCTCGTCGGGAAGGGTCGACTCGTTGCGGCGGGCGATGCGGAGGAAGGCGATGATCAGGAGGATCGGGCCAAGGACCATCGCGGTCTCGGGGATGCCGCCCATATGCAGGGCGATCATGAGGCCGTCACCAGCGCGATCCCGCCGGCCGTGAAGGCGACCATCGCGGCCAGCATCGGGTACTGCGCCCGGCGCAGCTGCCGGCGGCGGAACAGGCCGGTCGCGCGATCGTGCGCGGACACCACCCCGAGGACGGGTGCGGGGACGCTCGCGCCGCGGGGGAGAACCCCCCAACGCCCCGGGCCGGCGGACGCGGTTTGGGAAGGGGGGGC
>NZ_JBSGFZ010000056.1:0-8000 GCF_053603655.1 Kribbella sp. NPDC004138
GTCGTCGTCGATCACCGTCGCGTCGGCCGCGAACGCCGACAACAGGTCGTGGGCATTCGCCTTGCGCTGGGGATCGGCCTCGCGCAGGTACCTCACGATCGCCGCCGGCAACTGCTTCGCCAGGTCGGCCGCGCCCGGATCGGGTGGTGTCTGAATCGTCATCAATCGCCTTTCGAAGGTGAGGGTGAACGCGGTGCACCTCGCGTGTTCGCGCCGGCGTGCCGCGCCCTGACATGTACACGACCATCTCCGCTTCGGGCGCAGGTCAGGTGGCCCTGATCTCCTGGAGGATCCAGGTGTTGCCGTCCGGGTCGGCGAAGTCGGCAAGGCTTGCGTACGGCCGGCGCTGAGGATCGACTCCTGGTGCGAAGTCGCCGGCCCAGGTGTCGACCGGTGCCTTGTGCCGGATGTCGCCGACCTTGATGCCTCGGGCAACGAGATCTGCGTGCGCCGCCGCGAGGTCGCGGACCACGAGACAGTTCGACCGCGAACACCCCGGCGATGCGTCCGTCAGCCCTTCGCCGAACTGGATCGAGCAGGCCGATCCCGGTGGCGTCATCTGCACGACACGGAACCCGTCGCGCGGGTGGTAGTCGACGTCGACGGCGAAGCCCAGCGACTTGTAGAAGGCCAGCGACGCGTTCACATCGCTGACGGGGATCGTGAGTACTTGGATCGAATAGTCCATCACATGTCCAGAACGAGGTCGGTGGCCGGACGGGAGCGGCAGATCAGCACCTGGCCGTCCGGTGGTGGTTCGAGGGGCGCGAGCGAGTACGTGAGCTCACCCGACAACGGTGGCGTGATGCAGTTGTGGCAAACGCCCGTGCGACAGCTCCAGCGGCTGGGACGTCACATGCCTCAGCCAGCTCGAGCAGACTGCCGTCAGGCATCGGAGTCGAGACGCCGCTCCTGGCGAACGTCACCGACACCACAGTCGCTTCGCTCATCCGGACAGTTCCTCCACCGTCAGGTCACGGTCGACACCGTGGGAGACCACTCCCTGGCCAGGCTCCAACCGCAGCCGCGTGCCGTCCAATTCCACCTCGACCTTGTCCGGCTCGAACGACACCAGTCCGGAGATCCGCCGTACCTCGGTCCAGGCGTCCTCGTAGGACCAGGCTGCCCGGTGCGCGGCGCCGATGTCGTAGTAGCTGCACAGGCCCTTGTACGGACAGAAGGTCTGGCCCTCGACCGCGGTCAGGGCGGTGGTGTCGACGTCTTCGCGCGGTACGTACCAGCGCGGCGCGAAGCCGGACTCGTACAGCACCACCGGCCGGGACGAGTCCGCGACGACCCGGTCGCCGTCCCGGACCACCAGATGCCGACTGGTCTGCCGGATGTCGATGCGGTGATACGGGTCGGCCGCATGCCCGACGATCCGCTCGTCCTCCTCGTAGAAGGCATCCATGGCCCGCCACGCGAACGCAACCCGCCCTTTCAAGTCGCCGGCGTGGTCCGGGAGGTCCGTGTGTTGCCACGCTGCACGGGCCTTCTGCGCATCACCGGCCGTCACCGTGAACCACGTCGTAGTACCGAGATCCTTGTGCTTCGTCGTCCGGTCCTCGGCCGTCAGTACGTCGGGCACGACGTCCTCGAGCGGGAAATACGCCACCGGATACCGGCCCGGCTCGTGCAGCAGGATGACGTCCTCGCTGTCGGCAATCCAGCTGTCACCGAACCGCACCCGCATCCGCCGCCGCGACGGCTCCGCGAACAACAACCGCTCCGGCAGCTCCACCGGAACCAGAAACCTCCCGACCGCTCCACCAGCCAACGGCCCCTGCTGCCACGCCAACCCCATCGCACTACTCCTCTCAGATCAGCGGCTCGCCACCGTCGACATCGGCCGGGGCCTTCGCGTGCTACCGCTCGTACCGCCCATCGAACCGCGATCCCCGCGCCTGGTCGACGAATGTCAGTCCGACCGCGGTCCTGTCCTCGACGATCCATCGCAGCTCGTAGGTCGCCCGATAGGACGGCGGCCAGAACGAGCTGAACCTGCCGTCCTCCACCGACCACGTCCCCTGCGTTGCGCTGCTGCCTTCGGTGTACGTCGTGGCGCCCGACGCCTCGAACACCTGCCGCGCCCCGTCGCCGTATCGGAGCGGGGCCGCGGTCACCGCCCGCGCGATGTCCGCGGGGCCGACAACCTGTCCGTTGCTCAGAGGCTCCATCACCGCTCCCCCTTCCGCTGCACGGTGAAGCCCAGCTGTCCGAGCACCTTCACCGCACCTGCTTTGCCGCCCTCGAAGTCGGCGGACGCCAAGCGGTGTCCGGTCGCGAACTCGAAGGCCGTACCCAGGATCGCCTTCGGCGGGTACGTCCGCCCGTCGCGGACCAGCTCGTACGTCGTCGTGGGCGCGAACCCGTGCTCGGCGAAGAACGGCTCGGCACCCAGCCGGTCGTACTCGTCCATCGCCCGCTCGACCTCGGCCGGCGTCACCTCTTCCCAGTCGATCATGCCCGCACGCTCCTTCAGCCTCGGTACGCCTCGAGGAGGCGCAACCAGACCTCGCTGATGGTCGGGAACGACGGGACCGCGTGCCACAACCGGTCGATCGTGACCTGACCCGCGACCGCCACCGTCGCCGAGTGCAGGAGCTCGGTCACCCCCGGGCCGACGAACGTGACGCCGAGCAGGGTCCGGGTGTCCTCGTCCACGACCATCCGCGCGCGGCCGCGGTACCCGTCGGCGTACAGCTTGGCGCCGACCACGACCTCACCGATCTCGACGTCGACCACGCGGGTCCGGAAGCCGTCCGCCGCAGCCCTGGCCGCCGTCCGTCCGACGGATGCCGCCTCGGGCGTGGTGAAGACCACCTGCGGTACGGCGGCAGCGTCGGCGGTGGTGACGTGGGGCCCCCAGCTGGTCAGCTCGAGCGGCCGGTCGGCGGCCTGGTCGACGATCGCCTGGCCGGCGATCCGCGCCTGGTACTTGCCCTGGTGGGTGAGCAGCGCCCGGTGGTTCACGTCGCCGAGCGCGTACAGCCAACCGTCGTCGACACCGCGGACCCGGCAGGTGTCGTCGACGTCGAGCCAGGTCCCGGACGGCAGCCCGACCGTGTCCAGACCGATGTCGCCGGTCAACGGGATCCGCCCGATCGCGAACAGCACCTCGTCGGCCTCGACCGTGCCTCCGTCGTCGAGTACAACCGTCACCGGCCCGCTCTCGACGGGGCGACGCAACGACTCGACGATCGATGCCGTCCGCACCGTCACGCCCTCGGCGGTCAGCTCTTCGGCCACCAACTCGCCCGCGAAGGGCTCCATCTGCGTCAGCAGTCGGTGCTCGCGTGCGATCAGGGTGACTTCCGCGCCCAGCCCGTGCCAGGCGGTCGCCATCTCGACGCCGACGGGGCCGCCGCCGACGACCACCAGCCGGTCCGGTACCACGCTGCTGTCGGTCGCATGCCGGTTCGTCCAGGGCCGTGCTTCGGCGATACCCGGGAGGTCCGGCGCCGCGGCGATGCTGCCTGTGCAGATCGCTACCGCCTGTCGTGCCGTCAGCACCACCACCCGGTCGTCGGCCGTCGTCACCGCGACCCGGCGCGGACCGTCGAGCCGGCCGTGGCCGCGAACCAGGGTCGCGCCGATGCTGCCGACCCACTTCGCCTGACCGGTGTCGTCCCAGTCGGTCACGTACCGGTCGCGGCGACCGAAAACGCCCTTGGCGTCAATCGATCCTGTCACCGCCTCCCGCGCGCCGTCGACCTCCATCGCCTCCGCGATCGCGACCACCGGCCGCAGCATCGCCTTGCTCGGGATGCAGGCCCAGTACGAGCACTCGCCGCCGACGAGCTCACGCTCGACGACAGCCACCGTCAGGCCACCGGCCCGGGCCCGGTCGGCCAGCGACTGGCCGATCGGCCCGGCACCGATCACGACAACGTCGAACTCCTGCGTTTCCTCTGTACTGGTCACGACAGCGACTGTGCGCCAGCCGGCCCCGGTACCGCGTCCGTCAGATCCCCGGTGTGCGGCACCGGTGATCCCCGGGCTCAGCCGGAGCCAGGCAACTGCTGATGCCGCAACTGCCTGCGGGACGTCAACTGGAGCTTCGCGAACACCTTGCCGAGGTGCCATTCGACCGTTCGCGGGCTGAGGAAGAGCCGAGCGGCGATTTCCGCGTTGGACAGGCCGTCCGCGACCAGCCGGGCGATCTGCGCCTCCTGCGCGGTCAGCAGGTCCGGCGTCTCCGGGCCTGGGTTCGTCGGCACCGAGTCACCGGCCGCCCGCAACTCGCCGGCTGATCGCTCCGCGAACGCCTGCATCCCCATCCGCTCGAACTGCTCGTACGCCGTCCGCAGCTCGGCTCGCGCCTCGGTCACGCGGGCCGCCCGGCGGAGCCACTCGCCGTACAGGAGGTGACTGCGGGCGAGCTCGCCGTGGATCCGCGTCTGCGCGAGGTGCTCGATCGCCGCGCGGTAGTGCGCCTCCGCGTCGTCGTCGGCCGCGAGCAGCGCCCGGCATCTCGCTTCGACGCCGAGTCCCCACGCCGTCCGCGTGGCCTGGGTCGTCTCGGCCAACCGCTCGCAGGCCACCTCGGCCTCGGTGCGACGCCCCAGCCGCACTGCTGCTTCCGTCAGCTCGGCCAGCACGGCCCACGGCTCGACGCCCATGACCGGCGGCCGCTGCGAGGCTTTCGCCGCCTCGGTGAACGCCTCGTCGTACCGCCCCAGGCTGTTGTTCAGGACTGCGGCGGCCATCCCGGTCAGGATCAGTCCGAAACTCTCTCCGCGACGTTTCGCCTCCAGTTCCGCCTGCACGATCAACGCGCGGGCGCGTTGCTCATGGCCTTGCCAGGCGGCCAGCAGCAAGGCACCGTACGGAGCCATCGGCAAGCCGGTGACCTCGTTCACCGCGTCGAGCTCGGTCCGCAGTCCAGCGGCCTGCTGAAGCTCACCGGTCAGCACGTGCGCACCCATCCGGACGCTGAGCGCCAGCGGCAGCGTCGCCATCGCCCCGAGTTCACGCGCCATGTCGAGGTGGCGCTGGTTGTCGAGGGTCTGCTCGTTCCAGAGATTGCCGGCCACGATGTGCGCGAGCCAGAACCACTGCATCGACTCGGTCGTCAGCTCCAGCTCCTGGAAGGCCGCCAGCGCATCGGTCAGCAGCGGTACCGCGGCCGCATAGCCTTCCGTGAAGCGCAGCGCCAGGCCGTCCAGCAGCAGGTCGGTCGCACTCGGAGAGCTCGGCCGGACCGCGTTCCGGGCCGCCGCGGCAACCTCACCGAGGCTCTTCGAGGACAAGCAGTCGTCGGCGAACATCGCCGCGAACACCGCGTCCAAGTACGTCTCACGAGCCGTTCGCGGGTCGATGGTCTCCAGGTTCCGTGCCGCCCGTAGCAGCAGCGGTGGCGCGTCGGCGCCACGGTTGGCGGTGAACGCGATCTGCGCCCGGAGCAGGTCGATCCCAGCCCGCGTCCGGTCGTCGAGCCGGCCGGCCTCGGCGACCGGCAGCAGCCGCAGCGCGTCGTCGGCATGCCCGGCCTGGTGATAGGCCCGGGCGGCGGCGATCGCCCGTTCCGTACGACGCGCCGCCTCGCCGCTCAGCTCCGCCGCCCGCGACAGGAAGGCGGCGGCGGCGATCAGGCCGCCGCGGCCCTGCGCCCGCGCGGCCGACTCCTCGAGCTCGGCGGCGACGTCCTCGTCCGGACCGTTCACCGCCTGCGCACGGTGCCAAGCTCGCCGATCGGGATCGGTGTCCGGATCGGTGACCGACGCGAGCGCGGCGTGTGCCTGGCGGAGCTCGTCCGGCGCGGCCGAACGGTAGACGGCCGACCGAACCAGCGAGTGCCGGAACCGGAATCGCGTCCCGAGCTCAACCAGGCCGGACGCCTCCGCCGGCCCGGCGGCCGGCAGACCGATGCCGAGCGTCTCGGCGGCGCGCCACGTCAGCATCGGGTCGCCGAGTGGCTCGGCCGCCGCGATCACCAGCAGCCGCCGGGAGTCGGCGGGCAGCTCGTTCAGCGCGCGAACGTAGGTCTCCTCGACCGAAGGCGGCACGAGCTGCGACCCCGGCAGACCGAATCCACCGGCCAGCCGCGCCGGGCCGAGCGTCCGCGGCGCCTCGATCAGCGCGAGCGGAATCCCTCGTGATTCCGCGACGATCTGATCGAGCACCTGCGCGTCCGCGGGACCGGGCAGTACCGAGCGGAGCAGCTCGCGCGCGTCGTCGTCGGCGAGCCCTTCGAGCACCAACTCCGGGATGCCGTCAAAATCCTTGGCCGCAGCACAGTCCCGTGCCGCGAACACCATCGCGATCCGCTCGGCGACCATGCGCCGGGCGGCGAAGGTGAGCGCCTGCAGCGACGCGGCGTCGAACCACTGCGCGTCGTCGACGATGCAGACCAGCGGCTGTCTGGTCGCCGCCTCGGCCAGCAGGCTCAAGGTGCCCAGGCTGATCAAGAAGGGGTCGGGAGGCGGCCCGGACCGCAGCCCGAAGGCGGTCGACAGCGCGTTGCGCTGCGGTTCCGGGAGGACGTCGAGCCGATCCAGGAACGGCCGGCAGATCTGGTGCAGGCCCGCGAAGGCCAATTCCTGTTCGGCCTCGACGCCGGCCACCGACGCCACCCGGCAGTCGGTCGCCTGCCCGACGAAGTGGTCGAGCAACGCGGTCTTGCCGACGCCGGCCTCCCCGCACACGACGAGACTGCGGCTGCGACCCGCGCGGACAGCATCGAGCAGGCCGCTCAGCAGCCGACTCTCGTCCCGGCGATCGTGCAACACGTTGCGGAGTGTACGTCGCCACCTCTCCGGCCCGGAGCGGACTCACCAACCCCGAGAGCTCATCCACGCTGTCCCTGACAGGCCTCAGGACAGTCCACCCGAGTCGACGCAGTACCTGCCCTGACGTTCGGTGATCATCAGCAGCACCGCGTCGCAGCTCCGGCACCGCCCGACGATCCCCGGACCGTTCGGGTAGACCGCCAGCTCGGCGACGTACCCCGTACGGCCGCAATCTTGGCAGGCATAGCCGCCCGCGGTGACATCGCGGCCGAAAAGGTCCTGCAGCAGGCCGGCGATCGCGTTGCCGTCCACCGGTGTCATCGTGCCACCTCCGTTCCACCGAAGCGTTCGGTCCGGATCCGGAGCGGATCGTGGCCCAACGCAACCAAATCGTTCGCCGCGGCCTCCACGAAGCCGGTCGGCCCGCAGATGTAGGTCAGCGGCCGGTCCGCGGCCGGCCAGCCGGTCTCCGTCAGCAGCTCGCCGTCGATCCGCCGCCGGTACCCCCGCCAGCTGCTCGCCGGCTCCCGCGTCAACGTGACCGAAATGTCGAACAGGTCGTACGCTGCGATCTCCATCAACTCGTCACGGTAGATCAGCAGGTCCAGGCACCGGGCCGAGCACAGCACCCGCACCGGGACCCGGCTGCCGGCCGCACGGTGGTGCCGCAGCATCGACCGCAGCGGGACGAGACCCGACCCGCCTGCCACCAGGAACAACGGTCCGCCGAACTCGTCGCCCCACACGAAGTACCCGCCGACCGGGCCGCGGAGCTCGAGTTCGTCCCCCACCCGCAGCTCGTCGACGAGATACGGCGAGACCTCGCCGTTCTCGATCCGCTCGACGGTCAGCGCGACGTACTCGTCCTCGGGCGCCGACGCGATCGAGTAGCTCCGCTGGGCTTGGTACCCGTCGGGCGCGGTCAGCCGCACGTCCACGTGCTGCCCGGCGCGGTGGGTCGTCCACTCAGGAACGGCGAGCTTGATCGTGCGGGCACGTGCGGTCTCCTGGACCGCTTCGACCACGGTCCCGGTCTGCCAGCTCAGTCGCGGCTGAAACGCTGTTCTTTCCACGAGGCTCCGTCGTTCGGGTCTTCGATTCGATCACCCAGCGCATCCGCCGCGCCCCCGGGAACTCCCCAGTCCTGCCCCGGGCCTTCTCAAGCGTTCAGGCTGTCCTCCGTGGAGGTCGAGAACAGGTGCAGCTTCTCGGGGTCCGGCGCCAGGTGGACGACGGTGCCCTTGTCGTTGTGCAGGCGGGTGCCGATCC
>NZ_JBSGFZ010000057.1:0-6074 GCF_053603655.1 Kribbella sp. NPDC004138
CTCTGCTCGGCGGCCGCCCGCTCGGACGCGGCGGCGTGTGCCTCGGCGAGCTCGGTCTCCAGCGCCTTCACCCGGCGGGTGAGCGCCGCGACCTCCTCGGAGCGGACGAATCCGAGGCGCGCGACCGCGCCCTCGACCTCGTTCGCCACGATCGCCTGGAGCAGCTGGCGGTTGCTCTTGCTGGTGGCAACGATCTCGTCGGCCAGTTCACTGGCTCGGCTGGTCAGCGCGTCCGCCCCGGTCTGCTGCAGCAACGCCTTCGCAGCCGTCTGGGCCTTCTGCTTGGTGACCTCGGTCAAGCCGCTCGCCAGTTGTACGTAGCCGCGCAGTGCGTCCAACACCATGACTGCCTCCTCGCATCGTCCCCAGCAACGGTATCGCCTCTCCGCCGCAACACCACCCAGCCACCCTCCCCAGGGGTGGTGCGGCTACTTGTCGAGGCCGATGCGGTGCAGGGCGGCGTCCAAGGCGATCGAGTCGGGTGTGGGCGCCGGCTTCGGGCGGGGACGGCGGCCTCGGGTGGTTTTGGCGGGCTTCGGCGGCTCGGCGGGCGCGTCGACTGCGGCCCAGACCGCGGACAGGATCGCCCGGAGCCCGTCGTACGGCGCTCCCTCGCCCTTCACGGTGACGGCGTTGTTGACGACCTCAGCCGTCCAGCCGCCCGACGTGTGCTTCGAGCCCTCGACGGTCACGCCGGCCTGCTTCTCGGCCAGTGCACCGAGCCCGGCAGCGACGTACGTCGGGCGCTGGTGCTTCGGCGCCCGCGCCAGGTCGTACGCGTCGTTGACGCCGGTCGCCACCCACAGGCTCGCGATCCCGACCGCGTTCGCGCCCTCGATGTCGGAGTCCAGCCGGTCCCCGATCATCAACGGCCGCTCGGCTTCCAGCCGTTCGATGCTGGTCTCCAGCAGCGGCGGCTCAGGCTTCCCGGCGACGACTGGGTCCACGTCGACCGCGGCCCGGACGGCCTGCACCAGCGTGCCGTTCCCGGGCGCCTTGCCGGCCGCGGTCGGGATCGTCAGGTCGAGGTTGGTCGCGAACCACTTCGCGCCCTCGTTGATCGCGTGCGCGCCGTCGGCGAGCATCACCCAGTTCACGTCCGGATCGAACCCCTGGACCACGGCGACCGGTCGCGCGTCGCTGGACCGCACCGGGGTCAGCCCGTACTCCTCCAGCGCGACGTGCAGCCCTTCGCCGCCGACCACGAGCACCGCCGACCCCTTCGGGAACTCGCTCGCGATCAGCTTCGCGGCCGCCTGCGCCGAGGTGACGACGTCGTCGGCGATCACGTCCAGCCCGAACGACGCGAGGTGCTCGGCAACGACCCGCGCCGGCCGGCTCGCGTTGTTCGTGATGTAGCCGATCCGCATGCCTTCCTTGGCGGCCTTGCGGAGGTTCTCCGGCGCGTCCGGGACCGGATCCGGGCCGACGTACACGACGCCGTCCAGGTCCAGCAGCGCCACGTCGTACCGGCTCGCGAGCGGTTCGTCACACGCCGACAGCGGCGGCGGCGATTGACGTTCCGCGCTCATGCTTCACCCCGTACGATGCCGCGCATGCCGGATGCTCGGGGGGTGCTGAGACTCGACCCACTGCGTGCCTGGCGGTTCGTGGCGGGCAAGGTGAGCGCGCTCGGCGCCGTCACGTCGCCGCCGTACGACGTGCTGGAACCCGCCATCGTCCGGCGGCTGACTGATTCTGATCTGCACAACATGGTGAGGCTCATCCTTCCACGCGATCCGGACCTCGGCCCGGCCCGGTACGACGAACCCGCGCGACGGCTCGCCGGGTGGCAGCGAGACGGCGTCGTGGTGCAGGACGAACGGCCCGCGCTGTACGTGTACGAGCAGCGCCTGGGGAACGCCGTACTGTGCGGACTGGTCGGTTCGCTCCGCCTGGATCCGACGCGTCAGGTGGTGCTGCCGCACGAGGACGTGATGCCGCACTGGGTCGACGACCGGCTACGGCTCATGGAAGCCACGGACGCCGACCTGGAGCCGATTCTGCTCGCCTATTCCGACGGGGGCGCGGCCAGCGATGCTGTAGACGCGGCCCGGTCCGGTGAGCCGTGGCTGGAGGCCGAGACGTACAACGGCGCCGAGCACACCATCTGGCGCATCGACGACCCGGTAGTGCTCGCGACGATCGAGGCGGAGCTCGCCAAGCACGAGGCGGTCATCGCGGACGGGCACCACCGGTACGCGGCGTATCTGGAGCGGCAGCTGCGGGAGCCGTACCGGCAGACTGCAGAGGTCGGTCTGGCGATGCTGGTCGACTACACCAGGCACCCGTTGACGCTGGACCCGATCCACCGCGTCGTACCGGGTCTGGATCTGGCGACTGCGCGGTCGCGTACGCCGTCGGACTGGCAGGTGCAGGTCGGTCGCGCGGAGGAGGTACCGGACCGGATCTCGGTCACGGACGGTTCCAGTTGGCTGACTCTCCACACTGCTTTCGAGGCACCCGCGGTGACTCTGCTGCACGACGTGCTGTTGCCGGCGTGGGGTGTGGCTGAGGACGACGTCACCTTCCACCACACACTGACCGACGCACTGGCGCTGGCCGGCCCTCAACAGGCCGCTGTGGAGCTTCCAGCTCTCCGGATGGACCAGGTGCTGCGGTCGGCGGCGATGGGCGTCGCACTGCCGCAGAAGGCGACGTCGTTCGGCCCGAAGCCGCGGGTGGGGCTGCTGTTCCGGACGCTGTGAGCGTCAGGGCCGGTGGTACAGGCTCAAGAACTGCTCACGAAGTGGCTTGCGCGCGGCCCTGTGGCGCTCTGTGAGCCGTCCGAGGGTGAAGGAGAGCTCTGGGTCGTCCTGAGCCGCTGCATCGACTGCCATGGCGGTCAGGGCGTCTGCGGCGGCGCAGTGGTCCTGGTGCTGGCCCAGCAGTTCCTGGTACGTCGCTGCGTGCGCGGCGGTGGCTCTTGCTTCGTCGCCCAGTACGGCGGCGCTGGTGTCGGCGGCGTACCGCACTCGCTTGGCCAGCAGCCGTACCTCGTGCCAGTCGTCGTCGGGCGTCCAGGGCTTCAGCTTGTCGGCTTCCTGGGTGAACTTGACCGTGGCCGACCGCAGGAGCTGCGGGAGGACCTCGCTGCACGGCTTGGCCGCCTTGGCGTTGAGGTCAGGCGCCGTCGCGACGGCTTCGATCGTGGTGAGCAGGGCCCGGGTGGATTCGCCGAGAACCACCTCGGCGGAGCGGGCCGCGGCGCGCTCCAGGCCGAGGGTGAGGGTGGTGAGGATCGTGTCGACGTGTTCCTGGTTGTCCTCGCTGGTGGCGTTCTCGCGGACGAGCTCCGCGATCACCTCGAGGTCGCGCGCCTCGCCGCAGGCTTGTGCCAGCGCGGCCAGATCGGCGCGCAGTTCGGTCGCCCAGTCGCCTGCCAGCAGCTTGCGGAACAGCTTCAAGTCGCTCCGCAACCGCCGGCAGGACACCCGGACCTGATGGATGGCGTCGTCCTCGCCCTTCTCCACCATCCCGACAGACTTCTCGAGCCGCAGCGCACCTTTGGCGAGCGCCGCCCCCACCAGCGCCCCCACCGGCTCGCCGGCCGCCGGCACACCCGCACCCCCCACGCGCTACTCCTCGCTGCCCTTGGACTCCCCGTCCGAACCCACATCCTCGCCGACGCTGCCCGCACCGTCCACGCCGGCCGCGTCGTCCACGTCCGTTGCGTCCGCGTCCACCGCGTCCGCCGCGTCCACCGCGTCGATGACGTCGGCCGTCTCGTCCGCGTCCGCGTCGTCCACATCGACTGCGTCATCCACGTCGTCTACGTCAGCCACGTCGGCTGCGTCCGCCGCGTCGATCACATCGGCCGTGTCGTCTGCGTCGTCCGCGTCGGTGGTCTCGTCCTCGAAGTACTCGTCGTCCAGGACGGTGTCGTCCTCGTCGAGGTCGGTGAACTCGAGGCCTTCGAGCTCGGCGGCTCGCTCGGCCGCTCCGGTCAGCCCGTCGCCGTCGACGCCGGCGGCCCGGTGGAACCAGACCAGCGCGTCGTCGGTGCGCCCAGCCTCCGCCAGCGCGTCGGCGTACGCGTACCGCAGCCGCGGCAACCAGTCGGCCCGCGTCCGCTTCGTCAGCTCCGGCACCTCGAGCATCTGGATCGCCGCCGCGGTCTGCCCCTTGTCACGCCGCGCCCCGGCCGCCACGATCAGCAACTCCATCTGGGTCGGCTCGGACAGGTCGTGGACGTGCTTGTCCTTCGTCAGCGCCAGCGCCTTGTCCGGCCGGCCGAGCGCCCGCTCGCAGTCGGCCATCATCGCGAGAACCTCGTGGTTCCCGGTCATCCGCCGTACGGCGCGGAACTCGGTGAGCGCCTCGTCGTAGTGCTCAGCCAGGTACGCCGTGATCGCCACAGCCTCGCGCACACCGCCGAGCCGCGCAGCCAACCGCCGCGCCGTCCGCGCGTGCTGGTACGCCAGCTCCGGGTCGTCGTCGAGGAACCGTCCCGACGCGACCAGGTGCTGCGCGACCAGGTCGGCCAGCGTCCGCGGCAGCGACCGCAGTTCGGCCTTTACCGACCGGTCGAGCTCGGCGCCGGTGATCCCTTCCGGAATCTTCGGGTCGTCGCGCCGCGGACCGACCTTCTCCTCGCGCTCCTCCCGCCGGAACCCGCCCCGGCGGTCGTCCCGCCGATCATCACGTCCGCCGGACCCACGCCGCTCGTCCCGGCCCCCGGTCCGCCCGCGCGAATCCCCGGCCGCCGAACGGCCCCTGGAGTCGCCGCGCTCGTCCCGCCGGAACCCGCCACGCTCACTCCGCCCAGGCCCACCGGCCCGAGCCGGCCCCCGCCCACGCTCACCGCCACGGTCATCCCGCCGGAACCCACGGTCGTCCCCCGACCGCGAGTCCCCACCACGCTCATCCCGCCGCGCACCGCGGGCGTCATCCCCACGCTCATCCCGCCGGTACGAACCACCGCGCTCGTCCCGCCGGTACCCGCCGCGGTCACCGCCGCCACGCTCATCCCGCCGATATCCGCCACGCTCACCGCCACGGTCATCGCGTCGGTACCCACCGCGGTCATCCCCGCCACGCTCGTCACGCCGATATCCACCGCGGTCATCGCCACCACGCTCGTCACGCCGGTATCCGCCGCGCTCACCGCCACGGTCATTCCGGCGGTACCCACCGCGGTCATCCCCGCCACGCTCGTCACGCCGGAACCCGCCGCGGTCATCGCCACCACGGTCATCCCGTCGATACGCACCGCGGTCATCACCGCGGTCGTCACGCCGGAAGCCTCCGCGATCGTCCCGGCGAGGGCCGGCTACGCCACGGCCCGCACCAGCCCCACGCCCACCTGAGCGGTCGTCACGCCGGTAGCCACCGGAGCGATCGTCCCGCCCACCGCGATCGGACATCTGCCCACCGAACGCATCCCGCTCAGATTTGTCATCCCCTCGAGACCCGGCAAACCCCCGCCGGTTCTCGTACGAACTCTCATCCCGATCCCGGTACGACGATCCACCGGAACGCCCACCGGAACCACCAGAGCGCCCACCGGCAAACCCACCCGGCCGGCTCGGTCCACCACTGCGACCGCCTGTGCCACCACGAGGCGCCGCGCCACCCGAAGAACCGCCACGACCCGCGCCGGACCCCGCACGACCGGCCCCGGACCCAGAACGCCCGGCACCAGAACCCGCACGGCCCGACCCACCAGTCCAACCAGTGCCCGAACCGCCACGACCGGCACCGGAACCAGCGCGACCGCCGCCCGAGCCCGAGCGACCAGCTCCAGAGCCCGTGCGGCCAGTACCTGAATTCGAGCGACCGGAGTCCGACCGTCCACCACCGGCACCGCCAGAGCGGCCGGCGCCTCCGGAGGAACCGCGACGGTCCCCGGACCCGGAGCGAGGATTGCGAGGTGGCGTAGCCACGGTGACTCCTAACGATGCTGAAGAGCAGTAATCGGACAAACGTTACCGCGCCCGCAGCGGAGGTGACGTCCTGGTCGGCGGCCGCCGACCCTCCACAAATGTTAAGGGCCACCCCGGTGTGGGGTGGCCCTTAACAGTGTGAATGTCCGGCGGCGTCCTACTCTCCCACGACCACCCGGTCGCAGTACC
>NZ_JBSGFZ010000058.1:1459-2733 GCF_053603655.1 Kribbella sp. NPDC004138
TTTTTTTGTTGTGACAAGCTACTAAGGGCAATCGGTGGATGTCTTGGTACCAAGAGCCGATGAAGGACGTTGGAGCCTGCGATAAGCCCCGGGGAGTTGGCAACCGAGCTGTGATCCGGGGGTGTCCGAATGGGGAAACCCAGCTGGCATTCTAAAGCCAGTTACCAGTGCCTGAACACATAGGGTTCTGGAGGGAACGCGGGGAAGTGAAACATCTCAGTACCCGCAGGAAGAGAAAACAATTGTGATTCCGTGAGTAGTGGCGAGCGAAAGCGGATGAGGCTAAACCATGTGCGTGTGATAGCCGGCGTGCGTTGCGCATGTGGGGTTGTGGGAGCATTCTGACACTGATGCCGTGGTGTCGAAGAGTTATCAATCACTGTTGAAGTCGAATCTTCTGGAATGTTGAGCCGTAGTGGGTTATAGCCCTGTAGGCGTAAGACAGTGACTCTTGAGTGTTTTCCCAAGTAGCACGGGACTCTTGAAATCCCGTGTGAATCTGGCGGGACCACCCGCTAAGCCTAAATACTTCTTGGTGACCGATAGCGGACTAGTACCGTGAGGGAAAGATGAAAAGTACCCCGGGAGGGGAGTGAAATAGTACCTGAAACCGGTTGCCTACAATCCGTCGGAGCATCTCCTTGTGGGGTGTGACGGCGTGCCTTTTGAAGAATGAGCCTGCGAGTTAGTGGTGTGTGGCGAGGTTAACCCGTGTGGGGTAGCCGTAGCGAAAGCGAGTCTGAATAGGGCGCTTTAGTCGCATGCTCTAGACCCGAAGCGGAGTGATCTATCCATGGGCAGGTTGAAGCGCGGGTAAGACCGCGTGGAGGACCGAACCCACCAGGGTTGAAAACCTGGGGGATGACCTGTGGATAGGGGTGAAAGGCCAATCAAACTCCGTGATAGCTGGTTCTCCCCGAAATGCATATAGGTGCAGCGTCGCGTGTTTCTTACCGGAGGTAGAGCACTGGATGGTCTAGGGGGCTTACCGGCTTACCGAAATCAGCCAAACTCCGAATGCCGGTAAGTGAGAGCGCGGCAGTGAGACTGCGGGGGATAAGCTCCGTAGTCGAGAGGGAAACAGCCCAGATCACCAGCTAAGGCCCCTAAGCGATTGCTAAGTGGAAAAGGATGTGGAGTTGCCCAGACAACCAGGAGGTTGGCTTAGAAGCAGCCACCCTTGAAAGAGTGCGTAATAGCTCACTGGTCAAGTGATTCCGCGCCGACAATGTAGCGGGGCTCAAGCAATCCGCCGAAGCTGTGGCACTCACACT
>NZ_JBSGFZ010000059.1:0-1938 GCF_053603655.1 Kribbella sp. NPDC004138
CTAGCTGGCTGTGGGTCGAGTCAAGTCTGGTGATGGCTGTGGGGGATTGTTCCGCCTGGGTGGGGTGGATTTTGTGGGTGGTATGGGGCCGGGAGGGGTCGTGGGGTCGAGTGCCCGAAGCGCCCATGCTGACGTATGCGACCTGACGCGCTGGTTGGTCATCTGGCGTCGTGCGGGCTGCTGTGATGGGGCGAAGGACCGGGCGCCAAGCTAGATGCGGCGTGACGCTTGGTGCGTTCGCCATAGCCGAGTCGGCGTCTGATCCGGTCCTTCGTCACGACCAGCGTCGCACCCGCCGGCTGGTGTTGTGAAGGTGTGAGCGGGGCCTCTTTCCGTGTTGCAGGGAAGGGGAAGAGGGGGCTGTTCCTCGCTGCTCGAGTGTGTGCCGGTGCTCGTCGCGGTCAAGGTCGTTCGTCCTCGCTGCGCTGCGGGCGCTCCACCCTTGACAGCTTCCTCGACACCGGCGGCTGGGCAGCTATCGAGGAACAGGTCCGGGTTGTGGTCAAGCGCTCTGTCAGGCGCCGGTGGTCAGGCGCCGGTGGTCAGGCGCCGGTGGTCAGGCGCCGGTGGTCAGGCGCCGGCCGGTCGGGGCCAGCGGCCCGGGTCGTAGGCGGCCTGGTCGCGGACCAGGGCGAACGCGATCTGGTTCGCCCGGTGCGCCAGCGCGCAGGCGATGATCCCGCCGCGTTTCCCGCGGGCCTTCAGCCCGGCGGCGTAGGTCTTGGCGGCCGGGTCGCACTGCCACAGCCCGACGCCGAGATCGATCAGCGCGCGGCGCAGCTCGACGCTGCCCTCGCGGCTGATCGAGCCGTCGCGGCGGTGGCCGGCCGACTCGTACTGCATCGGCGACAGGCCGGCCGCCCGGTAGATCTGGCGAGGGCTGGGCCAGCGGGCCGGGTCACCGACCCCGGCGCCATACCCGCTGGCTCGCACCACGCCCCAGCCCGGCACCGTGGTGAGCGGCTGGAACGGGCTCAGTGGCAGCAGCCGGGCCAGCTCGGCCTCCGCCGTGGCGATCTGGGTGTCGAGATCGGCCAGCAGCGCCAGGTCCGCGGCCAGCACCCGCCGCGCCACCGCCGCATCGGCCGTCGGTAACGCATCCCGGGCAGCCGCCACCAGCCGGTCGGCCAGTGGCCGACGCATCTGCAGGCCGCGACCGGCGGCGAACCGCACGAACCGGGCCACGCCCAGCGACGCGAGCCTGGCCGGGTCACTGAACTCGGCCGCGATCAGCCGCCCGGCCTTCGTGCCCAGCACATCTGGCAGCACCAACGTCAGCCCCGGAAACGACCGGTCCAGCTGGCCGAGCAACTGGTTCTTGGTCGCGGTCCGGGTCTGGATCCGCCGGGCCCGGTGCGCGACCCAGGCCACCAGCTCACCGATCACGACATCCCGGCCGGCCACCGGCAGACCCCGCCCGGCCAGCAGCAGCTCAGTCATCGCCTCCAGGTCGATCGCGTCGGTCTTCACCCGCCGACGGCCCTGCGCCCGGCGCTGCTCGGTCACATGCGCCGGGTTCAGCGCGAGCACTTCCCATCCAGCAGGCCACGCCGACAGCTCGATCAGCGGCTGGTGGTAATGCCCGGCCGCCTCCACCCCTACCTTCACCGACACCCCCACCGCAGGCAGCGCACCACACACCCGCTCAACCATCTCCAACACACCCGACCGAGTCATCGAGAACCCGACCGGACCCAACAACCGATGCCGAGCGGCATCAGTCACCGACAACACCGCCGAGGACTTGCCCACATCCACCGCGACCACCACCGTGGACGATGTGACTGGAGCAGCATGCACAGACACCACACCCACCTCCGGAGCGCGTCAGGAGGACCACGGCGCGCCAACGCCGGACCCTCGAAGGAACCTGATGGGTCCCTTCTGACACCTCCGGAGGTGTTCGTGAAGGGGCTACGCCCGACCTATATCAGCCGA
>NZ_JBSGFZ010000060.1:0-1295 GCF_053603655.1 Kribbella sp. NPDC004138
GGGCGGATTCAGCCGGTCGTCGCAACACCTGAGTTCTGGAGGTGTTGTGATGGCTGGTCGTGGTCGTCCTGCGTTGCCGCGGCAGGTGCAGCGCGAGTTCTGGTTGCTGGTGCGTGCTGGTGCTGAGTATGGGGATGCTGCGGTATCGGTGGGCGTGGCGAAGTCGGTGGCGTGGCGGTGGGTCCGTCAGGGTGGCGGGATGCCGATGGTGGAGCTGTCCGAGCCTCAGGGCAGGTATCTGTCGTTCGCCGAGCGCGAGAACCTCATGGTGTGGTGGGCCCAGGATGTCGGTGTCCGGGAGATCGCGCGGCGGCTGGGTCGTGTGGCGTCGACGGTCAGCCGGGAACTGGCCCGTAACGGCGCGACCCGTGCGGTGCGGCGCGATCGCGACGGTAACGTCAAGCCGCGGTACCGTGCCTCGCTGGCTCAGGCCGGCGCCGACCGGCGGGCTCGGCGCCCGAAGCCGGCCAAGCTCGCGCCCGGGACCGGGCCGCGCCGGTTGCGGTGGCGGGTAATGGCCGGGCTGCGGCTGCGGTGGAGCCCGCAGCAGATCGCGGTCCGGCTGCAGCTGGACTTCCCCGACGATCCGGAGATGTGGGTGTCGCACGAGACGATCTACCAGGCGCTGTACGTGCAGAGCCGCGGCGCGCTGCGCCGTGAGCTGACCACGGCGCTGCGCACCGGCCGGGCGATCCGCAAGCCCCGCCGCCGCGCCGATGAGCGCCGTGGCCGGGGGCGCAGCGACATGGTGATGATCTCCGAGCGACCCGTCGAGGCCGACGACCGCGCCGTGCCCGGCCACTGGGAGGGAGACCTGATCATGGGCAAGGGCAACCGGTCCGCGATCGGCACCCTGGTCGAACGCAGCACCCGCTACGTGATGCTGCTCCACCTGCCCGGCCGAACCGATGCCGCCGCGGTCCACGACGCCATGCTCGACGCGATCACCACCCTGCCCGAGCACCTGTGGCGGTCGCTGACCTGGGACCAGGGCAAGGAAATGGCCCGGCACCGCGAGATCACCCTCACCGCCGACCTGCCGATCTACTTCTGCGACCCCCACAGCCCCTGGCAGCGCGGCAGCAACGAGAACACCAACGGCCTGCTGCGCCAGTACTTCCCCAAAGGCACCGACCTGTCCGTCCACACCCGCGACCACCTCGACTTCGTCGCCGTCCAACTCAACGGCCGCCCCCGCAAAACCCTCAACTACCAAACCCCCGCCGAAACCCTCAACCAGCTACTCTCAACCCCCTACCCAACCACCGGTGTTGCAACCACCGGCTGAATCCGCC
>NZ_JBSGFZ010000061.1:0-1195 GCF_053603655.1 Kribbella sp. NPDC004138
GCTCCGGAAGGATGTTCATCATGGAGTCCATGGGCAAGAAGAAGCCGCGGCCTCGTCGTTCGTTCACGCCTGAGTTCAAGGCCGAGATCGTCGAGTTGTGCCAGCGCGGTGACCGGTCGGTGGGTCAGGTCGCGAAGGACTTCGATCTGACCGAGACCGCGGTCCGGCAGTGGCTGAACCAGGCCGAACGCGACGCCGGCACCGGTGATGGCGGGTTGACCACCAGCGAGAAGGCGGAGCTGGCGCAGTTGCGGCGGGAGAACCGCCGGCTCCGCGAGGATGTCGAGATTCTCAAGCGGGCAACGGCTTTCTTCGCGAAGGAGACCCGGTGAACGTCTACCCGTTCATCGAGGCGGAGAAGCAGGGCGACCACAACGTCAAGAGGGCGTGTGAGCTGCTGGGAGTCTCCCGTTCCGCCTACTACATCAACCGCGCCGGCAGGCCCTCGCCGCGTGCGCAGCGCGACGCCGAGCTGACCGGCAAGATCATCCAGATCCACGATGACTCCAAGCACACCTACGGCGCGCCGCGGGTCCATCACGAACTCCGCGCCCTCGGACAGCGGTGCTCCCGTAAACGGGTCGCCCGGCTCATGCGCGAGGCCGACCGGCACGGACGAACCCCCAGGCGCTGGAAGACCACCACCATTGCAGACCCCGCCGCCCTGGCCCGACCCGACCTAATCGGCCGCGACTTCGGCATCGACCCCGGCAAGCCCCGGGAGCCGGACCAGCGTTGGTGCGGCGACATCACCTACATCCAGACCTGGGAAGGCTGGCTCTACCTGGCCACCGTGATCGACCTGGCCTCGCGCCGCGTGCTCGGCTGGGCGGTCGCCGACCACCTGCGCACCGACCTGGTCGCCGACGCTCTCACCGACGCCGTGAACCGGCGCCGGCCAGCACCCGGTGTCGTGTTCCACTCCGACAGAGGCTGTCAATACACCTCGGCCCAATACGCCAACCTGGCCAAGGATCTCGGTGTGACGTTGTCGGTCGGGCGCAAGGGCCAATGCTGGGACAACGCGGTCGCCGAATCCTTCTTCGCCACTGTGAAGACCGAGCTGATCCACCGCCGCGCGTGGCCGACCCGCAAGGCCGCCACCAGCGCGCTCTTCGACTACATCGAGGGCTGGTACAACACCCGCCGACGCCACTCCACCCTCGGCTACCTCAGCCCCGCACAGTACGAATCC